>JAZQLH010000031.1:0-93063 GCA_045542555.1 Acetatifactor sp. | reverse complement strand
TCGTGTTACCCTTGCACAGGGAGCGGCGATTGCAAAATTCGTTGATGGTAATTACGTTGATACGGTAACCGAGCCCGGTACCTATACCCTTAACAGCAGTACAGGTGAATTTGAGGAGTGTGCTGCGTCTGATTCAACGGGTACACAGGAAGAACCAAGCATGCCGGAAGAGCCAAGCTGGCAGGAAATTTATGAAGATAGAATGGCGGCGCTTATAAGCGAAGCACAGGTTGGGGAAACCGTTGTAATCGACTGTAGAGAATGGGATGCCTTACCCGCTTCCGTTGTTTCCGATATGCAAAAGCATAATCAGGTATCCTACGAGCTACAGTACGATTTTCGTGATGAAAAGTTTAATGTGACGGTCCCTGCAGGCGCAACATATTTCGATGCAAGTATTCCGTGGTACGGTCCATATAAAATGGTAAGTTTGTTTGGAAGAACCATGATGGAATAGTTCTTGTTTATTTTGAATAAGAGAGCTTTGAAAGGGCGCAGAACAAATATTCGATTTTGTTCTGTGCCCTTTTTCGTATTCTGTTATATGCGATTCAGACATCGAAATACCGAATCAGCGCCAGTATATCTTTGTCCGCGCCGCTAGTCTTTCTCCCCTTCATTCGCCTCTTCCATTTCAATCTGTTCCTCACCAATTCCATCCGCAAACCGCACCCGCAGTACCGCCTGGAGCCAATTGACAGAAACAAATGCACGCTTATCCTTGGCCCTGGCTTCTTCATCAAACAGCTCCAGAAGCTCCGCCAAAACCTCTTTCGTCAGATATCCGCCCCGCCAATGGAACAAAAGCACTTTCCCCTTTTTTACCGCCTGTTTGGTTCGGTTTCTAACTTCGTCCATTGTAGTCCATGAGATTTTCTTTTCTTTGTAATAAAAATGGTCGCTATCATTGCAAGCCGGCACCTTCCAGATAACAGGCTCATGGTCTCTGAAAATCTGCTTATCCGACAGATTCACATAGTCATATCGCACCGTATCGTCTTTGGAAAGGGTGTTGTCAAAGGTTGCATCCAGATGATAAAACTGACCGTTAATTCGAATCACATTCCATGCATGTCTGTACTTGATCCCTTTATCCGGATTGGCTTCCGACAAAGCGATGATACACCAGATATTCAGCTCATCGCACAGAATCTTGACTGCCTTGGCGATTCCCTCACAGACCGCCACACCATTGCCCAAGGCGCCTATGATTTCATGGGAATACTCCTTCTTCAGCTTATCATACTTCACATTCTCCACAATAAAATCATGGATAAAAAGCTCTTTCCCCTTCTCATCCAAATTCGCCGCCTGACGAGCCAGCTTCTTCACCCTTGACTCCATGGCCTGACGATGTTCCTTGATTTTATCCTTGGAAAAAAGATACTGCGGCACCATCTCCACTGCCGTGGAATCCGCATAATACTTGTAAGAAAATGTCACCGAATAAAAGATTGCCGGACAATCCATACGAATCATAAAATAAATATCCGACAATTCTTTCCGGGAAAGCATGGGCACCGCAAAGGAATCCTGCAAATTTAACAAACCTTCCTTCATGGCATAGTAGGCTCTCTGCTGCTCTTTATTTAGTTGGTCATAATAGTAATTGCCTGACTTTGCCATCTTTCCTATCCGTCTTTCCGCTAAACTTTTGTTTTAAACGAACGCTTTACACAAGCGCTTTATATAAAAGCTTTTCAAAACTCTCTTCAAACCGTTGGTCATCCTCTACAGTCCGTTTGCGAGGACCCTTCAAATGATTCTTGGAACTGCCTCTTCGCGCCTTCTTGGCAAGGTGCCTTTCCAGTAACATCTGATCGATATTCTCATCCGTAAACCATTTGCCGGACTGATGAATTGCATAGGCATTCTTGCCCAGGGCCATGGCCGCTACGCCGTAATCCTGGGTTACCACAATGTCACCCTGCCGGCACAGACTTATGAGCTTAAAATCCACCGCATCAGCCCCTGCTCCTACAATCACCACTTCACTGTAATCGGATGAAAGTATGTGATTAGTATCGCAGAGTAAGGTAACCGGCACATTGTATTTCTTTGCGATGTTTTCTACAATACGAACTACCGGGCAGGCATCTGCATCTACAAATATTTTCATAATATTTAAACCTCTAAATTAGGTATCGTATCTTGCATCCATATACTCGTTCCATTTCGCATTTACGCTTTCCAGTTCTTTTTTCTGCATAATGCGGTTCCGGTCACTTAATATTGCCAACATCTCATCAACCACTTCTTCCATTGGAAGCTTTTTGTAATGGGACAAATATCCTATCATTCTCTGTGCTGTCCAATCAGTGTTTAGATTCCTTGTAATCTGGTCACAAAAAGGTTCCGGATAACCTCTGCGAAGCATCATTTCATATAGCTCTGTGCTTTTTGCTGTTCTGGGTTTCATCCAACTTTCCTCCCCCTCGGAAGCACTCTACCATTATTGTCACATCTCTTTGTATTACTCATAATCATTCTCCTTTCAAAGAGCTAGCACGGCTGTATCCTACAGTAAACATATTATATCCACGCTATTTAATTTTTGCCATATCATCTGTAAGCGATTAGTTAATCACTTACTCTTAAGGCATTAGAAAAGGCACTACCACATTTTTCTCTGCAATAGCACCTTGACGATTACCAGCCTAGCACAGTTGCTACCTACTGTAACCATATGCAAATAATACTTCCATTGCTCGCTGTTTACCTTTGAATCAATTCTGCTATATATTCCAGGAAAGCATCTTCATCAAACGCTTCTACTGACGACGTATAAAAACTAAATGCTTCAATCCCCTTTAATGCTTCACCTAAATCATTTATAGAAAAAGCAAATGGCTCTTTTGCTGGCTCATAATTTGTCATATATATTCCATTATTTTTATTTCTAAGTATATACCAATCACCATAGATTCCATCCGTTTGAACAAGCCATAGGTTGAATCCAAATTCATTGCTGTTTTCAATTTCAACCCACCCCATAATATTTTTCTTTTTGTACTGCGGAGTATATCTTACTTCTTTTTTATGATAACCATAACTATAGCCAAATGCAGCTCCCATATCCACTTCCCTGGTCTCTGAATCTGGCTGAACAACTTTGCATTTTATAGTAATATTTGTTACCGATGGAATATTCAGTTGATATTGAAATAATTCTTGCGAACGATAAGAATTGTCATGTAGTTTAGCTTTATCAATACTTGAGCAATGCTCATTATATTGATCTATAAATCTACTTATGCAATCTACGACCGCACTTTCAAATTGATTCCTGACTAAATTGCAAAAATCTTCTTTCTCTTTTCGCTTCCGATTCTCCTCTTCTAGCCGCTGTTGCTCTTGCGTGTCATTCTGGAGCTTTTTCGCTATTGCCAAATTAACAACGCTATTCATCTTTTCAGTCGTTCCTGAAGAAGTGTTTCCCAATTGCTTACCAACATCTTCCCATGCCACAAATCTTTTTTGTGTAGGTTTTTCTAACATGGTCATAATGATTGATGCGATATCTACTCCTGCATTCTTCTGCAGCTCATATACATTTTTGACCCGCGAAAACAAATGCGCATTTTTGTATGCTTCAACATCATTAGATTTAACTTCATAAGGATACTGTAAAGTTGCCAATTCATAAAAAACAATACCCATAGAATATATATCCATCTGTATTGTATTTTTATCAGAATTCCATGCCTCCGGTGCTATATAAGGAACTGTTCCATATCCCTTAAAAGACATAGTTCTTGTCGATTCAGATGCAATTTTTGCCAAACCGAAATCCGTAATCTTTAATGTATCGTTACTAACCAAGATATTCTCTGGCTTAATATCTCTATGTACTAGTTCCGCGTTTATTGAAATCATTCCATCTATAAGTTGCTTATAAATAGGCACTAACTCTTCCTTAGAAAAAGGAGCATTATTTGCCTTTCTTTCATCAAGTCTATCCCTTAATGTTCCTCCATTAGCGTATTCCATAATTATATACGGTGGTAACTCCGGATATTCTTCGCCATCATGCGCATATTCATAACGAATAACATGCGCTCCAGAGATTTTCTCCGAAAGAACAATTTCATTTTTAAATGAACTTACTGCATCCTCATTTGCAAACGAAAACAACAAGGTCTTTACTGCATATATTGCCTTATCTCTATCTCGAACAGCTTTATATACACATCCAAATCCTCCATGACCTAATTCTTCCGTCAACAAATATGTTTGACCCTCTTTATCTTTTACCCTTGAACCAATTGTTATAATCACGATAATTCACTTCCTTTGTACTTTGATTTCAATTTTACGTCCAAACTTTCCAAAGCTCCGGTGCATATCCTACCGTCCCCTGCTTTCCATTTCTAACAATCGGCGTCTTTATCACTTGCTAATTCGCCAGAAGTCTCTCTTCACGCCCATCCTCTGAGATATGCTTTACAAATCCCAACTCATCCTAGCAATCCTCATTTATCATTGCATTAATGCCGCCTACCGCCTGCCACACACTACGGAATTCACCTTTGCTGATTTCCAATTCATTCATATCAATGAATTGGAACTTGATACCATGCTCCTTGAAATATCGTTGGGCTTTCTTTATATCATTTCACTTTTTTGTGCCAAATATTTGTATGTTCAAAAATCTATTATTGTCCCTTTTGCAAATTATCCATAATTTTATATTTTTTAAGGATCTTGTTTAAATCTGTGACATGTACTTTAACATACACTCTCGACTTAACCACTGACCGCTACTTGCACAATCAAGCGCCTTCCGTCAGCATTCATGGAATCTTAGTCTGCCTTTTCAATTGTTGGAAAAATCCACTCAACTTCAGACTGCTTCAAAAAACACAAATCTTTTTCTGCTCTCAGCCTATCTAATCCCTGCTTTCCGTATATCTCTACCAGATTTCTGATTTGAGACTTCGCAGAAATATCACTATGGTACAAGACATAGATTTTACTAGCTGATTCAAATACTAATTGAATTATATCTTTGTCTGTAACATCCAACGAATGTCCTACCACATATAGCTCTATTCCTTCTAATGTTCTTGCTCTTTGTTGACCATAGATTTTCTTCAAAAATGTATTATCTGTGGAATAAAATGTTCTTTGGAAATACTTTTTAAACTGCAGAAACGCTGTATCTATACTATATACTTCATCAGTTTTATCCGGATTTACCCCTAAAACAATATCTGTATTTGTATTCCCATGGATATGCTCAACAACATTTGGTCTGTATAAAATCTCATAAGTATTTGTATAATTAAACGAATGCATTTGCTCCGCTGCTGGCAACGAGACAAACTTAGGTTTTATTCCTAGTTTTGCATATTCTAATGATGGTTCATCCACAAACACCTTGAGATACAATTTTAAGATGTCTGCCAAAGCCCTCAATGATTTATACAACTCATCTATTATTTTATCTTCGCATAGATGATATGTTCCCGAACCGGATATCTTTTCTTTGACAAACTTATCGTTAATCCGCATCATCTCTGCATTAATACGTACTTGATTTTCCATTTTCTCAAAGAAAAATGGAAAACATTTAATTATGTACTTATCTTCTTGCCTTTTAAACTCAGCAAAATCAAAAATGACATGATTATTTTCCAATTTAAGAATCTCACTTTCAAAGAAATTGAAAAATGCCTCTAACACACGCACAATCTCTTTTTCAAAATCGATCCATGTCATATTCTTTGCTACGCTATCAGATAAATAATTGAACCACAGGTTTTCTTGTGCCAAGTCTACTATTGCTTCAATCGACTTCTTATCAACAGCAACTTCATCATATATACATGAATGTACTTCATAACATTCCCTAATAAACGGATCTTTCTTCTGTAATTCTTCACTTCCGAAAACATGTCCTATTGTAGATATTTTTTCCCTATCAGCTTCTCTCATAAACGTAACTGTATTTAAGAAATTGATATAGCTTGTAGGAAATTTATGATTTAGGTCAAATCCATTCCCCAATAAAAGTACCTTCATTTAACAAACTCCTCTCCAGGCAATAGTCTTCTCTACAATTTGGTGGTATTCTTAACCTATTTGCCTTAAAATATCTCTTACAATGCTAGTTATTCTATCAATTTCGATTTGCGGCAATACACCTGTATGCATCACGATATTTCTCGCCATTTCTAAATCATCCATACGTGACGTTAACCAAGCTTGGCTCGGAATAATATCTGAAAAATCTTCCCAATTATTGATTATTATTTGCCCTAAATTTCCCATCATCGTATATCCGATTTCTGAATCAGAACGACTAGAAAAAAATTTATTTTTACTTTCTTCCTTTTTTAATTTTTCAACTGCTTTTTTAATATTCATAGGAACTTTTTGGTCCCACCAATCAAGCCCATGTCTTTCTGACATTCTTTCTACAATAAAATTTCTTATTGTATTTTCTATACAAAAAATCGCTTGATATACAGACCCCATATTAATAGCATTATTCCACACCACTGGACTAAAGTCCGCTTCCACAACTCTTGCAACCTGCACTAAATCGCCCGATTCACAAACTTTTATCCCTTGATTTTCTGCTAATTTTTCCAATGAATCATTTAACAGTAATCCATTAAACACAAATTGTCTCAATGTTGGTTCGTTCATACTTACCCCCATTACATTAGTAGATTATCTTTTAAGCTTTTAAAAATTGCATTATATACTGAAATATCAGTTGTCGCCGGCAAATGAATCTGTATGTTATAATGAAACTGCGGCGTACTGGAAGAAGCAACTGTCGCCCTTTCTACTTTCTGCTCAATCACTTCCTCTTTGGGCTGTTCAGTTATATTTCTAATTCCGTTAAAATCTGCATAGTTGCACAATGCACGGAAAGTATTGTAAATTCTGGTTACACCATCTCCATCTTTTCCTGTAACTCTTCCAATAGCTCCCTTTATTTCAGCTTCAGGCGCATTATGAATTTCCAAATTAATTGCATATAATTCTGCATACAAGCTCTTTATTTGTTGAGCGATTACTATTTTTTTAGACATCCCATCCTTTAATTGATCATAAAGTGCTGTCGGTGTTCCGTCGTCTGCTAAAAAACCCAATTTCTTAGCCAACGGAATGAATGCTCGATCATTCGTACTTGTAAATCCAAGAGAACGCAGTATTTCAATAGTAAATTTCGGCGGCCTTGCCGCCTGCTGAATTTTGTCAAATATTGACGCAATTTTGTTGTTACTCATCATATACGGATAGTCTGTCATCTTTCTTCTCCTTTGCTGTTTACTAATAATAACATTTTATCACGTTTTTTTATAAAATAGAAACATCATTTACAGAGTTCCTAACTCTCACATTTCCGCCATGTCACAGCCCCAAATCCTCAATTTTCCGTCTTAAATTTGGTATAAAAATCCTCTCTCAAACTCCCAGAACCCTTGATTTTCCTACATTCTTCCCAGAAAAGCAACTTGTTGCCGTGACATCTATCCTTCTCTTCTTCTCCCCTACCCCTTCCTCCAATACCTACACTCCGCATTTTCAGCAAGATATTACAGACGTATTTTAACATAATATGTCATTATTTGCAACATCACCCCAGCAACTCCTCCACTATCTTCTCCGGCGCATCCATAAACCGCTTCGTAATCAGAAAATGCTCCGTATCCTTGTAATCCACCGTCTGAATCCCTTCCTCTGTTATCTCCAGCACTTCCGCCCCCGGAAAGGTCATCAGTATGGGCGAATGGGTGGAAATGATAAATTGGGAGTCCTTTTGCACCAAATCCTGCATATAGCACATAAGCCTCATCAATCGCATGGGCGATAATGCAGCCTCCGGCTCGTCCAATATGTATAATCCGGTTCCTCCCTCTGGATTGAATCCCATGGCCACTGCAATCCCTTCAATCAGCGTAAACTTGCCCACGCCGTTCTCCCCCACCAGGAAGGTCACATTCTTGGTAAGCCGGATGCCTCCCATCTTCTTTAGATTTTTCACAACCGGCAAGTCCTTAAGATAATTCCCGTGGGGGATTTCCTTGGCGATACTCACTTTGTTTATATATAAATTACTCAGACATATATTGTTTTCCATGGCCCCCTGTTTTCTCCTCCATCACCTCATCCATTACATTCAAACTATACTGATACGCCTCCCTCATTGCCCCACAGTCAAAGCAGGCTGCCCTGAGCCACATTATAATTGGCATCTTCACTCAGCTCCAGAAGTTCTTCAATGCGGGCATCCAGCTCGTCCATGCGAATATATTGATTGGTGATGTACTGATTAATATTTCCATAGAATTCTACCTGCTGTCTGGCAAATTCTCTCCAGTCATTGTCTCTACCGTCAAACACGGTCTCTTATTTCACACGTTCCATAACAGCCTCCTCCTGGGTATCCTGTATCACATCCGACACAGCCTCCGCCACCGGCCAATTACTCTCTTCCATCTTCTGCCTTTCCACCCCATCTGCAAACAAATCCGAAAGCTTTCTGGGCGCATACTTTCTGGTATCTAATTTACGAATCTGCTTCATCGCTTCTTTGGCCTTAGCCAGATTTTCCTTGGTACCGATGGCTCTTTGAAAAATATCTGCACAAAACATTTCGTCTTTAATCCTGCGCCTCTGCCTGCGGCATTCCCGCAAACGCTCCACCAGTTCTTCGCACCGTCCCTGCACTTCATACAACTCCACATAATGCATAATATCGCATATCTTCATATCCACATCGGACAACGCATCATTTAAATCTGTTTGATACCGGTCCAAAGCAATTGTCATCGCACAGAATTGTTGCAGATACTCTCCCCACTGAATATCCTTCAGATCACAAGAAAGCCCCTGTTCTTCATCCACCGGAACTGTCGAGTAAAATTGTGCTTTCCTGCCCTCACTGATTTTGGCGTTGGCATCCGCTGTGCTAAATACACTTGCCTCCTCTCAACCTATACCTCGCTTTCTTTGATGCATGTCACCTTCTTTTTCAAGTCCTCCAACAATTCCCTTTCCTGCTTGCTATAGTATTCTTCAAACCCTTCAATGGAAAAATAGCACGGTTTTTTCAGTAAATATTCCACTACTGAAGAGAAAGCATGTGTATGATTAGGGTGCTGCTCCTCCTCTGGGGGCTCACTGTGAAAGGGATAAATCAGACCACCCTTTACAAATTCACTGGCAATGTATATAGCGTCTCCTTCTTCCATTCCACATTCTGTAACAACTTTCCACGTCCGGCTGGCACAATCATAGTATGGCATTTTCTCATCTTCCGGCACATTATCAATGTCTGCTGACTCGTAATACAACGGACCGGGAATTGCTCGCCCCGCCCCTTCTGCGGCTTCAATCCAGCTCTCAATAGCTATGTCCAGATTCTTCACAACCTCGACCACATTCTTACCGACTGCTTTACACCCCGGCAATTCAACAACTGTCGCAACAAAAGCATGATCCTCTACCGACCACATAATTTCTCTGCAATATTTATACATAGTCTCACCTCTTCCTGTTTTTTCCGGCCTATACGCTTTCGTTTTCTATAACCAGCTCACACAAAATCCCCTGGGGCAACACATACTTCACTACACCCTTTGCGGTGTCGCCAATCCTATCATAAAGCCTGCCTGCGCTCATGCTCTCGCCCAGCACGGTATAAGGGCTGTTTCCCACATAACCCACAAGACCAAGTCCATCCATTTCCACCTTGATGGCCTCTTTGTCAAACTCGTTCTCCGGGTCCTTTACCAGCTTCACTTCCATCTTGGGCTCAAAATACTCCTGCCCGTAATGATGTTTCGTACCTGCGATTGTAAAATAAATTTTTTCCATAAGCGTGCCTCTCTTTCTTTTGCTGTTTTCTTGTTACATCTATAATTTAGCACACACTCAGTCCAATTAATGTGTCCGAAACACAAAAAACCCCAGCCAAAGCCGAGGTTTTCATCACTTCCCTTATTAAATTTGATGTCCCATCACCCACTGCAATAACGCTTCATACTCCAATAGATTCATCGTGCTTGCAAATTCAGTTACCATCCCATCTCATGGGCTACATATTCCTTTAGTCCGAAAATCACATACAAGGGAATACTCCACACATGTGTATCGCCATCCATGTTATCTCCCACATTTTTCAAAGAAGTCTTAATTGCCATCTTTGGACAATATCTGTTGCAAAACAAATGCAAACTTTTAGCCTTCGTATTGTCAGCTGATTTTACTTCTATTGGAAGAAGTAATCCTTCGTAATCCGAGATGAAATCCATTTCTGCATCTGCTTTTGTTCTCCAGAAATAGCTTTCAACTCCCATGCATTTGAGCTGGGTCATAATGTAATTCTCTGTTAATGCACCTTTAAAATGAAGGTATGAAGCATCGCCTTCTAAAATCGTTCTGTAATTCACATTTGATTTTCTTCTGAGAAGTCCCACATCAGACATATACATCTTAAAATACATGTTGTCAGCCATTCCGGATAATGGAAGTTCCGGTATTGACACCAGATTTAACTTATACGCAATTCCTGCATTAACAATCCATTCCAACGCATCTTCCAAATCTTTTGCTCTTGCGCCCTGTTTTACATGCGAAAAGATGAATTTGTTATTATCCCTTGCTATCTGCGAAGGAATCGCATCCCAAATCATTCGCACTTTTGTAGCTGTATCAGGTGTAGTATGTTTGCCGAAATCATCAGCATAATCCTTAAGAATTCTATCCTGAACTTCTTCCACTTCTTTATAATCATGGGTATCTACCCATGTCTGTACAGCCTCCGGCATACCACCGACAATATAATAATTCTTCAAGTATTTCTCTAACGGCACTGTATATATTTCCGGAATTTCTCTTTCGAATGCAAGTTTAGCCACTCCGTCAATATATTTGCCTCCACCGTCTGCAATCACAAACTCCTCGAAACTCATTGGATACATTTCAATACGGTCTACCTTACCTACAGGAAAAGAAATACCTTCTTTCCGAAGTGCTACACCCAGTAAGGACCCCGCTGCAATAACATGAAGCTTTGGCATATTTTCGCAAAAATACTTCAGAGACTGTATTGCACGTGGACAGTCCTGAATCTCATCAAAAACAACTAATGTCTTTCCGGGAATAATCTTCTTACCATAAACCACATTAGCAAGCTCGTCAATAATACGTTCCACATCAAAATCATAATCGAAAACAGATTTTAAACCGGTATTCCCATCAAAGTTAAAATAGGCTGTATCTTCAAATTCATCTTTTCCAAATTCTTTAATAATATAAGTCTTTCCGCACTGACGCACTCCTGTCAACAATTTTTACCCCTCAATCGGAAGCTGAATCTCCGTAAGCCACTCCTCCACAGATTCTTTATTCCAAATGCCGTCAATATAGCATTCACGTGACAGGCCTGCGACTTTGTAGCCGTTCTCCTCTGCATATTTCATAATGTATGCATATGCCTCGCCAATCTCATCGTAGGAACCCCTATGGAAAATACTAAGCACCTTCACCGCCGGAATCTCTCTGAACTTAATCCGATCGCTCTCTTTGCCCATACGGTCCACAGCCTCATTGTGGCGAATCAGGATATCCGAAGTCTTGTGCTCCTCGTCCAGATACTCGCAGAATTCATAGCCTGGCTCTGTACACTTAATCTGGGGATTAAGTGCCATGCATTCTGCTCCAAGCTCAGGAATCAGCTGCATCATGTCAGAAAATGCCTTCACTCTCATCTCTGTGTAATAAACAATTGTTGCAGGGATTTCTTTTACTGTTACTTGATACTTCATTTCATCTTCCTCCAAAATATGATTTATGATGGAAAGACGAACATCGATATCTTCTTTTTGTTTTCTGAGCACTTCCGCTTTCTCAGCAAATATAAGCTTTAAATCTGCACCATTTTGGATTGCCTTAATCTCTTCAATCGATAAGCCCAGCTGCCTGTATGCCTTAATTTTAGCTGCGTCCGCAAGCTGGCCGGTTTCATAAAAACGATACCCTGTCCAGTCATCAACCGACTGAGGGATTAAAAGTCCTTCTTTTTCATAAAACCGCAGCGCCTTAACGGTAAGATGCGAAAGCTTTGAAAACTCACCAATTTTAAGCATCTGATGTCCTCCTTTCCTCTTATATTTCACATTTTGGATTATCCCCTTAGGGGAGAGTCAATAGGAAATTTTCCAATTATTCTTCATCCGTTATTTCACTGTCTCCCAACACCTCATCGGCAGACAAAACAAAATCTCCAAGGGTTTCATCACTCCAGCCTTGCAAATCACTTAAGGTAAGATTGACTCCGCCGTAATTATGAATTCCATGCCTTGCCGCCTGCTCCTGCGTATAATCTTCTAACAGATATACGCTTTCAAGCCGCACCGGTCCACTGGTATAATGGCAGACCATGGGAAAAACTCCTGATTTATCTTCAGCAATCACTACGCCGTCCTCTTTCACACGGAAGGTAACCCATGCCATGGCCTCCAGCATACTTATCCCTTCTTTTTGTGTGGAAACATAATTTCCAAGAGAATAATAGCAAAGTGCTCTGTTTCCGTTTTCGCTCTCAACCCACTCCACAGGCTGTACTACGTGGGGATGGGTACCGATAATCAAATCTGCCCCCGCCTGTGTCATCTGCGCAGCAAACTCCTTCTGATACTTTGAAGGTACAGTTGTATATTCTGTGCCCCAATGTGGACACACAATCACAACATCCGCAATTTGAGACGCTTCTTCGATATCTGTTAACACTTGAGGATGTATCGTCGTAAAGTCTATACGTCCGGTCTTTTCATCCCAGTTGCACAGCATATCTAAATGTCCCTGTATAGAGCTTGGAAGCACTTCCATATTGGGTCCGTAGGTATAATTTAACACGGCAAAGGTGATATCATCAATCATGAGCGTCGGTATATCATGGGTCTTAGCACTCTCCCCATAAATACCTGTCATAAGCACCTCAGGATGCCCTTCCCAAAAGGATACACAATTCTGCAATCCGGCTATTCCCTGATCAGCAGAATGATTGGATGCTTGCAGCACCACATTAAATTTGGCTTCAGCAATGGCATCTCCCACTTCTGTGGGTGAATTAAAATAAGGAAAGCCGGAAAAACCCAGTTCATTTCCGCCCAAAATGGTCTCCTGATTAATAATTTTTATATCCGCCACATCCAAAAAATCTGATATTCCTTCAAACAAGACGGAGTAATCATAAGAACCATCTTTCTTTAATCCTGTATAAACAATTCCCATATGCATTAAATTGTCCCCTACTGCCATAAGCGTAATATCCCGCTCTACAAAAACAGGCTCAGGAACAACCTCAGACTCTAAAGGCTGTGTCTGCTCGATTTGCTCCAAAGAAGGCGTCTGCTCTTGTACCAACACAGCTTCCGTAGGCTGTTCAACCGATGACGTTTGAGCACATCCTGATAACCAGACACTTATTATCAGAATTATAGTTAGATTAAGCCTGATTATTCTTTTCATATCCATACATTCCCTTTATCTTTTGCGCACATTTATTGCAGCTCTTCATTACAACTATTTAACAATAAAACCTGCCGGCAATCTCCAAGATGAATTTGAATAATAGAAAGTAACACTCGTCATAAGATATTCGTTGTCATAATACATACAGGTAGAACTGCCACCATCAAGATTGGCAGCATTAACTGCATCAAACTCCTGCATAACCGCAATCAAATCTGCACAGGATGCACCCAGATGCCCCGACTTACCTCTTCCGTCAGTTACAAACATAAGAACCGAACCGTCTGCACGCTGTCCGATTGCCGTCCGAGGGTTCAATCCGCTTCCCGTTCCGTTCATCTCTCGTGCCTCATTATTGATGATAAGCTGTACAAAGTGGTTGTTAGCGTCACTGGCTTCTTCCTGAAATGTAACCGCATCCCTGATTTTCATTTCTGCCACGAGATTTTCAACATCAGTGGCATTCATCCTGGAAATATCTATAATTTGCAAAATATCATCTTCCGTAAATCCAATGAGCACAAGTCCCTTATATTCCTGCGGCTTATTATATTGAATCTCACCGTTTGAAACAATAACGCCGTGGGGACTTCCTCCGGTATTATTGGTAGAATCGTAAAGTCCTCCATTTATTCCGCCGATTGCACCGTTTGAAGTGACAAGCTCGTCGAGGGTCACACCCTGTTCCCTCCATGGATAGATAGTTGCAAGACTGATCCTTGAGGGGTCTTTGACAATCATCATTGTTCCTGAGAAGGTTGCCCCTGCTACTTCTACGATTTCTATATCCTCTGTCTGACCCTGTACACCATCCATCTGTACACCGGCATTACCGAAACTGCCTTTCTGAATCAAATCTGTGTCAACCTCTACATTGAACGCTTTCATGGAGTTCTGATCAACAATTGCTTGTATTTCCTCCGGTGATAAAAACCATGATGCCAAAAACTTAAGCTGTCCTGTTTCAAGAATCGTTGTAACAAAGGTTTTCTGGACATTGGGAAAAGAATCCGAACAAAACATTTTCAAAGTAATCAGTAATGTCACAGCAACTGCAACAACAAATGTTAACAAAAAAGCCATCGCTTGCAATACAAACCTGCCTATCGCTTTTCCGTAAGAACCGGTCTTTTCGCTATTTTTCATTGCTCACAATCTCCTTCATACCTGCAATTTTCCATGTGGGATTGTCGATACCATCATCTGTATCATCATATTTTACAAAGTAGAATCTATCATTCATTGGATCATCTACCTTGGTCCCCACCAACAGAACCATATGCTTCACAAAACTGATATCCACCGAAAAGCAATTATCTGCTATCCATACAAAATTGGTAACGGAGGTTTCTGTAAATGCAGGGTTTCTAAGTGTATGCTCACTTGTGAAAGTAATATCTACTCCTGTCGCATACTCAACTGCAACATTATATTGATAGGAATCCTTAATCAAATACTGATCTATTTGGGCAAAACGGGCATCATTGGACATAAACAGGCTCCACATCTGCGCAACTTCTAACACGTCAATCTCTGCACTAACCTCATCAGGGACTGCCTTAAGTGCGTTTTTCCGTGATGTAAAATCATAAACAGTCTGTCCCTGCTCTAAAGGAACCGGATTGCCCATTTCATCCGTTACGGATATCTCTGCATTGTTCTCAAGAATTGCAACGTCATATACACTCAGTCCGGGCAGATTATCCACATAATCAACCAACTGTTCATACTCATTATTAGCCATTGACGTAATGGCTTCCTTAGGAACCTCTTTGCCCGAAACCTGTACGGTATATCTGCTGTCAGCAGTTACTGTGGCATAGGTAAGCGGAAACTCATCGCCACCCTCATAACTGACTGTATTCCCATAAAAATCGCTGATAGAAATCACCGGTTTTTCAAGAAGTCTGATGTCATAACGCACACGATTACCATCAATGACTTCGCCCTGACAGGTTTTGCCATTGAGTTCAACCATTAAAGCTTCAGGAAGCGTTAAAGTGTAATCGTAAAATTCCGCAAGAACCTTTTTGTTATCAACGGTATATGTAACTACATTTCCATCCTTATCTGTAATATCAAAAGACGGTTCCAGATATACATCCTTTACGGTATAGATAATCTCATTTCCACTGCCCGCAGCACCCTCAGCCGTCGTCAAGGAAATACCATTGACACTGACATTAAAATCAACAGGAACCGAAATTGTATATTCACTTGCCTCAAAAATCGGCTTAATGTATTCAATCTGCCACTCTCTAAAGCTTAAAACAGCAAGCTTTGTAACAGCCGGTGCCGTCGCTTTCAGCTTTATTTCCGCAAGCACAAATCCATCATTTTCCACTATGTAATAGAGTTCATCTTCTTCATGGCTTACATTTTTTTGTGAATATTCAAGCTTTTCTGCAGAATACAAAGCCAGATACTCTTTTTGCACATCAATATGCTTTTCATATTTGCCGGATTTGATTGTCGGCAATGAATATTTATTCCAAAAATCTCCCGCCGAAGCATCTGCGACAAGCGCATCAACAGCCTCTTCCACACGTCTTTCCGGTCTCAAATCCTCATATTGATGCAATAGTACATTCACATATATGAGCAAAGCAATTGCCGCTGCAACGAGAACCGAAAGAAATATAAAATACGCCTTTTTGAATGACAATCTCTTTCCTTTCATCAAATTGCTTCCTTTCTTCCACTGTTAAAAACCCACTTATGCTGAATACGGAAACTGATAAAAAACAGAATCGTATCAACAACCATTTTGACCAGCGTAGACAATGCCGGAGATGATATTCTGAAGATATGCTCAGCAAGAAATACTAATGCGGCAGAAGCTGCAATTTGTACCGTTGCCAGTATATAGTATTTGATAAGTGCCTTTTTATTGGCCGTATCACCAAATACATGCTTTGCATTTATCCAGAAGTTAGCAAGGGAAGAAAATACTCTTGCCAGTATTGCTGCCGTAAAGGTCAAAGGAATAGGTAAAAACGTTAAAAATGCAAATTTTTTAAATATGTAAAACAATAGTTCGTCAATAACTGCCGCTGCAACAGAGCTAAGCAGATACTTAAATATGAGCGAATAAATTCGTATGCTGTCACGCACAACTCTAAAATGGGATGACTTATTTTCTTCAATGTAAACCGTGGTAATATCCACCTGTTCAAAGGGAATATTTTGACGATTCATGAAAAAAAGCATATTGGTTTCATATTCATATCGCTCGCCGTCTACACACATTAGCTCAGACAAATACCTTTTCGGAAACGCCCGCAGTCCTGTTTGCGTATCTTTGATTTTCATTCCAAAAAAGAGCCTGAAAACCGCAGAAGTTATTCTATTACCTGCCACGCTTCTTGCCGGAATATTCATATCAGAAAAGTTGCGCACACCCAGTACTACTTTATCCGTTTTTACCGCAGCCTTGGAAACTGCCGCTATATCCTTTGCAAGATGCTGTCCATCTGCATCCACCGTTACGACACAATGGCTATCTTTCCTGTTTTCCAAAAAATACGCCATCGCTGTTTTCAGGGCGGCACCCTTCCCACGGTTTACCTGATGCCTTAGCAAAGTACACTCGGGAAACTTTTGTACTTTTTCAAAGATATGACCAAGCGATTTATCGCTTCCGTCATCAACTACTAATATATCCGCAAAACCTGCTTCTACAAGATCCTTAATTGTTGAAATCAGTTTATCATCCGGTTGATAAGCAGGAATAATAATTGAGATACCATTTTTATCCATATTGTCCACCATTATCATATGTATTCTATTTACTTTGCCTTCTACGGCTAATCCAAACACTTAGTCCTCCGAACACAATAAGAACAACTGCGCCAATCCCAATGACTACTCCTACATTTACTTCATCATTCTCTGATATGGCTTCATCATTTCGGGCAATTGTTTCCTCTTCTTGCTGCTGCTTTAGCCGTTCCATCTCTTCCTGTTCCCTGGCAGCTTCTTTTGCTTTTGCCGCCGCTTCTTCCTCTGCTGCTCTTTGTGCTTCCAGTTCACGTTCTTTGGCCAAAGCACGCTCCTCGTACGTCTCTATATTTTCAAGAAAATCGCCGCCTTCAGTATCCAAACCTACCCGAGTATAATAAAGGCCGTAAAGGCAAGGTGAATAGCTGCGAATGTCAGTAGCTTTCTTTATAGGCCGCTCGGCAGTTCCGTATATCCACTTATAAAACCACGTCCAGTGCTGACTTTCATGGCAGGCAAAGCCCTCCTGCGACACTTCAAACGCTGTCTTTCCACCAAATTTTTCCAAGGGCATGTCAAAATCCATGACAATTGAATTCTCTTCATACAAATGCAGATATAATTTTTCAACTTCCCATGGACCATACTGTTTAGCACTGTCCGGATATTTGCTCGCATCAGCAGCATATTCAATTGACTCCGTCAATGCCGAGGCACAAAGCACATGGGTCCCATGTCCATATTCTCCGTCCAAATCATGGGAAACCACCACAAGCGGCTTGAATCTCCGCAGACACTCTGTAATATAACTTACGAAATCATCATATGTAATTCCTGCCGCCTCATATACGGCAACAGCCTGAGCAAACGCTACCTCACGGTCTTTTGATTCTGCGTACAAATCAGGAAATTCTGACATCACCGGATAGTTTCGTACGCCTACCTTCCACAAGCCATCCAACTGCTCATGGGGCCTTTGATGATTTTGTACATTGTTTGCCTCAAAATGCTGTACCACATATGCCACTTGCACCTTAGCACCCCGTTCTCCTGCATAGTACGGAAGAATTCCTGAAAAGAACAGTTGCTCATCATCAGAATGGGAAGAAATCAATAACAGATCAGCTTCCTCACAGGGCGGTTGCCAGACCTGAACCCATTCGGGCATCTCTCCATCAGAAAATACATATATTTCAGCCACTGCCGTCCCTGCATCAAAACGCATGACAAGGGTTTCCGGCAATTCCTCAAACAACGCAGCCACATCCACAAATTCATGCAGAAAAGTATTTTCACCACATGTCACACTTACCCCGGATGCCGGATTCGTTAATGTCCACGTTTGAGGCAGACGGTCAAATTCAATATAAAGTGCTCCGATACCATCACTGCGTGAAACAGTAACCACACACTCTTCATTACTGCCGGAATAGGTATTCCTGTCTCCGTCACAGATATTCCCCGGATACTTAAATCCTTCTGCTTCCACTGTAGCCTCTTTATATTCAGCTTCCTCGGCGCACACTGTCATCCCACACAACGCCCACCATATACAAAGGCAAACTATCAATAAACCCTTCCCTCGAAACATAATATTCTCCTTGCGTATATCAACTTCCAAATACTAGTCTATCACATTTCTTATTCCGATAATAGGCTCATAATCTGCAACACTGGTAATGACACCTTTTCTTGAATTGGCCGCATGAACAATTTGTCCATCACCGATATAGAGCGCTACATGCGTACAACTTTTTCCACCGTTAGAACTATAGCAAATAATATCTCCCGGCTGAATTTCACTGTAATCTATGCTGCGTCCCGCACCGGAGTATTGTCCCTCCGGCGTACGGCTGATAGAATAACCAAAATCTGCGTATATAAAACATGTAAAACCGGAACAATCTGTTCCCGTTGCAAGGCTGGTACCACCGCTTACATATTTGTCACCGACATATTGCAATGCATAATTTATAATTTCCTTGCGTAATTCCTCATTTGAACTATACGTTGTAGAAGGGAACACAATATCTTTTATCGGAGCAATCGAGCTCTGTTCCTGTGCTCTTCTTGCCTCAATCTCGGCCTGCTCCTCTTCCAACGTCTTCGCATAGGCGAATTCTTCTTTCACTACCGCATACTCGGAAGCTACATATCCTTTTTTCTGTTCCGTGTATTGCACATAAAGCCATTCCCCACAGTCTTCCAACAGCTCCACCTTTTGACCATTGTCAATATATCCGATTCGCTCACTGTCCGCAGACTGCTCTGCTCTGACATTCAATCTGTCTGCCTGCACCTCCACATATCGGTTCACATACTGCTCCATTACTGCCGCTGCATCTTCACCATACAGGAAAAATTCAGCCTTAATATACCCTTCCACATTGCCGGAGCTTATCTGAAACCACTCCTCCTGCTCTCCTGCCACCGTCAGAACCTCTGCTACGGCACCGTCATAAATCTTACCTACAATATCACTTTCTGTGGAGGGGAGACTACGTACATTTACATAATTGTCTACATCTGCAATTGCAAGATTGCTATATTCATTTTCATCCTCTTGTATTTCCTCAGTTTCTGCTTCCACAACCGATTCCTTCGTAGAAGTCTCTGTGAAAACCTCTATGGGAACCTCATCCGATACCGATTCCGGTTCATCTGCCACGGTCAACACAGCAGGCTGTACTGTCGGTGCTATCCCCTGCATGCCACTGATACCCATGCCCAAGACAACTCCCCAGCAACACAGCACACTAATAATTCGTTTCTTCATGTCTTACTTACTCCATTTATTACCAAGCTCACATATCTCTTATCATACCTTAATTATAGCAAAACGTCTAGAAAAACATGAAACAAGCCGTAGCGAAAGCTACGGCTCAATTCTAATAAGTTATTTTTGGGATTCCCGGACTTGTTTTTCGCCACCATTCTCAGCACAATGTTTCCAATAGTTGAGATTCGGAAGCAGCTCTTTCATATATGCTCGGACTTGCTCAGAAGAAACGTTTTCATTTGCCATATGGTCCGCACAAAACGCAATCAGATCATCCATATTTTTATAGGTGTATTCCCCTTCAGTATAACACCATTTGCAGTATTCTTCATTGAAATCACCATCTATTTCTTTACTGATATTAACATCCTCAAGGGGCATACCGCAACACTGACAAATCAACTGTCTCGGCGAACCCAAAAGCGTATTAATCGAAACATCAAAAAGCTTTGACAACAGTTTCAAGGTTTCTGTATTGGGCGTGGTTTCTCCATTTTCCCAACGAGATACAGCTTGACGGGTAACATATACCTTCTCCGCAAGTTCATCCTGTGATAATCCTGCTTTACTTCTCAACTCCAATATAACATCCTTTGTTTCCATGGTTATTTTCACCTCCAAAGCTATTATATAACGGACCTGTCATGTTGCAAAGCAACCGACTGTTGCTATAGGGAAACTCATTAATTAAAACTTCTGACCCAGCTTACCAGGGAGCCATGGTGAGTGTTTTCTCTGACTGTTCCCAACATATAATCTGTTACCGGACCGTTTCTTCTCATCTTTTCAAGAATCGCTTCCTGAAGTTCTTCTACAGACATCTCTTCATATGGTTTGTTCCGGTCTACGACTACTTTCTCCGGCTCTGCTTGCGGCCGTTCAACCGGACTCTCAGCCTTTGTAGCCATCGGAGCCTTTTCAATTTCCACTGTCTCAACCGGCGCAAAGCTTTCCCCGCAAAGTTCAGCCGGAATCCAGATTTCGCCACTGTTCGCAGGTACACTAACCTTGATACGACCACCATTTACAGATACACACTGCCCCGATAATGCACCTACATATTCTGCACAGTTTCCGCATGCAAGGTCCATATGCGCATCGCTATCACCATTGTTGACGGTAGTAATCACAGCCTTGCCGTCAAGAGTTCTTGCATATGCAAAATACGTATTTTGCAGTTCCAACTGCTGATAATCACCGTAGCAAAGAGCCGGCGTATTCTGACGAATCTTTCCAAGTGCTGCAATTAGTTTTGTACAGGGATTGGTGTCAATCGCATCTTTATAATCTTCATAATTCAATGCCGGTCTTAAGGAGTCATCTGAAAAGTTTTCTTTTCTTCCCTCAATACCGAACTCTGAACCGTAGTAAATCGAGGGAACTCCGGGCAATGTGTAGAGCATGACATGTACCGGCACAAAATGCGCCTTATTTTTCAACTTTGTATGAATACGTTCTACGTCATGGTTATCTACAAAGCTGTAAAGCTTCAAATCCTTTCCTACCATATCGTTTACATATTTGATTGTATGAGCAATTTCAAAATAGTTATGGTCATTGTGACCGGAGTACAATGCTTTATGAAGCATGTAGTTGGTTACGGAATGAAGAGTTCCATCATTTGCCCAACGGGAGTAGTTTCCATGAATCACTTCACCCATAAGCCAGAATTCCGGTTTTACTTCATTAGCAACACGACGAAGTGCTTTCATATACTCAAAATCCAGAACATCTGCAGCATCCAGACGGATTCCATCGATATCAAACTCACTTACCCAGAAACGGATGACGTCGCAGATGTAATCCTTGACTGCCGGGTTGTGCTGGTTTAATTTCACAAGCAGGTCGTATCCGCCCCAGTTTTCATAGGAAAAACCATCATTATAGGAATTGTTGCCTCCGAAATTCACATTACAGTACCAGTCCTTGTACTGTGAATTTTCTCTATGCTTTTTGATATCCTGAAAAGCAAAGAAATCACGGCCCGTGTGATTGAACACGCCATCCAGAATCACTCTGATTCCCTGCTTGTGACATTCCTCCACGAAATTCTTAAGATCCTCGTTGGTTCCAAGTCTTGAGTCTAATTTCTTATAATCTGTGGTTTCGTAGCCGTGTCCCACAGATTCAAAGAGGGGACCGATGTAGATTGCGTTACATCCGATTTCTTTAATATGAGAAATCCAGGGAAGTACTGTATTTAACCGATGTATCGGTTCTTCATAAGAATTCTGTTTGGGCGCTCCTGTCAGCCCCAATGGGTATATATGATAAAATACTGCCTCATCATACCAAGCCATGCATTCTTCCTCCCGGTTTTGTCAAAAATATATTTGCTTTATTTTATGATATTGTGAATAATCTGTCAATTCACCGGATATTTCTCATCCTTCCGCCTTGGTCGCTTTGGCCATCTCCTCCATCTGTTCCTTGGTCATGGAAGGCACAAGGATGTGGCTTCTGTCGTAATAGGTTGCACCGTGCTCAAGCATATATTGAACAAATTTATCGTAATCATACATTCCATCCATCAGGCGCTCTTCGGAGAAAATATAATATCGAACAAAGCTCTCGTCTACGTTGATGCGTTCCATACAAAAGAACCCGTCGGCCTTTACCGGAAAGATACTTTCACACTCTTCTGTAAATGTGTAGAATGCACCAATTTCGCCTGTCTGCTTCTGCATAAGTCTGGGCTTGGCATAATAGACGTCCAGACTCTGCTTTTCATGTAAAATTTGCTCAAACTCCTGCAAATCCGTGCAAGCTTCGAACTTGGCCATCATCTCCTGCGTCAATTCCAGAGGCCACATAGCCAGCGTGAATATGTAGGAGCTGTATTCCTTGTTGGCGCAGAACTCATTCAGCTTCTCCCGGCTGAACTGAACCATTCGATCTTTGTTCTGCTCAAGCTGCGCTGTGGTATACTTGCACTCCTCTTCCACGCAGTACATCTCCACCTTTTTGAGCTGACGCTCCAGCTCCTTGGCCACACGGATAAAATCCGTAATCTCAGCCTCCGTGGTGGGAATGTTGTAACTGATTTCCACCTTGCCCTCCTGCATGTTACGTCCGTCGAAGAAAATACCGCGACCGATGCGATTGGGATTGTAGAGAATGACAGTATTGTCCTCTGCGCCATCTTCAAGAATATAAAATTCATTGTCATGTCCAAATTGCAGGCCGCAGTTTTGAATCAATTGGCCAAAATTAACTGCCTTGTTTCCAAATAATGTCTTTGCTTCAATCTTTAGTGTAAATGCCATGTTTGTTCTCCTTCTACTCCTTTATCTATATTCTTGTGTGATGCACATATTTCTGAAGCCACGCCTCATCCTTGTAAGAATCATATTCAGACATCCGACAACCATAGCACAAATCTGTGGCCATCTCCTCGATTACATCGCGTAACTCCAGATTGGCCTTCCACTTCTCCTCAATGCCGGATTCACCCATAATTGCACCCAAAATATTGCCGGTAACTGCTCCTGTGGAATCGCTGTCCCCGTCATGATTCACGGAAGCAATAATCCCCTGGGAGAAATCATTTTGATATTTTAAACTGCAATATAGTGCAATGGCCAGTGTTTCCTCTGCCACCCATCCTTCTCCCAGCTTGCGGATATTTTCAATATCCGATTCCTCATTCCGGGACAGTTCTACAGCCTTATCCATCAGATACAGCAGTTCCTCCAAATGCTTCGTATCAGGAAATTTTCTCTGAAGCATTTGCTTAGATTCTGCCACCGCTTCTTCCAAACCCAGGTCAGAATCATAAACCAACCTGTTTATAATATAAACCAGTGCTGCCGCAGGCAGATATCCCAGAGGATGCCCATGAGTTAGTACTGCAATTTTGGCGCCTGTCACTGCCAATTCATCAAGTCCCTCTCCCTCCATCTTGTTTATCAATGCAAGGGGCGCAACCCGCATGATACCGCCGCAACCTTTACTTTTATTAATAGGGCTTTCTATGGTTCCGTATTGGGGGTCACTAAGTGCACTCAAGCAGGTGTGACCGGGCGCACGCCTTGCATACAGTTCAGGCACATCCATCAGCCAGGTATACCAGGTCTCCGGTTTCATACTTCTGTACTGTGTTGCCAGCCAATCTTTGTAGGCCATATGTACGTAACTTTCCATGGGCCCCATGATACCTCTGAGTTTTCCTCGGGTCTGCCCCATTAAAATCCCATTCGCTGTAAACAGCGTCATTTGTGTATCATCACTTATCATGGCAAGACCATCTTTACCCAACTGATATTCGGTAATCCCAAAAGGGCCATACATATCCCTAATTCTGTCATAGGAATCAAATTCCACCACATAACCCAGTGCATCTCCTGCTGCTCCGCCAAGTAAACAACCGTGGATTTTGTTGAATTTATTCATTCTTCTTTCCTCCCGAATCACCGCTTCGCCGCCCTCGTATCCGAGTAAGATTTACTTCACGTACTTTGCAATCATTTCTTCCAATTTTTCACCGGAAATCGGTTTGGACAGATATCCGGCAAAACCTTCTTTTCTATACTCTTCTTCGATACCGGCAATTGCATTGGCGGTAAGAACAATCACCGCCGTATTCTGATTCATGTTAGTGGAATCCTCCCGCAGCTGATGCAGCGTCTGCACACCGTCCGGCTCCGGCATCATATGGTCCATTAATATAAGGTCATATGGTTTCTCTTTGGTCTTTTGCAGGCATTCGTTGCCTCCGGTTGCAAAATCAAGCTGAATGCCGGTGCGTTTCAAAAGCCCCTTAACAACCATCAGATTCATCTTGTTATCATCTACAACAAGTACTTTTGCATTCGGTGCGTACAGGAAATTCTCCTTGTCGCCCTCCACCTTTTCCCGATGTCTGTGTGGATGTTCAATGCTGCCCATTGGCGTCTCGTCCACAATCTGCTGAGGAATCCATACAGTAAAACAACTACCCTTTCCATATTTACTTTCAACATCAATTTTACCATTCATGTTGTCTGTAAGCTGTTTGGTAATATTGAGTCCCAAACCGGTTCCCTGTATATAACGATTCCTTTCCAGCTCCAAGCGTTGAAAACTTTCAAACAGACGCCCCAAATCCTCTTCTTTTATTCCAATGCCTGTATCAGTGACAGATAGCCTCAACCCAAAACCGGATTCGTCGTAAACTCCTTTGGCCGAAAACGTAACAACGCCTCTTTCTGTATATTTTACTGCATTAGATAACAAATTGTTCAATATCTGTTTGATGCGAATTTCATCACCCTTCAGAACAGAAGGTATCTCTTCATCGATTTCCGGTTTAAACTCCAGTTTCTTTTCCTTTAATCGGGGCAAGATTCCCTGTACCACATCATTCAGCATAATTGCCACCCGATAATCTTTTTCAACAATCTGAAGTTTACCTGCTTCTATTTTCGAAAAGTCCAAAACATCATTAATAATACCCAGCAACATCTGGCTGGCGCTTTTTATGTTATAGGCATACTCTTCGATGGCTTCGTCTTTATTTTCTCTCAGTATCATCTCATTCATACCCAATACCGTATTAATGGGTGTTCGAATCTCATGAGACATACTTGCCAGGAATTTTGCCTTTGACTGGCTTGCCGCTATGGCAACCTGTTTTTCTTTCTCTATCTCTAACATATCTTTAATGGAATCGTATAGAGAATCCAGCGCTGTGGCAATCTGACCGATTTCACTTTCACAATTAATATATTTATCCAGCTTATGTTGCTTTTCCAGTTTGAGCTCCTTTAACTGGATAATGGAATCCTCTACATATTCCAGCGGCTTAGTACTTATCCTGATAAGCAGCCACGAGAACAGACCTATAATGATGTCCGAAATAATACAAATGATACCCAATACGTACATGTTCCGGTTAACATCATGGTATATGTTTTTTTCGCTATTACAGGATACCACAGCCCAACCATACTCCGGCAAAAACTGATATGCAGCTATAGACTTTCCTTCTGCCTCATCCAGATATTCTTGCGCTCCTATCCATTTGGCATTTTCCTGCGTAAGGATATCAATAACCGCCAGCAACATCTCGTCTTCAATGGGCTTTGCCATTAATTCTCTATCTGCTGTGAAAATATACATTTGAGACTGCACGTTAATCATATAATGCCGTGTGCTCCCATCCTTGACAGAATGCAACAATTCATCCAAAACCTCCGCATAGGGCCCCCCGCCAACGTATCCGATTATGGTTTTACCATCGTAGTCAAATACCGGACAATATAGCGACAAAATCAATTTGTGTGATGCCGGCGAAACTATCATACCTGCGTTATATATATCATTTCGGGAAGACATGGCATCCTGCAATTCTTTCAGCGATGCTTCATCTTCCCTGGTAATCATCCCAATATATTCCGGATTAGAGTGCGCAATCACATGGGTATTCCATTCTCCTATGTATAGACCTTCCCAGTTTTCCAATCTTGCATAATACTGCTCGGTAAATTCCTGCGCCTTTTCTTTCTTTTGTTCGTCTGTCGGATCCTTCAAAAAATCTATTACAGCAGGCTCATTACTATAATTTACCAACATATCTTCCTGATGGTGGATGTATTCTTCTATCATGGCCGTTTCCACATTCAAAGATGTGCGCAGGTCTTTAATCTCCGAATCTTTCATTATGGTTGTCATGGCCTTATTGGCAATGATGTATAATAACAAAATGCACACCGTATTCACCGCCAATATAAGCAATGTGATTGTGGTCCTCATTTTCATATGACGCATAAATCCACCTCCTCATATTCCGTAATTATCATTTAGGAGTCTTCAAAGTACCAAATGCTCTATTCTTTACAATATATCATAGCATATAAATCACTTTTGTAATAGTTGTTTTTGCGCAATAATTGTATTCTCATTTCACGTTCACCCCTTTTAATTGACAGACACTTTGTATCGTGATAATATAATTAATATACAATATTTTAGGAGGGCGAATATATGGCTACTTGTGAAAAACTTGCGAAATGTCCTTTCTATCAAGGAAAAATGAGTATGGACTCAGGTCTGGGCAGCATGTATAAGAAAAAATACTGTGAAGGCGACAAAACACAGTGCGCACGTTATATGATTGCAACCACATTAGGACCGGATTATGTCACCAATAACATCTATCCCAATATGGTTGATTTGGCCCAAAAAATGATTGCCGAAAACAAAAAATAGCGCAAACTGATTTTATTCCCAATCCTTTTTACAACTGCAGTTTCTCCATCTTTGAAGATTTTTTAACAAATTCGTCAAAATTAGTGGCATTTAGTCGAATTTTGTACTACAATAGGAGAAAGAGTTGTAACACAAGGAGGTAGTACTATGAAAAGAAATGTTATAGTAGGTCAGTCCGGCGGTCCTACCGCTGCAATCAATTCCAGCCTTGCAGGCGTGTACCGCACCGCAATTGACCGTGGAGCAAATAAGGTATATGGTATGTTGCACGGCATTCAGGGCTTATTGGATGAAACCTATATTGATTTATCTGAGTATATCAGAACAGATTTGGATGTGGAGCTTTTGAAGAGAACCCCTGCAGCGTTCCTTGGCTCCTGCCGTTATAAATTGCCCGGTATTCATGAGAATAAAGATGTGTATGAAAAGATTTTTGCTATTTTGGACAAGCTTGACATCGAAGCATTTATCTACATCGGTGGAAATGATTCCATGGACACTATCAAGAAGCTTTCCGATTATGCAATTTTGACCGGACATACCACCCGTTTCATCGGTTGTCCCAAGACCATTGATAATGATCTGGCTCTGACAGACCACACTCCCGGCTACGGCAGTGCTGCCAAGTACATCGGTACTTCCATCAAGGAAGTAATCCGCGACGGCTTCTGTCTGGATTATCCCAAGGGACTTGTTACCATCGTAGAGATTATGGGGCGTAATGCCGGATGGCTTACCGGTGCAGCTGCTCTTTCCCAGAGTGAGGATTGTGACGGTCCTGATATGATTTATCTGCCTGAGCTTCCCTTTGATGTGCAGGCTTTCCGCAATAAGGTTGAGCAGCTGTTGAAAGAGAAGACTTCCATTGTAGTTGCTGTTTCCGAAGGCATCCGTACTCCCGACGGCCAGTATGTATGCGAGCTTGGCCATGATATCGGCTTTGTTGACTCCTTTGGTCACAAGCAACTCTCCGGTACCGCCGCTTACCTTGCCGGCTACATTGCAAGCGAACTTGGCTGTAAGACCCGTTCCATCGAGTTCAGTACTCTTCAAAGAGCAGGTTCTCACTTAGCTTCCCGTGTAGATATTCTGGAGGCTTATCAGGTCGGTGGTGCTGCTGTCAAGGCTGCTGACGAAGGTGATTCCGGTAAGATGGTAGTTCTTCAGAGAGTATCCGATGATCCTTATCAGTGTGCTACTGCAGTGAAGGATGTTCATAAGATTGCTAACGACGAGAAGTGTGTTCCACGCGAGTGGATTAATGAGGACGGCACTTATGTGACAGAGGACTTCATTACTTATGTAAGACCTTTAATTCAGGGCGATGTATCTCCCGTTATGGTGGATGGTATTCCCAGACATCTGTATGCTCCCAAGGAGCTTTGGACCAAGAAATCCAAAAAGAAATAAGTAAAACAAAGACCACCGAAAATCGGTGGTCTTTTAATTTAGCTTATTAATTCAGCCTTTAATTCAATTTTTTAGCCTTATTATTAATTTCCTCAATTACACTTGTAATCTCTTCTACAACCACAGCATTGCTCTCACTTACGGAAAGTGTCTCATTGGCTCTTGCAGAAACTTCCTGGGTAACAGCAGACACGCTGTTGATACTCTCTACAATGCTCTTATTGGACTGGGCAAGTTTGGCTACTACATCCTCAAGTTTACGGCTCACCTCATAAATATCGCGGGTACAACCTTCAATTTTCTCAAAATTGGTAGCCATAGTCTCTGCTGATTGGTTCTGGGCTTTATTGCTCTCCATGAGCTGATTAGCCGCCTTAAACACCTCATCAATGGAACTCTTGATACCGTCAATCAGCTTCGTGATATTCACTGTTGCTTCACTGGTCTGGTTGGCAAGGCTGGAAATCTCCCCTGCAACTACCGCAAAGCCTCTTCCTGCCTCTCCCGCTCTTGCCGCCTCAATAGAAGCATTAAGACTTAACAGACTGGTCTGTGAAGTAACAGAATTAATCAGTTCCACGATGGAGTTCATCTTTTCCGTATGCTCAATCAGTTCTTGCATTCTGGAAGCTACCGTTGCACTTGCTCCCTCCGACTGATTCACATGAGTCAAAAGTGTTTCGATATTTTCCTTACCTACGGTAATGGCCGCCTCTGTCTCTTTCATGTCTGCTGCAATTACATTAGACACATCCTTCGCCTGATCTACCAAATCCACAATCTCACTGGTCTGTAAAAGCTGATTCTGGGTTGCCTCAGCCGTGTCAGTAGCTCCTGCGGTAACATCCTGCATGGAATCCTTGGTGGCAACCACTGCAGATTCCAGATGCTTCATTCTCTCGGTAACAGACTCAATATCCTCAGAAATACCACGGGAAAGCTCCAAGGTACGGGAAAGCAATGCGTCAATCTTGCCCTTTTCATCATTCAATTCATCATACTTCTGTGCATTAATTTTACCAATTACACTGGTAGCAAGACCCGTATACAGTGCCGCCAAAGCCACGGATAATACTTGAATTTCAATCAATGCCAAATCCGCCGTGGTCAGTGAACCGCTTGCAAACCCAATGATAACAGATACAATATTGGATACAACCGCGGAACCGCCTACGATATAACACAGTTTCAGGTCTCCATAGGGAATAATTAGGAAGAGTACCAAAAATATGTACACAAAGGTAGTAGGCACTGCCGCCGTCAACAACACGTATATGTAGAGAGCCGAGAAGCCGACACTGAAAATATATTTCACTCGAAGAGATTCTTTACTTTTCAAGTAAGTCATCAGACATATAATATACGGAATCAGATCCAACGCTGCAAATATCAGCGTATACTCCAGCGTTCTGCTCTTTTTTACAAACTCAAGGATATAGGCTATCAATAATATTGCAGTGAGCATTGAATAACATACAACTACCGCAAAATTGGTTCTGTGTGTTTCTTGCATCTTCTTTGGTTTCATAATTTCCTCCTCATCAAGCCAAACGCATTTATTTGCGCATAACCTTCTCAATAGCCCCCATCAGATGTGATGCCTCAAAGGGCTTTACAATAAACTGCTCCGCACCGTTCTCAATTGCCTCAGCGAGCTTCGCCCGATAGCCTGCTGCCGAACAGATAATCACTCTGGCCTTGGGATCCATAGCCTTTATTTGCTTAAGCGCATCAATTCCGTTCATCTCCGGCATTGTAATATCAAGAATAACCACATCAGGCTTTACTTTTTCATACTGTTCAATCGCCTCAATACCCGTTGCCGCCTCTCCGGCCATGGTATGGCCGTTTGCCTCCAACATATTTTTGATAGTCATTCTCATAAATGCTGCATCATCTACAATTAGTACACTTGCCATTTCCTCTCTCCTCTCTTGTGCAGACCATATACCATTTATCCCTTTCGTCCGCTGATAAATCCATCAAACTCTTTAAACATGGTCTCTTCAAATTTCCGCATTAATACGGTAATTTCCCTTCCTTTAAACACCAACTGAATAAATACATTTCCAACACATTCATCCACAATATTAGACTTAATAAGAAATGTGTTATCATCTCGAAAAGCGCCGCTTACCGCCGCTTTATAATGATATTTAGGAAACTCGGTAACCTTATTATAGCCTATTCCGAAAGACAACGCAAATGTTCCTTCCATTGTTTCATAGTGCAAAACACCATCGCCCTGCTCCACGGAAAGCGAAATCCATTTAAAACCATTCTTATTTTCATCTAAAATGAATTTAACATTGTTGATATTCTCTAATACAGGCGATGTGTTGTTGCCATCCACATAAAACAGGGCCCTTGACGCAAGATATTCACCAAGCTCTACGTTTTCCTCTTTGAAAGGAGTACCGATTTTATCATAAATTTCCTGATAGAATGCATCAAAAATCAACTGCGTTCCGCCAGCCCGTCCCTGGGTATCTGCAGTAGTGATAAGCGTCATATTCTGATCCGGATAGTAGCATGCATACTGTCCTCCCATTCCATAGCAGCAATAACCGTTATGGGTAGTACGCCAGAATTGATAGCCATACCCTTGCATTTCTTCCCATGAAGCACATTTTCCATAGGTATCGATCTGCCAGGACGTAGCCGCCTTAACATATTCTTCCGGCAACAGTTGTTTTCCGTTTACGTTTCCGTTTTTACTGATTACATTTATAAATTTGAGAAGGTCCATCGGTGTGGCCATCAAACCGGAACCACCGAGGCTCTCTCCTCCGGGCGCCTCCAAAACATACGCATCCTTGGAAAATCCAATTTCATCCAAAAACTTCACACGCAAATAATCAAGCATCTTCATTCCTGTCAACTTCTCCACCAGGGCACACAGCGTATGCGTGGATGAAGTGTCATAGGAAAAGGTTGTTCCCGGCACATGAGAGGGTGGCGTTGTAAAAAAAGACCCTACCCAGTCTGTTACACCGGGCAATTTATAGGTAGTCATTTGATGACAGGTTGACATTTTCAGCATGTTCTTGATGGTCAGCTCTGTAAGATAGGGCGACAGCTCACCATCCGGCAACTTCTCCGGGAAATAATCAATAATTTTATCGTTGATGGAAAGCTTTCCCTCTTCCTCCAACAAACCAATTGCAATAGATACAAAGCTTTTGGTAACAGAAAACATTCTGTGAAAGGTATCCGCCTTATACGGTGCATAATAGCTTTCTGCAATAATTTTATCATCCTTCACAAGAATAAAGCTATGCATGGGAAGATGACATTTTTCCAATCTGTCTGCAAAATTCTGTATCCACTTTGAGCTGATTCCCACTGTCTCGGGCACAGCATATTCAAATGTCAGATTACCCATATTCCGTCTCCTTTATCAAGCCTATTTTTGTGTCAAATCAATGGTCATGGCCGGGCGGATACCATAGCTTTCCACTCCCACTTCCCATGTGTATATATTTTCTTCGTAATAACCGTTTCCAACCAGATAGCATTGTGATGCGGATTCTGCCACCGGCTCACGAAGCCACCACATGGTTTCTTTTACTCCATAACCCACGCAGTAATCATTGTACCAGCTACTTTTGTCATTTGCCACAGCACCGTTTGTAGGTACCGCCGTCAGGGATACATCTGCCTGCTCAAACCATACTAGCTCGTCCAAAGACAATAAAAACACCTTGTCCTGTGTCACAATGGTTTCTGTTTCAGCTAATGCATTACCCTTTGTCTCCACAGCAGTTTCCTTTATAACTGCTAATTCTGCATCGGTAAAACTGCAAAGGAAACCCTTCTCGTTGTTATATCCGTTAACGCCGTCTGCCATAGCTGCTGAGACCGGTCCCTGACCTTCGTATGTCACATTCTCCATATCAGAATTCAACCAAGTTCTGATTGTAGACTTCTCCCAACTGCTGTTACCCTTAACATAGGCCTGTAACTCTACATTGTCATCCAGCTTTTCAGGTGCAAAATTGTAATTTTCAACACCATCATGATTGTACTTACCGCTGTCCGGTGCATCAAATGCTTTCACGGTAAGAACATCTCTTGATACTACAACTGCCTCCGTACCATCCTCGGATATACTAAGCACTCTCCAATAGATAGCCTCCTCATTGTAGGTACCCATGGTAAATGTATCTCCCGGTTGTAACTTTGTTATTCCGAGAACATTCTGAATGGCATCATCTGACCCTGTATCCTTTTGACCTCCTATATATCCTACGGCAAGAACAATAATGGCTGCCAAAACAATTACCGGTATCAGTACAGCTACATTCCATTTTCTCTTTTTATTACCTGTTTTAACCGGCACAGGTGCAGATTCCGTCGAAGCCTCAGTGCCGCTCAAATCAGCAACAGCATTGACCACCTCATCATAGCCGTTTCCATGTGCATCCATCCACTGATTGGTCTGCAGAAAATATTCCATGGACTTAGTGAGTTTTACGTCACTGAGCCTGTACACCAGAATCTGCTTGGATTTAGCAACCGCACGCTCTATCTCCCTCAATACATGAGGTGACTGATTGGACGCATCCGACAAAATCAAAAGCACTAAATCAGAACTGTCTATTCCATTGGCAATTTCCTCTGCATAAGGCAGGCCGGAACGTATATCTCTGGGTGCAATAAAACAACTGTTTCCAGCACTCTCCAAAGCACTGCATACATTCTCTGCAATATACGCTTCACTTGCTGAATGCGATATAAATACTTTCATTTCCTTCCTCTTTTCATATTGTAATACCCTTTTATTGTACAGTGCATATAAAAAAATAGCAAGTATTTTCCAATACAAAACGACCGTCCGGCTCACCTGTTTAGGTGTCGCCTGACAGTCGTTTTATTTTTATGCCTTAGCGGCAACTTTTCTGTTTTGAATTAACTGGGTGATAACCATAAGAATTATCAGCCCTAAACCGATTGCATCAGTTAAAAGTCCGGGATAGATTAACATCAGGCCGCCTGCAAGACTCAACAGTCTCTGATACCAGGTCATATGCCTTAGGAAATATCCCTCAAGCGCTGCCGATACGCCAAAAATACCAACCAACGATGTAATACAAATCTGAACGATTTCAATTGCAGTGGTATCAATGAACAACATAGCAGGATTTAAGGCAAATACATAAGGAACAATAAATGCACCGATTGCAAGCTTTGTTGCCGTAATAGCAGTCTTCATGGGATTTGCCTGTGCAATTGCCGCACCTGCATAAGCCGCCAGAGCCACAGGAGGCGTCAAATCAGCTACAATACCAAAGTAGAACACAAAGAAGTGTGCTGCCAGAGTGGGTACTCCCATACGCACAAGAATCGGCGCACAAGTCGCTGCCATAATACAATAATTTGCAGTAGTAGGTACACCCATGCCAAGAATAATACAGCAAACCATGGTCAGTACAAGTGCAATAATTACCTGATCTCCTGCCAGGGCGACAATGCCGTTGATTACCATATTAGCAAGGCCGGTCATGGTAATGGTTCCTGCAATCATACCCGCAACACCACATGCTGCAGCCACGGTAATCATACCCTGTCCACCTGCTGCCAGTGCTTCCCAGATGCGCTTGGGTGTAATACGGTTTCCTTTGTTAAAAAGGCTTACAACAATTGCTACAATGATTGCTATTGCCGCTGCATACTGAATGGAACGCTGGCTGGTACCAACCAGATATACCAGCAAAATTAAAGGTAACAACAAATAAGTCTGCTTCAAAAGAGGCTTGATTCTGGGAAGTTCTTCCTTGCTCAGACCGCGAAGGCCTTCCTTCTTTGCCTCCAGATGAACTGCAATGAAGATACCTGCAAAATAAAGCACTGCAGGCAGAATCGCACGCACAACAATATTGCTATAGGGAACACCCACATAATCCGCCATAAGGAATGCTGCCGCACCCATAATAGGCGGCATAATCTGTCCACCGGTGGAAGCAGATGCCTCTGCTGCCGCTGCAAACTCGGGCTTATATCCGGTCTTTTTCATCAAAGGAATAGTTACAGAACCGGAACCTACGGTGTTTGCAACAGAAGAACCGGAAACCATACCCTCCATCGCACTTGCCACAACAGCTACCTTCGCCGGACCGCCCGAGAAGCCGCCCACGAATGCATTTGCAATGTTGATAAAGAAATCTGCAATTCCGGTACGCTCAAGAAACGCACCAAATATGATAAACACTACAATAAATTTCGAACACACATTGATGGGGGTAGACATAATACCCTCTTTGCTGTAAAACAGATAGCGAACCGTATAATTCAACTTTCCGCTGAGGGTAGGATTGGACAAGCCAAAAAGCAGTGCATACAGGATAAGGCATCCTGCCACGATTAAAATCGGCATACCAACACTACGACGACAAACCTCTGCCAAAGAGAGAATTCCCACAACACCAATGATAATCTGATAAGTCTCAAATCGGCTTCCCTGTTGAATAATACTCACAGCATTGGCGGTGTAATACAAAAATGCTCCTGTGCCACAAATCATTAACAGAATATCATACCAGGGCATGTAGTTTACTTTCTGATGTCCCTTTTTAGCCGGGAATACCAGATATCCAATGAAAATAATGAAAGCCACAAAGGATGTCAGACGAATTTCTTCCAACCAGCTTGTAAACAATGTCACATAAATACAAAACAGTGAAAATAGCGCCAGAATACTGGTTACAACCATTTTAGGTTTACCTTCCCAAATTCGGACATTGGACTCTCTGTCAAATTTTTTCATTACTGCATCCAAATCCATTGCTTCATGATTTTCAACTGCTTTGTTCTTTTTGAAAAAAACCATGTATACCTCCTTCTAAATTTATTCTTTCTGGACAAAAAGAGCTACGGCGAAAACTCGTCGTAGCTCAAATTTTAACTACTCTTAGTTAACTGCAACCTCTACTCCCTTTTCAGCAAAATACTTTGCTGCACCGGCGTGGAAAGGAACTGTCATTCCGCTTGTCGCATTCTCGATACTGAGTTCAGCACCCTTTGCATTCTCTGCAGAAATAGCGTCGATATTATCAAAAATAGCTGCTGTCAGCTTATAAACATCTTCCTCGGAAGCACTTGCGCTTACAATCAGCGTAGCCTTAACAGTTACAGTCTTTACTGCTTCATCCTGACCTGCATAAGTACCTGCAGGAATCTCATATACAGTGTAGAAGGGACAGGAACCCATCAAAGCATCTGCAACTTCACCATCGATGGGAACCAGATATGCCTCGTTGGTGGTACAAAGCTCAGTGATTGCGGGAGTAGGTGCTCCTGCAACGATGAATGCTGCATCAATCTTGCCATCCTTCAAAGCGTCAGCACTGTCTGCGAAAGACTGATACTGTGCATTGATATCCTGCTCAGTAAGACCTGCTGCGGTAAGAACATCTACTGCATTAAAGTAAACACCTGAACCGGGAGCACCGATTGAAACGCTCTTGCCCTTCAAATCAGCAACACTCTTAATCTCGGGATCCATGGTAACAAGCTGAATTGCCTCTGCATACAGACCTGCAACAACACGGAAGGAATCAGTAGCACCCTCAGACTCGAAGGAACGGGTACCTTCCCATGCATAAGACATAACATCAGACTGAACAGTACCGAGCTGATAGTCGCCGGCTGCAATACCCTGAATATTTGCCTTAGAACCGTCAGTAGATACAACTACGGTCTCAATACCTGCCTTGTTCATAATATACTGGCCCAGCACTCCGCCGTAACCATAATATGTACCGGAAGTTCCGCCTGTACCCATTGTCATCTTGGATGCAGCATTGCCTCCGCAAGCAACCAATGACAGCGCAAGTGCCATCATCAGTACAACTGAAACGATTTTTTTCATTTCTTAATCCTCCTTAAAATTAAAACCTCTTATAACATACCATTATTTACTATACAATTGCTTCGGAATTATTTCAAGAAAAAAATTGTTTTTCTTATGTCTTTTCGCAAAAAACATGGAAAAAAGCGTCAAAATTTGATTTGACACCCCATTATATTTGTATTATCATAATCTAAATAAATTAACAAAAGATAGGAGATTTACTAATATGACTTGTCCAAACTGTGGCAGACTCATTCCTGACAATTCTACTTCCTGTCCCGTTTGCGGACCAATTGGATCCCTTAAACCCGCATCCCAAAAAGACAATTTGATTACAGGTATTGTAGGAGCTCTGGCCGGTGCAGCCATCGGCGGAGGTGTTATCCTTCTTCTTAGCCGTCTCGGCTTCATCGCTTCCATTTCCGGATTAATTCTGGCAGTTTGTACACTAAAAGGATACGAGCTTTTAGGTCGCAAAATGACTGGAAGAGGCCTCCTCATATGTCTTATCCTGATTGCTGTCACTCCCTATTTGGCTGACAGAATCGACTGGGCTATCATCCTTCTGGAAGAATTCCCGGATCAGGGAATTACATTTGCGGATGCTTTTGCAGCAGTTCCCGATTTGGTGTCTGAAGACATCATATCTAAGGTAGATTACTTTAAAAATCTTGGCTTCCTGTATATTTTTGCATTGGTAGGCGCATTTGGTACCTTACGTGACGTAAACTTAAAATAACAAAAAAGAGTATCCAAAATCTATTGACTTTGGATACTCTCTTTTTATGCTTCATTCCTAGCTGTTCTTCATTACAATCTGCTCTACCATGTCAGCCACATCCTCACAGCTGTCACAGCATTTCTCCAAACAGTTGTACATGGTTGTCCATGAAAGGATATATACGGAATCCTTTTCCTCCGTATAGAGACGATGAATTGCCTCCATATAAAGACGATCTGCTTCTTCTTCCAAAGCATTAATCTCAATAATCTTTTCCTTTAACACTGCTGACTTACGGAAATTGTGCAATTCTCCTCCCATTTCCTTCATTGCTTTGCAGCTACGGGAAATAATACTTGCAAACTCCTTCACTTCCGGACGAAGGGTAGTAATATTGTACATATACATTGCCTGCAAAATATCTTCTGCGCAGTCAACCACGTCATCAATTGCATGAGATAATTCCACAATATCCTCACGCTCAATAGGAGGTAAAAACTCCTTCATCAGTCGCTCCATCATCTCATGCTTCACGCCATCAGCGGTATGCTCAATTCTGTGCATTTTATCTGTCTGTACCTTCAACTCAGAAGCATTGTATGTATCTACACAGTTCTGCAGAAGCTCTGCCGCCTCACAAGCGTAAGAAATACATTTTGAAAATGTGTCGTAATAATAATTGTTTTCCTTTTTTGCCATTACATATTCTCCTTTATCTGTTAAAACAGCCACATGAATAACTTTGCCATCAAAAATCCGATTAACCCGCATCCCGGGAAGGTAAGCACCCAGGTGAGTACCATTTCTTTTACCACGCCCCAGTTAACATTTGACATACGACGCGCTGCGCCTACACCCATGATTGCCACCGTCTTGGTATGTGTGGTAGAAACGGGAATACCTGTTACGGACGATAAGAAAAGACAGCCTGCACCGGCCAAATCAGCCGCAAATCCCTGATATTTCTCCAATTTTACCATATCCATACCAACAGCCTTGATGATACGATAACCACCGATGGATGTACCAAGCGCCATAATTGCACTACACAAAACCATCAGCCAGATAGGAATCTGAAAATTATTTACATCGGACTGGCCGTTTGCCAGGAAAATACCTAACATAAATACGCCCATGAACTTCTGACCATCCTGCGCACCGTGCATGAAAGCCATTGCTGCACCACCGGCCACCTGACCGCCTTTGAAGAACACCTGAGTCTTTCGTCTATCCATTTTCTTACAAATCAGCTCAACTATTTTTACAGTAACCCAGCCCAAGCAAAAACCAAGCAAGGTAGACATTCCCAGACCATACACAACCTTAATCCACTCACTGCCGTTGATACCTGCCAATCCTCCGTGAAGTGCAATAGCCGCACCTGATATACCCGCTATCAATGCATGGCTCTCACTGGTAGGAATGCCAAACCACCATGCTGCCGTTGCCCATGTTACGATAGCAAAAAGTGCCGCACACAGTGCCACAAGTGCGTCCCCTGAATTGCCGCCAAAATCAACCATGTTGTAGATGGTTGCCGCCACACTTGCATTTACCATCGTCATCACAAATACGCCCAGGAAGTTAAATACTGCCGCCATCAAAATAGCTGCCTTGGGAGACATGGACTTGGTGGATACACAGGTTGCGATAGCATTGGGCGCATCCGTCCAACCGTTTACCAGAATTACACCTAACGTCAATGCAACCGTAATAGCAAGCACCGGACTGGAAATCAATTGAGAAAGAAAATCCGCCAATGATATTGTCATAAATTCCCCTTTCTGTACGAAAATTCTCTTTTTCCACTTTTTTCAAATTATCACATTAACAATATTATCGGACATTTGCAAGTTTGTCCATCTTTTTCGACGAATGTAAATGATTTTTTACATTCACAAATGCGATTCTTAATCTCTTGCATCCCACCTCCATGGGTGCTATAATCTTCTGGTCAAAAAACATCACTACTTTACAAAAGAAATTGAGGTAATATATGTATCAGAATAAAGACGTATTTCAAGGATTATCTGTTCCTCAAGCGGTGGCCAAATTCGCCATCCCCACCATTTTAAGTCAGCTGGTAACCTTACTGTATAATCTGGCAGACACCTTTTTCGTAGGACACACCAACAATCCTTCTCAGGTGGCAGCATTAACGTTAAGCTTCCCCCTATTCATGACGCTGACCATGGTAGGCAACCTGTTCGGCATCGGCGCCAACAGCTTTATCTCCCGCTCTTTGGGGCAGGGCGACAAAACCCGCGCCTCCAAGGCTTCCACCTTTGCTTTTTATGGAGCTTTGGCCGGAACGCTTGTTATCATCGCTATCCTCACAAATTTTATGCATCCGATTCTTACTACCATCGGTGCGCTCACTCATGAAACCTATCAGGCTACCAAAGAATATTTAAGTTGGACCGTACTCTACGGCGGTATTCCTACCGTAGCCGCACTGATGCTGGGACATCTGATTCGTTCTGAGGGTAACACCAAGCAGGCAAGCATCGGCATGGCTCTTGGAGGTATAATGAATATTGTACTGGACTATCTGTTTGTCCCCGTGATGGGCATGGGTGCAAAAGGTGCCGCCATCGCCACCTGTATTTCCAACATCTGTTCATTCCTGTATTTGTTACTTATTATTATCCGCACTAAGGAAACAGTTATTGTTTTAAACCCCGCCAAGCTTCGCATCGAAGCTCAGATTGCCAAACAGGTCATTTTAGTGGGCATTCCGGCTGCTGCCATCATCGTGCTGGGCAGCAGTGCCAACATTGTACTGACTCACTTTATGTCCGAGTATGGCGACATATCCATTGCAGCCTTTGGCATTGTGCAAAAAATAGGAACCATTGCAATCCAGATAACAGTGGGACTAACCCAGGGTATCATGCCCCTTTTAGGCTATTGCTATGGCGCTAATGATATGAAGCGTCTGAAGGAAATCAACCGATTCTCCTTCCTGCTGTTAGGATGTTATGCCGCACTTTGTGTTGTGATTGTTGAAATATTTGCCCAGCCTCTGGTTCGCTTATTTATTAATGAAACCGCAACTGTAGAAAAGGCTGTTGAATTTGTACGCATCTGGTTTTTCTGCGCGCCGGGTATGTGCTTTACCAATCTGTTTGGAAGTATTTTCCAAGCCATGGGAAAATGGCTCCACTCACTGATATTATCTGTAGTCCGTCAGGCAGTAGTATTATTCCCTATGCTGATACTTATGAATGCGTGGATAGGGGAAATTGGCCTGGTGTGCGCACAGCCCGTAGCAGATACTGTTGCATTGGCATTAGGAATCATATTGTACGCATCTTTGATGCGCAAATACAAACACTAAAAAAGGGAGCAGATGCTATAATCTGCTCCCTAATCTCATCTCAAAATCTTCATATCCAAAATCAGTCAGTCTTTTCAACATCCCGTCTTGAATCCTCTTCCAGATATTAGGAAGTGGCATACCGTTGAAGGTATTATTTTTGCAAGTGGTATAAATAGCCATATCTCCAAACAAAAGCAAATCATCTTCCTGCAAATTTTCCTCAAATCCATAATCTCCAATCACATCTCCCGCAAGACAGGTAGGACCTGCCAGACGATAAATGCAATTTTTCTTGCAATCCGCATCTGCACCGTAAAGTGGTGGTTTATAAGGCATTTCTATCACATCAGGCGTGTGGCACGCAGCACTTGCATCCAAAATTGCAACTGAAGTTTCGCCGTTTTGTACCACATCCAGCACTCTTGCTGCAAGATATCCTGCATTTAGTGCCACTGCCTCTCCGGGCTCTAAATACACCTCCACGCCCCATTTTTCCCTGGCATATTTTACAGTTTTCTCCAGACGCCGAATATCATAATCCTCTCTGGTGATGTGATGACCGCCGCCCATATTCAGCCACTTCATACGTGATAATATGTCTCCGAAATTCTTCTCCACCGCTTGCAATGTTATCTCCAACGCATCGGAATCCTGTTCGCAAAGCGTGTGAAAATGAAGGCCGTCCAGCAGTGCTGTCAGCTCTTCTGTCATCTTCTCATCCCACATAGCTTTCGTGGTTCCCAGACGACTTCCCGGGGCGCAGGGGTCATAAATCTCATGCCCCTCCTGGGTGGAGCATTCCGGATTAATGCGAAGACCGATACTCTTGCCGCAGGCTTTTGCTTTCGCACCAAATTTCTGTAACTGATTAGGTGAATTAAATACAATATGGTCTGCATAATTTAGAAGCTCATCAAATTCCGCTTCCGTATATGCCGCACAAAAAACATGTACCTCCTTACCCGGCATCTTCTCTGCGCCAAGTCTTGCCTCATACAGACCGCTGGCCTCTGTGCCGGATAAATACTCTGCCAAAAGCGGATAAAAATCATAATTAGAAAAAGCCTTCTGTGCCAGCAAAATCTTGCATCCGGTATTCTTCATAACAGAGGCAAGAATCTCACAATTTCGACGCAAAGCCGCCTCATCTATAATATAGCAGGGTGTAGGCAGGTCTTTGAATATCTCGTAGGGGATCTGCCCGTCCAGCCCCCAAAAGGGCGGACGGGAATCAGTTACCCGCTTCATTAATCCACCAGCTCAGGGTTGTGATTCTCCCTGCGGGGCAGACCATATTTATCCAAGGCATCCAAAAAAGGATCCGGATCAAACTCTTCCACCGTATACACGCCGGGCTTTGCCCACTTTCTTGTAAGAAGCATCAGTGCGCCACACATTGCAGGAACACCGGTGGTGTAGCTGATTGCCTGACTCTCCACCTCTTTATAGCACTCCTGATGGTCACAAACATTATAGATGTAATAAGTCTTGTCCTTGCCGTCCTTTTTGCCGGTGAAAATACAACCGATATTGGTCTTACCGTGAGTGCGGGGACCAAGACTTGCAGGATCGGGAAGCAGCGCCTTCAAAAACTTGATAGGTACAATCTCATGGCCTTCAAATTCAATGGGTGTGGTAGACAGCATGCCCACATTTTCCAGACATTTCATGTGCGTTAAATAGCTTTGTCCAAAGGTCATGAAGAAGCGGATTCTTTTCACCTCAGGAATATTCAAAGCCAAAGACTCAATCTCCTCGTGATGGAGCAGATACATATCCTTCATGCCCACGCAATCAAAATCATATTCACGCTTGATGCTCATGGCAGGAATCTCCACCCAATGACCATCCTCCCAGTAACTGCCGGGTGCAGACACCTCACGCAGGTTTACCTCGGGATTAAAATTGGTTGCAAAGGGATAACCGTGATCGCCGCCGTTACAGTCCAGAATATCAATAGTGTCGATGGTATCAAACTCATGCTTCTTGGCATAAGCACAGTAGGCCTGTGTCACGCCCGGATCGAAACCACAGCCCAGAAGTGCGGTAAGACCGGCCTTTTCAAACTTCTCACGATAAGCCCACTGCCAGCTATAATCAAAATAAGCAGAAAATCCCTGCTCTTCGCAACGCTTCTCGTAGATGGCTCTCCACTCGGGGTCGTCCGTATCTTCAGGCTCGTAGTTGGCAGTGTCCATGTAATTCACACCACATGCAAGGCAGGCATCCATGATGGTCAAGTCCTGATAAGGAAGGGCTATATTCATCACAAGGTCGGGCTTGTAGTTATTAATCAGGTCAATTACCTGTTGTACATCATCAGCATCCACCTGTGCGGTGGTGATTTTGGTGGTAGTTTTGTCTGCAAGGTCTGCTGCAAGCTTGTCACACTTTTCCTTGGTGCGGCTTGCGATGCAAAGCTCGGTGAAAACCTCACTTACCTGACAACATTTTCTGATTGCTACGGAGGCAACACCGCCGCAGCCGATAACTAATACTCTACTCATTTTCTTCTCTCCTTTTGGTGAATGTCTGCGCAGTGGGATAGTATATATCTTATTTGGACACGCTCTCGCTCCGTGAAAAAACGCAGTGGTACATAGGGCTGTAAAGTACACAGCCCAAGTACCAGCGTTTTTCAAGGGTCCTCATAAGACATATACCATCCCTCTGCTTACACATACCCAAATACAGAGATAAAAATGGGTATGTGCAGATTATTTTAAAGTTTCATAAATTCGCTAAAACTACTCGCCGCAAAGTGCCAAGAGCAGTTCTCTTAAGACTTTGCAGGCGGTGGCGGTGGAAACGCCGGTGGGGTCGAGCATAGGGGCAAGCTCATTTACATCAGCAGCCACGATATTGGCCTCGCAGACCTTACGCATTGCGCCCAGAAGCTGCATAAAGGTCACGCCTCCGGCTTCAGGAGTACCGGTGCCGGGGAAGACGGAAGGGTCAAGGCAGTCCAAGTCGATGGTGAAATAGACCGGTGCGCCGGAGGACTTCAAATCCTCTACCAGCTGGTCGAGGCCGTTAAAATCAAAGGGATGCATATCGGTGTGTTCTTTGGCAAAGGCAAACTCTTCCCGCTCTCCGCTTCGAATGCAAAACTGATGAATGCGTCCGTCGCCTATAAGGTCATGGCAGCGACGGATAACGCAGGCATGACTTAAGTTTGCACCCAGATAATCATCCCGCAGGTCTGCATGGGCATCAAAGTGGATGATATGCAAATCAGGATATTTTTCAAGCACTGCCCGAACAGATCCCAGTGTCACAAGATGTTCGCCGCCGATAAGCAGGGGCAATTTACCGTCGTTCAAAATCGTTGCGGCACGTTCCTCAATGTCCGCCAGTGCGCTCTCCGCACTGCCAAAGCACAGTTCCAAATCTCCGCTGTCAAATATCTGATAATCTGTCAAATCCTTGTCCTGATAAGGGCTGTAGGTCTCCAGTCCAAAGCTTTCATGGCGCATGACTGCAGAGCCGAATCTGGCTCCGGGACGGAAGCTTGTGGTTGAGTCAAAGGGGGCTCCAAACAACACAATCTTGGCCTCTTCATACTCACAGTCACAGCCGATAAAGGTATCGATATTTTTATGTAGCATCATTCCACCTCCTGAAGCATTTCTTCCAGATAGGCCGGCAAATAAAAGGCCCCCACATGAAGCTTCGTGGTATAGTACTTGGTTTTTAAATTCTTAGACAGCCACCTCTTGGCGTCAAAATCATCCACGGGATGATACTTCTTACTGGCAAATCCAAAGAGCCAGTACCCTGCCGCATAAGTAGGAATATGGGCCTGATACACACGGCTGATGGGGAAGGTGTTTACGATGCGCTTGTGACTTCTTTGCATGGCCTCCGCATCGTGCTTGTAAAAAGGACTTCCCTGCTGATTGACCATGATGCCATCCTCACGCAAGGCATTATAGCAAATACCGTAAAACTCTCTGGTAAAGTAGCCCTCCGAGGGGCCAAAAGGGTCATTGGAATCCACGATAATCAAGTCGTATTCTTCCTTACTTCTACGGATAAAGCGAAGGGCATTGTCATAGTAAATATGTACCCTTCTGTCGTCCAGTCGGCTGGCATTTTCCGGCAGATAGGTGCGACAGGCCTCCACAACCTGGGGGTCCATTTCCACCAAATCAATACGCTTGATAGTTTCATAGCGGGCGAGCTCTTTTACCACGCCGCCGTCCCCTGCACCGATCACAAGCACATCCTGCACATTGGGATGCACGGACATGGGTACATGGGTAATCATTTCATCATAAATAAATTCATCACGCTCCGTCAGCATGACATTCCCGTCCAAAGCCAGCACCTTTCCAAACTCCGGCGTATCCAGAATGTCAATCTGCTGATAATCACTTTTCTGGGAATACAGATGTCTGTTTACACGGATGCTGTGCTTTACATCGGGAGCATGGTACTCACTAAACCATAATTCCACGGCTCATCCTCCTTACTCCAAGACATTGATGTTTTCAATTGCAGGGTCCTCGGGACCTGTCATGGAACATCCCTTAATCTTGGCATATTCAATATAATCAAGAATCTCTTTGGTAATGCGCTCACCCGGTGCCAAAATAGGAATTCCGGGAGGATAACACATTACAAATTCACTACAAACAAGACCCTCGCTCTCTCTAAGCGGAACACTTTTTTTCTTGGCATAAAACGCCTCTTGTGGGCTGGTCACCACCACCGGGTCTAAATACTCCTGACTAAGAAGGCCGTTACTGTCCTTTTGAAATCTGCGGCGAATCTCCGCCAGCGCACTCACCAGACGCTCTAACTCCTGAGGGCGGTCACCGATTGACAGATATGCCAAAATATTTCCGATATCACCGAACTCAATCTGAATGTCATATTCGTCTCGCAAAATATCGTACACCTCAATTCCGGCAAGGCCGATATCTCTGGTATGTACACTAAGCTTTGTGGGATCAAAATCAAAAATGGAATTACCGTTTACAAGCTCCCTTCCAAAGGCATAATACCCGCCGATGGCATTGATTTCTTCTCTGGCATAATCTGCCATACCGATAACCTTGGAAAAAACCTCTTTCCCCCGCTGTGCAAGGTTTCTTCTGCTGATATCCAGACTGGACATAAGAAGATAACTTCCCGAAGTGGTCTGGGTCAGATTAATAATCTGACGTACATGCCCCTCGTTCATATTGGGTCCAATCAAAAGAAGACTTGACTGGGTTAAGCTTCCTCCACTTTTATGCATGGATACTGCCGCCATATCTGCCCCTGCCGCCATAGCCGTCACAGGCATATTGTCCCCAAAGTAAAAATGAGTTCCGTGAGCCTCGTCTGCCAGACAATACATCCCCGCATCGTGAGCCATTTTCACAATAGAACGTATATCACTGCAAATGCCGTAATAGGTAGGATTGTTTACCAGCACTGCCACTGCATCAGGATGCTCTGCAATGGCCTTGGCCACCTGCTCACGCTGCATGCCAAGAGAGATACCAAGTCTGGTGTCCACCTCAGGATTTACATACACAGGCACCGCACCACAAAGCACCAACGCATTAATGACACTACGATGTACATTTCTGGGCAAAATAATTTTATCTCCCCGCTTACAGGTAGAAAGCACCATACTCTGCACAGAGCTTGTGGTTCCGCCTACCATCAGGAATGCATGAGCCGCCCCAAAAGCATCCGCCGCAAGCATCTCCGCCTCATGAATCACCGATGTGGGATGACAGAGATTATCCAAGGGCTTCATACTGTTTACATCAATGCTGACACATTTTTCTCCAAGAAACTCCGCAAGTTCCGGATTACCCTTGCCGTGCTTGTGTCCCGGCACATCAAAGGGCACCACACGCATCTGACGAAATCTCTGTAATGCCTCATAAATGGGGGCTCTTGACTGGTCTAAAATCATTTCTTCCATATCACACCTCATTGGTTATAGTTTTAAATCATTTATAAACAAAAAAACGCAAGCTGTCATTACACAACTTGCGTCAGTCATTCCAATCAAATATATCAAAATAATCTAAACGGACAGTTCGACACTTTCCCGCTTAAAATAGAGATTGGATATAGGCACTTAGAGTCTATATAGCAATAATACTTTTACTACTCTTTATTGACCATTTCACAAGTCTGCGTAACACACGCATTTCGGTTATGAAGTAACCAACTTATAGAAACTGAGCTTTTAACTCAATCAATAATTCGGCGACAAGTCGCCAATCGGCAGTGGACCCGGCTGTCCGTATGGCCTAAGCTCCCATGGGAGCGGTCCGTAAAATGCTTAAGACTCTGATGTATATCCTCTCGAAACATCTTGTCTCAAATCTTTGGTACTGACATATTATACTATGAGCACCTCCCTTTCTGTCAAGCACTTTTTTGCGTGACTAGGATAAAGTGTATTTTTAAATTTATTGCTGCGCCTTGACGTACGTAAAAACGTACGTTATAATACAAGTGACATATTAATCTTAACATTCATTCAGGGATAAACTTAAATACAATAGAAATAATACAAACGATGAAGTCTTTTGAACCAAGCCAAAAAGAATGTAAGAGAAAATAATACAAATGATATGCAAAAGAAAATAACTATATATAATAAATCACATACGACGGAAAGGGAGATTTTTATGTCAACAATCAATATCACTAATGCAAGAAAGGACCTCTATAATCTGGTAGAGTCTGTCAGCCGCTATCATGAACCGGCATTAATTGTGGGCAAAAAAGCCAACGCAGTACTTATATCAGAAGACGATTGGAGTGCAATACAGGAAACATTATTTCTAGATTCTATTCCTCACATGACACAATCCATTTTAGAGGGTGTCAAGGAATCTATTGATGAATGTACTCCGGAGGAAATGGTAGAATGGTAAATGTATAAGATTTTTTTTACCAAGCAGGCACTAAAAGATCTTGAAAAATTGAAAGCTTCAAACATTTCATCAAATGCTAAAAATTTAGTTGATTTGATACGCAAGAATCCTTATCAGAATCCGCCACGTTACGAAAAACTTGTGGGAAATCTGGACGGTGTATTATCGCGCAGAATCAACATCCAACACAGGCTGGTTTACTTGGTGGATGAAACCCCTTTTACAGAAAATGGAATTCAATATCAAGGTATTATCAAAATTCTCAGAATGTGGACGCATTACGAGAATGTCTGAATCCATGTGATATTGCAAAAAGAGTGCAGGAACTTCCCTGCACTCTTTTTCTTATATCTTAAATTTCAAAACAAGGCATCAGCTCCAGCTTAAACAGATTCCTCTCGTGCAACTCATCAATTCGTGCCTTTACCGCTTCATCATCACAAATGCCCTCTCGAATATACTTATCCAAAGCCGCATAAGTAAATCCCAAATTCTCTTCATCAGACTTACCACTCAGGCCATCAATCGGCACTTTATCCACCAAATCCATCGGCAAACCAAGCTCTTTTCCAATGGCTTTTACCTCTGTAACCGTCAACCGGGATAAAGGGCTGAAATCTCCTGCACTGTCACCATATCTGGTGGAATAACCCACCCAATCTTCAGACAAGTTACAGGTATTGGCCACTCGACCGTTCATACTTTGGCTGACTGCGTATACCGTGGACATACGGATTCTGGCAGGCAGATTAATACGGGTCTGGCGTGCAATCTCTACGTCTCCCATAGCAACATCCATCTCATTCAGAATCCCTTCCACTGCAGTTTTGATATTAATTTCAAAGTTGGTAATGCCTAAATGATTTACCAGCTTTCTGGCCATATCAATGTCAGCCTGCTCGCCACAGGGCATCAATACCCCAATTACCCGGTCACGCCCCAGTGCCTCTACGCAGAGAGCCGCCACCACAGAACTGTCCTTGCCACCGGAAATACCAACCACTGCATTACAGCCTTTACCATTTGTCTCAAACCAGTCTCGAATCCACTGCACACACTTCTTAGTTGTATCCTTCACATCAAATGTATACATCACGCACTCCTCTTTTCTAATATCAGCTTCTGATTCTATTCCCCGATTACTTCCACTTGACACATTTTCATAGTAGTCAATGCGGCTGCATGACTTTCAGGAGTTACTCCGGCACAACAGCTTGCATCCACTGTTACCTTAATCTCCGGGAATACCGCCTTGATAATCAGCGCATTGGAAACCACACAAATATCGGTACACAATCCGATTATTTCCACTTCCTGCAAATCATAATCCGCCCAATTCAGATAACCAAAGGTAGGTTTATCGATGTAAATTGCACCGGGCACCTCCAGTCCCTTGGCAATCTTCCAGCCATCCGTCCCTTCGATACAATGCTCCACAGGGAGATGCTTGCCCTCATTGGTGCTTAAATAATCTGCCTGATGGGTGTCTCTTGTAAAAATAATCTCGTTGCCCGCTTCCTGATACTCTGCAATTTTTTTCTTTACATTCTCTACAATGGCAACCGCTTCCTTGGTTCCCAACGTACCATCAATAAAATCTTTCTGCATGTCCACTACAATTAAGGTCTTTTTCATATCTTTATCTCCTTTTGCAAAAAAGGCTGCCATCCGCAGATAACAGCCTTATCAATCAAATATTAGTTAGTGGTGAAGTTATCGAAGTAACCCTGAATCAGAATGATAGGAGTACCCTTGTCACCGGAACCGGAAGTCAAATCACACAAAGAGCCAATCAAATCGGTCAGCTGTCTGGGTGTGGTTCCCTGAGAAGCCATATTGCCCACCAAGTTGTCCTGCTTAGTCTTGATGCTGTTGGAAATAGCTTCCTTAAGTTCCGCACCACTAAGGTTTGCAAAATCATTATCTGCAAGGTACTTGAGCTTCAGCTCATTGGGAGTACCAATCAAACCATCGGTAAATGCCGGAGAAACTACAGGGTCAGCCAGCTCCCAAATCTTACCCTGAGGATCCTTGAATGCGCCATCGCCGTAAACCATAACCTCAACATGCTTGCCGGTCTTGTCAAGAATCTGGCTCTGAATATCCAAAACAAGCTGCTTACATTCCTGGGGGAAAAGCTTAATCTTGTCCTCGGTAGCCTTGTTGGAACCAAGCAAACCGTACTTTGCATTGAAACCGCTGCCATTGATGGAGGCAGTCATAATATCATCCAGACCGCAAACCACCTTTGCACCGGCCTCGGTAAGAAGACGCTTGGTACGTACTCTGGTGTGAATATCACAGTTGATAACACAATCAGTATAGTCAAGAATGGTCTGTGCTCTGTTTGCAAAGATTACCTCAACCTCTGCACCGGCCTCGGTGATAATGTCAGAATAGTACTGAACATAGTCAACACCGGTAAACTCGTGCTTGTTCTCACCGAACAGCTCTCTATATTTCGCAAGAGTCAGAACGTCACTATAAGGATTAATACCTGCCTCATCCAGCTGGTCCCAGGTAAGCAGTGCATTACCAACCTCATCACTGGGGTAGCTGAGCATCAGAACAACCTTCTTACATCCCATTGCAATACCCTTCAAGTTGATTGCAAAACGATTGCGGGAAAGGATAGGGAAGATAACACCAACAGTTTCTCCTCCAAGCTTAGCTTTTACATCTGCGGCGATATCCTGAACAGATACATAGTTGCCCTGCGCACGTGCAACAATAGATTCGGTAAGTGCAATAACATCTCTGTTGCGAAGCTCGAAGCCCTCGCTCTTAGCAGCAGCCAAAACGCTGTCTACAGTGATATCTACCAGATTGTCTCCCTCACGAATGATGGGACCACGAATACCTCTTGAAACGGTTCCTACTAATCTCTCCATTTTTACTCCATTCTACAGGTGCATGTGACACAAATCACATCCCTATTGAAACAAATTTATCAAACATGACTATTATACACCTGCATCCTTTGCAAAACAAGATATTAATATATATTATTTTATTATATAATCTATAATTTGTTCTTATATTCATTATCTCTTCTTTAAGCAAAAAAACGCAGGCCTAAACCTGCGTTTTCTTCCATATTTCTATTTACCTTCCATCTTTACAATATCATAGCTAAATTGGAGTTCGCCTTTGTAAAATCGTCTGAAGTAATCCAAAATACGGTCTGCCACAAGACTACCATTTTCCTCATTGGCATCCACCAGGATAACCACCATCTGTCTGCTGGAATATCTGGCAGAGACATCCACTTTGCGAAGAGACGCATATATGGCACTCTCTAAAAGCTCCATGGCTTTTTCAATTTCGTTTGGATCCTCTCTTAGACTATCGGAATTCAGGGTATACAAAACCGTCTGCACATTACTGTTATTTCGCTCCACATTTCTGCGGATAAAGTTGTATACATGATGGAAACTGTCAAAATCCAATATGTACGAACCTTTTCCTGCATCACTTCTTTGCATGATGTCCCGCAGATAACTTAAGTCCATGGTCTTGCCGGCACGCTCGCTTTCTTTCGCACGCTGTTCACTGAAAAAGTGATAGGAATTTTTACCGTTTTGTTTTACACAATACAATGCCTTGTCCGCAGCATTATAAAGAGATGCAAAATCATTGCCGTCCTCCGGGAACTGAGCAATACCCACTGATACGGATGAATTGGTCTCAAATTTACTTTCATCCAAGTGAGCCGCCATATCTTTGATAATGTTGGCAGCGTGTCTGCCCAACTCTTCCTTGGATTTTTCGCCCACCACAAAGGTCATAAATTCATCGCCGCCTATTCGGCAAATCACATCTTTCTCAGAGGCATGCTTTCTCAAAGTCTCAGCAAACATTTTTAATGTATGGTCACCGGCAATATGCCCATAATTATCATTGATGGCCTTGAAGTTATCCATATCCATCATAAACAGAGTGCCCTTCATACCATCTTTCAACATGGTTGAAACTGTATCTTCCGTATACGCACGATTCCACAGACCTGTAAGTGCATCCTGAAATGATTTACTCTTGATATCGGACACTTCCTTTATCTTCTCATCCAAACGATTTGCCAGCCCCTTACGAAGCTCCTCCAGCTCCAATATACGCGCAATTCTGGAACGCATCACCGCCGGAACAAAAGGCTTTGCAATAAAATCCTGCGCACCGAGTTCAAGGCATTTGGTCTCTGTGGCAGAATCTGTATCCGCTGTCAGGAAAATAACAGGAAGATGATTACACTCTGGAATGTCCTTAATCCGCTTAAGCACCTCAAACCCGTCCATCTCAGGCATATTGATGTCCAAAAGAATTAAATCCGGAATATTCTTATCCAGAAACTTAAGCGCCTGCTCACCGGAGGTCACTGCCGTAACCTTATAATCATCCGTCAAAGCATTCTTGGCAGCTATCAGATTTGTCTTATTATCATCGACAATCAAAATATGCTTCATTTTTCTCTCCCTATTTTTTCACAAATAAAAGACCAAAGGTTCTGGGGCCACTGTTGCCGGAAATAGTGGCAGACGCTTTGGAAACCATTACAGAATCAAATGCCATCCGCTTGTCTACCTCGCGTCTTATCATTTTGATATCACTCACCGTACACCCTGCATGGGTAATAAATACTCTGCCGGAATCAATCGTTTTAGGGTTTCTCAAAGTCTTACGGACATAACGCAATGCACTTTTCTCATAATCACCCATTTGAATGGATTTTAATTTCAAATACCCATCCTTCATCGTAAGAACAGGATGAATATTAAAAAGGCTGCACACTTCTTTTACCGTTTTACTTACCTTATCATTACGGTACAGATAGTCCGCATTCTTAGCCATAAAGGTGGTAGAAACCTTCTCCCTCATCTTCTCAAGCGAGCTCAAAATCTCAGCAGTGTCATGTCCCTTCTGCACCATTTGAACTGCATGCAAAACCAACAAACCGATTCCCGTGGACAAATGTCCTGAGTCAAACACATGGATACGACTTGCCGCTGCACCGAGTCTTTGTGCTGCATTGTTTGCAGTTCGTACACTCATACTGATTTTGGAGCTGATGGCAATATGGATAATCTCATCACAGGTTCTAAGCTTTTGATTAAAAAAATCAATAAAATCTTCTACAGGCGGCGCCATTGAAAGGGTTCTCTGTCCGCCCCTTTCAATGTACTCAAATATGTTTTGAGCAGTTATTTCTGCTACATCCCGAAATCTCCCTGTATCTGTTTCAATGAAAAAATACATCAAATCAACTTCATATTGCTTCAGGACTTCCGGCGGCAGGTCACATGCGCAATCAGTAGTAATACATATCCTTTTCTTATTCATGTGTTCCCTACTCCTTTCCGCCCTGCAAATCCTGCACCATGCACTTAAGCATCTCCATTGCACTATCATATTCAAAATCCTGTGCATAGGCAGCAATTTTTTCCAGATATGGTTTTAAAGCAATATTTTCATAGCTATATCCTGAGGCCTCCTGTGCCAGCCGAACCACCTCATCGCCATCAAAATTGGTACAGCTGTCTTCCAATTGAGTCAGATACATCTCCAAAAACTCTGCACTCATAGGCATTTGTTCAACAGTATCCGGCACTTTCGGCTCAACTTGTTCTTCCGCTCTTACAGGCAACATCGCCTGACCTTCCTTCAAAACGGCCTCATATAATGCAGAAAGCTCTTCATGGTGTTTTTCGATTGTAGCAAAATCACCTGCTTTACCTGCCAGTTCCAGCTTCTTGGCCATCTTTGAAAGCTCCGATGCACCGATACTCAGCGAAGTGCTTTTTAACGCATGTACCTCAATAATATAATCCTTCCAATCCTTCTGAAGCCACATTTCATCAATTATGCGACGTTTTTCCAAGCCTTTGCGAATATACATTTCCAGTATTTCAAAATAGGCATCTTCGTCACCACCGGTATAATGAAGTCCGGTAGACACAGAAATCAATTCTCCGTCCTTCGCCGCTTCGGCCGGTTCCGCCTCTTTTGCTTTATCATTTTCTGGCGCAACGGGAGGCATAATATATTCCTCCGGCAACCATGCCTTCAATGCCCGGTCCAGGGAGGACAATTCAATCGGTTTTGCCACAAAATCATTGAATCCTGCCTCAAGAAACATCTCCCGCACACCGTTTACCGCATTAGCGGTAAGCGCAATGATAGGTAACTTCTCAAAATACTCACCTTCCGTTTTACGGATAATACCGGTAGCCTCCACACCATCCATCTCCGGCATCATATGGTCCATAAGTACCAAATCAATATCCCGGGAACGCAACATGGTAATGGCCGCTTTACCACTGTCCGCAGTCAGAATCTGCATGCGATAAGGCTGCATCAGTCCCGCCGCAACCTTTAAATTAATCGGATTGTCATCCACTATAAGAACACGTGCTCTGGGTGCAGAAAAACTGATAGAATTACCTTTGCCCGTATTAGTAGTATAAATAAGTTTTTCATTATTTAGTGCCAATGCCACAGACATTGTATAGAAGGGCTTGTACAAACATTTAATACCTGCCGGTATCTCCACAGCCCCCATTACATCCTGCACTATAATTACAGAGAGCTTAGAAGAAATTTCTTTGAAATATGCTTTGTTCTCCAAATACTCTTCCTTGCCGATAAAGCAATGAGTCACATCGCCTCCTGCCACAAGTTCCTGTAATTTATCCGCACTGTCCGCATAAATAAAATATACATTCAGCTGACGGCTGATTTGGTGCATAATTTCTTTGTATTTCTCTTCAACAAAAGGCATACCAAATTTATCCAGATTTATGTATGCTACAATCTTCATCTTGTCCGCATTTTTGACACTGATAAAGGGACTGGGATTACTTACCTTTAACGGAATTACAAAGCTGAAGTTGGAACCCTGTCCGTACTCGCTGGTCACATTGATAAAGCCGCCCATCCGAGTCACCATTCTCTTGGAAATGGCAAGGCCCAGTCCGGTTCCCTCTATGGAGCGGTTCTTACGTGTATCCACCTGCTGAAAGCTCTCAAACAATTTCTCCAGATTTTCTTCGGTAATACCAATTCCGGAGTCCTCTACCTCTACCTTCAAATTAATGCCGTAAGCCTGTTTGGAAAATGACATTTTTAACGTAATAGCACCTGAATTGGTGAATTTCACCGCATTGGTCATCAGATTTAAAATAATCTGACGAATACGGGTCTCATCGCCCACAAGTCCACAGGGAATATTCGGGTCTGCATGAACCAATACTTCAATTTTCTTATCACCCTTACGGTTCATGGTCATATTGATAACATCATTCAACAAGGACGCAATATTAAACTCTGCCTCGATAATTTCCATCTTGCCGGACTCAATCTTTGAAAAATCCAATATATCGTTAATAATAGCCAGAAGACTCCGACTGGAACTTTGGATATTAAAACAGTTGTCACGTACACTCTCGCTGATATCCCGCTCTCTCAAAATCAGTTCACACATACCAACAATAGCATTCATAGGTGTTCTGATTTCATGGCTCATATTTGCAAGAAAGTCACTCTTAGTCTGATTGGCACGCTCTGCATTTTCAATAAGCATCTCTTGCTGCTGCCTATAAATAGATATATGGTATTGAATCACAATACACATGACCAAATCAAAGAAATAAACGATGGGAAAACGCAACTGATAGGTCGCAGAATATAAATATCCCAGACCATGTAATGGTGTCCACATATATAATGCCGCCGACAATCCCAAAATTACCGCCAGACCTCCACCACAATACAGCCCAAAGAAATACGTGGCCGCAGGCGGAACCAAAAGCAACCAAACAATACTAAATCCGTCCACGCCTCCGGTGATTAAGAAATCCATCATCATCAAATATGCGCAAAGAATAAGCCCACCCATCAAAATCCAGCGATTCTTGGTAAAGCCGTATATTATGGTGCTAAGCAAAATCCAAAGTCCTGCGCATCCTGTAATCAGAGCCATTTCTCCGGTTTTTACTACCAGGTTTACCATACACATTCCCAATGTAACAAACGTAAAAACAATGCCACATATAAAGAGCGTACGGCCATCTATTCTATTCACATCATCCTTTATATGCTCTATCAGCTTTGGTTTCTTATTCATCTTCATATATCACTATGACCCTTTATGAACTCCTGCTTAACAAAAACCCACTCACATCAGCTTAATAAGTTACTTCACCATCATGAGACAACAAAGACACATTTCTCACTCCTTCGATAACGCTAACCGCTTTCACGAGACCACCGCCATCTTTTACACGAAGTTCGATAATCATGTCACAACCGGCCTTATTGATATTACGAGATTTTACATGGGGCTTCTTGGTATATTCTCCGATTACTTTCAGCAAGCTCTCTTCCACATCACAGCTGTCTGCATTTACAATTAACAACATAGACTCGCTTCTTGCAGGAACAAGCTCAAGCACTAACAAAACAATTGTCACAAGAATAGCTGTGACAACGCCTACTTCAAAGAGCCCTGCACCACATATAATACCGGTTGAAATAGACCAAAACAGAAAAACCAGATCCTGTGGCTCCTTAATAGCTGTTCGAAAACGCACAATAGAAAGGGCACCGACCATACCTAACGAAATTACCACACTGGACTGAATAGTCAAAATGATGGCAGCAGTGATTACAGCCAGTGCCACTAAAGAAATATTAAAGCTTTTGGAATAAAATGAATTCCTGCTCATCAGACGATATACCGCAAAAATGTAAATTGCTATTGCTGCAGTAACTGCCAATGCTACAACAATCGTTGTTGTAGACAAATCGGAAGCTGTAACTCCCTGTAAAAATGATTTTTTAAAAACATCCTGAAATCCCATATTTTATCTCCTTTGCATTGTATTAACTAATAAATTTTATCCGCAGAATTTGCGACAAATATAATACTTTGAATAAGTAGCCCGCCTAAGTGTCCCAAGCTGCATTGCATTCTTTAAAAAATCCGGTATCAGCTCATCATACTTCACTTCCAGCACATGGTAACCTACCGGCATAACCGGCCTTCCATCCACCACAGGCTCCAGAAAATTTTGAACACTTGAACTCCCTGCAATATGTCTGTCAAACGTAATTCTTACATTGCCGTTTTCGTAAACATACGGCGTTCTGTCATACGATACAATTACCTTGCCCCGCATATACCTTGTACTGTATTGCAAAAAAAACTTTCGTAAAAGATCCTTGTTTCCCCGCTTTGGCTCACAGCCGTTTACCATTTCCCAGGAAAATTCTCCGTTTAATATAGCCTCGCACTGCGCTCTAGTAAGCGAACAGCTCTCCTTGCGATTCTTGCCGCTTATTTTTTGCTTGCACTCAAGCGTAATGTATTCCGTATTACCATTATAAATCCGAATTCGAAATTTTTCTCTGGCATTTACACCATCCTCATTTTCGTAAAAGCATTTATTATCCATATCATCAAAATAAACGCTCCTGATGCTATAAACACCCTCTGTTCCTGCATGGGAATCCGTTTGACAGTACGCTCGAATACGTTGTTCTATCATCTGAAGCTGCGCCTCTGTGCAGACATATTTTAATTCATTGCGATACTTTTTTTCCACCACATTCCTCCGTCAAAAGCCCGGAGCGATTTGACCAACCACCCCGGGCCTCCTATCTTGCTTATCCTAAATTAACAAGCTGAATGGTACAGCCTACTTTTTCTTTGCCTTCGATATCTGACTCTACACGCTCTGCATGTGCGGTAATTATAATTCTCTGGCCTTTGGTAACTGCCGAAAAGCGAACAATGTCTCCATCCTTGATTGCACCCTGTGGCGCCTGTATAAGAAGCCCTATGGAACTCATATTTAACACAGCTAACTCAAACTCTTCGTAAAGTTTTTCTCCCTGTCGGGTAATCAAATCCACCTTGCCCTGAATATTTACCTGATAACGCACAGCATGTCTGTCATCCTTATCAGACCCCTCATACAAAACGATTTCTATGCTGTTCCCATTCTTTGTGCCTATGGTTCCCTGTGTCTCAAAGAGACCCGATTTACTGAATACCAAAGCACTGATTGTCGCACCTTCCTCCACTGAAAAGCTTTCTGTTTCTATTGTTATACGGCTACTTTCCATATCATGTGATACAATGTTTGTATCAGCAATGGTCTCACCTTGTGCTGCCTCCCGTATTACAATTCTGCTCTGCTTTAAATTCTCATTAAGACTCATTTCTATCCCTCACTAAAACTAACAACATTATTTTTTGACGCTTCCCAAATCATATTCTGAGAGAAGCTTTGCCAATAATCTGTAATATGGAATATGGCTCTCATTCCATGTCATAATACTTTTGACAAATTCCAGACTTAATACTGCGTTCGTGCCAAATTTGTCCTTAAATCGGATATGTGCAAAAGATATAATCTGCTGTTTTTCCAATTTATGATAAAGCTCAACACTCGTATTAGCTATACGCTTGATGTTATCATACATCAACACACCCGTCTCATCATACGCAGAAGTAAGCTCCGGCATGTCCAGATAATCTATGGTACTCTCCACCACTGCCTTAGACAGACGGTTTGCACCTGCCATACCTACCCGGCGATACGGCGTTCCCGCATATAGCATAACTCGTTGAATATTCATATTTAACGAAATATCATCCAACAATCTGTCTAACGGATAATCCTTACCCGTATAGACCTTGTCCTGCATTGCGCACACAAGCTCTGCCGGAGACATATTTCCGCGACTGTTCAATTGGTTTTCACCCATTCGCGTACTGCGTATCTCCTCCAATGTGCCATGCTTTTCCTGCCTGTAAATAATATATCTGTTTCTTCCTTTTTCCTTAGCACGATAAAGCGCAAAATCCGCCAGGAAAAATAAATCCTCATAATTGTCTGCATCCTTGGGATATGCCGCACAACCAATAGACAATGTGAGTGAAATATCTTCTCCATTGTCCGCTTTCACGGAACTGGCCGCAACCCTCGTACGAATACTCCTCAAACGTTCACGCATGGTTTCCATGTCGTAAGCATCATAAAATAATACCAGGAATTCATCTCCGCCAAAACGTCCTACAAGACCACTGTCACGAACCTCATGTCTAATGATGGAAGCTACCTTTTTCAAAACCTCGTCACCCTTCATGTGACCATATACATCATTTACTTTTTTGAAATAATCAATGTCAATAATGGCAAGCGTGACATTGGAGGTCTTCTTTTCATCTACGGTACTGATAGCCAGCCTTGTAATCTCAGCTTTTGTAAGCACCCCTGTCAAATGATCCCTCTCTAATGCCTGTTTGCTTTCACCTAATTCAGCAGAACGCTCATTCCAAAAGTGAATGTAACCGGTTGTGTAAACATACGTACCGTCTTCATAAATAGAAACACCTTTTACTAAACTATAAGCAGTCTCCCTGATATTCAAAATATTGCCGGAAATATTAATGGCAAAACGCTCGCAACCATCACGCAGAATTCCTATCAGCTTCTTGATATCTGCTGTGTTGGATTCATTTGAAGATTTCATGAGTTTTTGCTCAAAATCTGCCAGCGAGGTAGACAAAATATTCTGTTCAAACCTATCCGCCGCATATATTCGGATATTATCTGCATCTTTGTTATATTCAAAGTAATAATCGCCATAAAGTCTTAGTATTGCATTTTTCTTGGTCACCTGGTTTTTCAGGTTCCACTCCCATTCCTGCATCTCATCCAATACAATCATTTTGATGTCTGCAATATCTTCATTCTTACAAAGTTCAAAAAATGCCAACGTATTTTTAAAAGCACCCTCCTCTGTCTTAAGAGACAGAATAACCATCTGCCCCTCCCGAATATATTCAGGGAGAAGCTCTGCATTTGAGGGATCTATCAGCTTATCAAATGTACTGTAAAGTCTGGTTCCGATGAACCTGTAGAATGCGGTGTTCGCCGAAACAATGTCAAAGGTTTTACTATTCACTTTTACTTCATAAGCATTGCCTTTATACATTGCAAATACCCCATTCTCTAATTAAAGCATTTATACATGTCGTAAAAGGGGTATCGTTTGACACCCCTTCCTGTTCATTCACACAATCTACTATTTCTCAACCTCAGCATCAGGTGCATTCTTCTTAACGGACTCAACACCGTTTAAGCAGCTTGCCTTCGCCTTGTATCCTTCACCGGTAGCGATTACCTGACCATTGGTTGCGGTCAGACGGAAACGATACTCGCCGGCCTTATCCTGATAAACCTCAAACTTAGGATTCTTCTCGGTTGCATAACCCTCAACAGTCTGGTCCTCAACAGCCGCAACGGGTGCATTCTTCTTAACAGACTCAATTCCATTCATGCATGCCGCCTCGGAGCTGTAAACCTCAGAAGTTGCAATTACTTCGCCATTTCCTGCCTTCAAATCAAATTTGATACCTGTAGCGGTTTCTTTTACAACAAACTTACCCATTGTACTCTTCCTCCTATGTAGCAAAATTATTAAGTATACCTGTTTTCATTTTACTATAATCGCCTGCTTTTTGCAATGAAAATCGCAAAAAGCAAGCGGTTCCTGCTTAATATTCTTCCGCAATATCCAACTCTTTTTGCTCAGCCTGAATAGGAAGTGCATATCCGGGAGTATGACGCAGGAACAAAAACCAATATCCGGCTCCCACAATACCCGTGCCACCTACGATATTCCCTAATGTTACCGGCAAAAGATTATTCAAAAGGAAACTCCCCCAGGTAAGCCCCTGGGCCGCAATACCATATTCAGTCGCAGCAAGAATACCTGCCACACCAAAATAAATATCCGCAATGCTATGTTCAAACCCGCAGAGCACAAAAAGCATGATGGGCCAAAAACTCATCAGAAGTTTACCTGAAACTGTCTTGGCTGCAAAAGCCGCCCAAACGGCAATACATACCAGTATATTGCAAAGAATCCCTCGGACAAACGCCTCCAAAAAGGTCTGGTTTACTCTGGAAAGAGCAGACGCCACCATTTTCTCAGCCAGGGCGCCTTCAAATAATTCAGGTGTTCCGCCATACACAACCATACCGGCCACCATTGTTGCACCGATAAAATTGCCCAGAAATACAAAAAACCAGTTTTTAAACATCTCTCTTACCTTGATTTTCTTTTCAAGGACAGCAATAATAATCAGGTTATTACCCGTAAACAATTCACTACCTGCCACCAGCACCATGGCAAGACCTGCCGGAAACACACAGGCACTAACCAGTCTGGATATGGAGGGATTGGCCACAGTGGCACCGGCCACATTGGAAGCGATTCCGGCAAACCCGATAAACATACCTGCAAAAATACCCAAAACTACCATTTTCAGCGCAGAGACACGAACCTTATGAGTACCTATCTCCACAAAACTTCTTGCTATCTCAAGAGGTGAATGCATGAAATTTCTCCTTTCGTTGTTCAAACTGTTCGTAAAAATCTCCTTCACCATCATAAGGTGTCAGGAAAAATATCTGCAATAAAATCATATTCAAATTACGGGCAAAAGTTTCATCTGCACGTTGCCGTAAGCAGGACTCCACATCATTGAGCAAATAATGCCAGCAGGTCACAAAGCTTCTGTACCGAGTCCTATCCGGCGTATCAATCCATTTACTTACTTTCACTTTACTGTGGACAGCTTTGCACTCCCCCGTTTGGAGAAAATATTGGTATTCTCCGTTTTCGTAATATCTGCCTAGCGGAAACAATCGGCAGATTCCGGGGCGCAATGCATGTACCGCGCATCTGCCCTGCTCGTTTAGGAATGCGCATTTTTCTTCATCCCCAACCATCTTAAGATGAGGCAAAATATAGCCATCCACCACACCCAATTCTATTTCTTTGTCAAGGAACTCTGTGAAAGGTCTGTTCAGCCCCTTTGTAAGCCGGTATATGTCATAAGGATCCAATAAAATCGTGTCTCCCATCCCTTTGCAGCAGTCACTACATCCTGCGCAACCATGACAGTCAGCCTTGACCATATCATTTTCACCATATAGTCTGCCGTCAGATATATCCGCCAAGCTTACATTGCGCCTCATACAACCCTCCCTAAACATTATTCATTTAGTTATTATACACGAAAAACAGCTTAAATGCAACAAGAGCCCCATGCGAAGCCTTTCGGCGCCGGGGGCTCTTGTCAACCTATACATAAAAAGGGGAAATATACTCTGGGGAAACAAGTTCCCCAGAGAGAGGGGAGCTAATTAGCCGACAGCAACTTCTGCCTTCAACTTCTCGGTAAGTGCGGGGAGAATCTTGTTCAAATCACCTACAATACCATAGTCAGCCACATCAAAGATGGGAGCGGTCTCATCCTTGTTAATCGCAATGATTACATCTGACTCCTCCATACCTGCCAGATGCTGAATCGCACCGGAGATACCTACTGCAAAATACAAATTAGGACGAACAGTCTTATCGGTCTGACCCACCTGGAAATCTTTGGACATCCAGCCGGCATCCACCACTGCACGTGAGCAGCTTACAGTACCGCCTAAAACCTCTGCCAAATCCTCAAGAAGCTTAAAGTTCTCCGCACTGCCAACACCACGTCCACCACTTACTAAAATCTTGGCATCCATGATATCAACGGTCTCGGTAACGGATTTTACGATATCCAGAATCTCTACATATTTATGATCGGGAGTAAAACCGGGATTGAACTCCTCGATATTGGCCTTAGCGCCTTCTATCTTGGCACGCTTCTGCATAACACCGGGACGAACCGTAGCCATCTGGGGACGAAACTCCGGACATGCGATGGTAGCAATGGTATTACCGCCAAATGCAGGACGAGTCATAAGAAGCTGATTATGCTTCTGCTCTCTGCCGGGAATGGGATTGATGGGGAAATCACCAATCTCAAGCTGTGTACAGTCTGCGGTCAGACCGGTATGCACTCTTGCAGATACGCGGGGGCCCAAATCACGGCCGATTGCGGTTGCACCTACCAGAAAAATTTCCGGCTTATATTTCTCAATTACAGAAGCCAATGCATGTGCATAAGGCTCTGTTCTGTATTCCTTAAGCTCAGGGTCATCCACTACGATAACCTTGTCAGCACCATAAGCAGCCAGCTCATCAGCCAGTCCCTTTACGTCGCTTCCAAGAAGTACAGCAGTTACATCTGTCTCAAGAGCCTCAGCTAAGTCTTTACCCTTGCCAATCAGCTCAAAAGCAATTCCGTTTAACACATTGTCTACCTGCTGTGCGAAGACATATACACCTTTATATTCTGCTAAATTCATTGTATTTTCCTCCGTCTGCTTAGATAACATGTTTGTCTTTCAACTTGCCTACAATATAGTCAACTGCCTCTGCGGTATCCAATGTAACCTTTTCACCGGCGCCTTTACGAACCTTATCAGAAGCCTTTGCAATCTGGGTAGGAGAACCCTTAAGACCAAGATTAGAATCCTCAACATCCTTAAGGTCTGCTCTGCCCCACACGGTAATTTCAGCATCACATGCATCGAAAATTCCACCGGGAGTCATGTAACGGGGCTCATTTAACTCTGCCAAAGCTGTTACAAGGCAAGGCATTTTTGCCTTTAAAACATGATATCTGTCGTCAAACTGACGCTCAACCACCACGCTGTCGCCCTCAATTTTTAGATTCTGCGCATAGGAAATCACGGGAATATCCAGATGCTCAGAAATCTGAGGACCAACCTGTGCGGTATCACCGTCGATTGCCTGACGTCCGGTAATAATCAAATCGTACTCGAGGTTACGAAGCGCGCCTGCCAAGGTCTGGGAAGTCGCCCATGTATCTGCACCGCCAAGCACTCTGTCCGTCACTAAAACGCCCTTATCAGCGCCCATTGCCAGAGCCTCACGAAGCACATCCTCCGCCTTGGGAAGACCCATGGTGAGTGCAGTAACTTCAGTATTGTCGGGGTCTGCATCCTTCAAACGAAGGGCAGCCTCAAGACCGGCCTTGTCATCGGGATTCATAATTGTCATCATGGCAGCTCTGTCCAGAGTACCATCAGGATTGAACTTTACGCCGCCCTTAGTATCGGGAACCTGCTTTATACAAACAACGATTTTCATTGTATTTTCACTCCTTTTATATTCTCTGTCTTACTTCAGCAACGCTCCGGAAATTACCATGCGCTGTACTTCGGAAGTACCCTCGTAAATTTCGGTAATCTTGGCATCACGCACCATACGCTCTACATCATACTCTCTGGTGTAACCGTAGCCGCCGTGAAGCTGAACTGCCTTGGTGGTAACCTCCATAGCCATCTCTGCTGCATACAGCTTAGCCATAGCCGCCTCTACACCATAAGAAGTCTTCTTATCCTTAGTGTACTGATCTTTGGTACATGCAGCCTTATAAACAAGCACCTGAGCTGCAGCCGCCTTGGTAGCCATGTCAGCAAGCTGGAACTGGGTATTCTGGAATGCGCTGATAGAACGGCCAAACTGCTTTCTCTCCTGAGTGTACGCAATGGTTCTGTCCAATGCCCCTTCGCCGATTCCCAGCGCCTGTGCTGCAATACCGATACGTCCGCCATCCAGAGTGTGCATTGCAATATTGAAGCCCTTACCCTGCTGTCCCAACATATTCTCCTTAGGGATGCGGCAGTCAGTGAAAATAAGCTCATAGGTGGAAGAACCACGGATACCCATCTTCTTCTCCTTGGTACCGAAGGTAAATCCGGGAGTATCCTTTTCTACGATGAATGCGGAAATCTCTTTGAAGGGTTTGCCTTTCTTTTCGATGATTCCGGTTACTGCAAAGATGATATAAACCTCTGCCTCTTTACCATTGGTAATAAAAATTTTGGAGCCGTTCAGCACCCACTCATCACCGTCCAGCACAGCCTTGGTCTGCTGACCCTGGGCATCGGTTCCTGCACCGGGCTCGGTAAGACCAAATGCACCAAGCTTACGTCCGCTTGCCAAATCAGGCAGATACTTTTGTTTCTGTTCTTCGGTTCCGTAGGTAAGAATCGGGTCACAGCAAAGGGAGGTGTGTGCAGATACGATAACTGCGGTAGTACCACAAACCTTTGCAAGCTCCTCTACGCACATTGCGTAGGTTAAAACATCACATCCCTGTCCGCCATACTCCTTGGGAATAGGGATACCCATAAATCCAGCCTTAGCCATCTTCTCAACGGTTGCACGGGGGAATTCCTCAGTCTCGTCAACCTCCTGAGCCAGGGGCTTTACTTCCTTCTCAGCAAACTCTCTAAAGAGCGCTCTCGCCATTTCATGCTTTTTGCTCAAAGTAAAATCCATGATTTATCTCCTTCATAAATTTATAATTTAACTACTGTGCATCAACAGGAGTTTTGGTTCTGTCTGCATTATATACATAGAAGCCCTTACCACTCTTAACACCAAGGTTACCGCCACGAACCATCTTACGGATAAGGGGACATGCACGATACTTACTGTCTCCGGTTTCAGCATACAGAACATCCATGATAGCAAGACAGATATCCAAGCCTACGAAATCTCCAAGCTCCAAGGGACCCATGGGATGATTCGCACCCAACTTCATAGCAGCATCAATACCTGCGATATCGGAAACACCTTCCATCTTAATGAAAGCAGCTTCGTTAATCATAGGAATCAGAATACGGTTAACCACAAAACCTGCTGCCTCATTTACCTGTACGGGAGTCTTGCCGATTTCTTCAGAAATCTTCTTGATGGTCTCCACGATGTTCTCAGGAGTGTTAACACCTGCAATTACCTCAACCAGCTTCATACGGTCAGCGGGATTGAAGAAATGCATACCAACCATAGGACGATTCAAACCGTTACCAATCTCAGTAATGGAAAGACTGGAGGTATTGGATGCAAAAATGCACTCAGGCTTCGCAATCTTGTCAAGCTCACCAAAAGTAGTCTTCTTCACTTCCATGTTCTCAAATGCAGCTTCTACGATTAAATCGCAATCTGCACAAAGGTCTTCCTTCAGACCGGGCGTAATCTTAGACAGGATTATATCTACTGCTTCCTGGGTCATTTTACCTTTTTCTACAAGCTTAGCGTAGCCCTTTTCAATCTTGGCTTTTCCGCCCTCAGCCCACTCTTTCTTAATATCGCAGAGAGCAACTTCATATCCTTCAACCTGAGCAAATGCCTTAGCAATGCCCTGTCCCATAGTACCGGCACCGATAATACCAACTTTCATTTTCATATCCTCCTACTTGTTTTTGAAAGGCTCTTTTACCTTCTCTTTATTCTTATCCAAGAAGAACGCCATACCATATTTCTGGTCCTCCGTCTCGAAGCAGTCACCAAACAGTTTCTCTTCGATAACAAGAGCCGCATCCATATCTGCGTCCAGACCGTCATTGATGGCCTTCTTGCAATTTCTTACTGCGATGGGTGCATTCTTGGCAATGCCTGCTGCCATCTTCTCCGCTGCGGGAAGAAGCTCTTCCTTGGCGTATACTGCGTTTACAAGACCAATTCTGCAAGCCTCATCAGCCTTGATGTTGCGTGCAGTGTAAATCATCTGCTTTGCCATGCCCACACCTACGATGCGGGCCAGTCTCTGAGTACCGCCAAACCCGGGAGTAATTCCCAAGCCAACCTCAGGCTGACCAAACACTGCGTTATCGGAGCAGATGCGGATGTCACAGCTCATGGAAAGCTCACAGCCGCCACCCAATGCAAAGCCGTTTACTGCAGCAATCACAGGGATGGGGAAGGTTTCTATTTTACGGAACACATCGTTACCCTTTTTGCCAAAAGCTTCGCCTTCTGCCTTGGTCAGAGTACTCATCTCTCCGATATCTGCACCTGCCACAAAGGATTTCTCTCCTGCGCCGGTGATAACCAGACAACGCACCTCATCCAAATTGATGGCATCCAATGTTGCGTCAAGCTCCTCAAGCACCTGAGAATTCAGAGCGTTCAAAGCCTTCTCTCTATTGATGGTCAAAATAGCATATTCGCCTTTTTGTTCATATAAAATGTAATCCATTTTAATTCTCCTTTAGTCTTCGATTTTAACGATAGTGGAGCATCCCATACCGCCACCGATACAAAGTGTCGCAAGACCGGTCTTGGCACCCTTTGCCTGCATCTCATGAAGCAAAGTAACCAGAATACGACATCCGGAAGCACCTACAGGGTGCCCCAGTGCAATCGCACCACCGTTAGGATTAAGCTGCTTATCAACATCGATGCCCAAATCCTTACCCACTGCAATAGACTGTGCAGCAAATGCCTCATTTGCCTCGATAATATCGAAATCCTCAATTTTCATACCGGTCTTCTCCATTACCTTTTTCGTGGAGTAAACAGGACCGATACCCATAACCTCAGGACGACAGCCTGCCAAAGCACCTGCAACAAAGGTAGCCATGGGCTTAACACCAAATTCCTTAGCCTTCTCCTCGCTCATAACAACGATTGCTGCCGCACCGTCATTGATACCGGAAGCGTTACCTGCTGTAACAAAACCATCCTTGTTGATAGGACGAAGCTTTGCAAGACCTTCCATAGTAGAACCGGGACGAGGACCTTCATCAACCTTGAACTCAACCATTTCTTTTTTCTTCTTAACCATTACGGGAACGATTTCTGCATCAAATGCACCCGAAACCTGCGCTGCTTCTGCCTTCTGCTGGCTCTTTAATGCAAACTCATCCAGTTCTTCACGGGTAAGTCCCCACTCATTACAGATATTGTCTGCTGTCTGAATCATGTGATAGTTGTTGAATGCATCCCAAAGCGCATCATTTACCATGGTATCTACCAAAGTACCATTATTCATTCTATAACCGAAACGAGCCTGGGGCATAGCGTAAGGAGCCATGGACATATTCTCCATACCACCTGCAACCACGATGTCCGCATCTCCTGCCATAATCATCTGTGCTGCCTGATTTACACAATTAAGGCCCGAACCACATACAACGTTCATGGTCACTGCGGGAACTTCGATAGGAAGACCTGCCTTGATGGAAGCCTGACGTGCTACGTTCTGTCCCTGACCTGCCTGAATTACACAGCCCATATATACTTGATCTACTGCTTCAGGAGCAACGCCTGCTCTGTTAAGAGCCTCCTTAATTACAATTGCACCAAGCTCTGCTGCGGGAGTGGTGCTTAAGGAACCGCCCATGGTTCCGATTGCTGTACGACATGCACCTGCCAAAACTACTTTTCTTGCCATTTTCTTCTCCTCCATTTGATTTGTATAGGTTGTTTGTTATTTTTTTATCATTCTCGCTAATGTCATTGTATCACAGCTATTTTTCTTTTGCAATGGGTTTTACTAAATTTTGTCAAAAAAATAACAAGCAAATTATGGAAGGGGGATTTTTAGCTCTGTGCCGCCACCTGATTCCTCTAAAACCGGATCCTTTATATCTGTTGTCCGCACCCATTCCTTAGTCCCTTCCACCTTCTCCACCTGCTGAGTATGCTTAGCAAGAAAGCGCGTCAAATCATACACATCAATCCAGATTTCACCATCCCCCTCCTTTTGTGACTCATCAAAAATCAGTTGAAGCCCCCAGTGCAGATGGGTTACTTCTATGTTGTTAACATTCTCTTGTGTAGAGTAGCCCGTATGTCCCATATATCCGATAACATCTCCGGCTGTGACCAAACTCCCCTCCTCCAGATTTTCTGCAAAAGGGTAATTTTGCCGTAAATGTGCGTAATAATAATAGCGTTTGCCGTCCAGACTACGAATGCCCACACGCCAACCGCCATACTGATTCCAACCCAGAGCTTCCACATAGCCGGATTCAACCGCAATAATCGGTGTCCCGGTAAGCCCCATCATATCATGTCCCAGATGTTTTCTCTTGTATCCGTAGCTTCTGCTGGCACCAAAGTCATCACAGTGTGTGTAATCAAACCCTCTGGCCAAGGGGAAATATGCCTTTAAGCCATACTTTTTCTCCCAATTGATATGGCCGTTTTCGTCCTCTATCTGCACCTCATAGTCTCCAACCATCCCTCCAAGCACTGCGGTGTATGCTTCCAGATAGTAGGGATAGTACTTTAAATCCTTTGTAAGCTCCTCCATACTCGCCTCACCATCTGTGATTTTCTCAGCCGTCTTATCAAGCAACACCACCGCCTGTTTATCAAATTCGCCGCCGGTGTGAGCCGCTGTGTATGCCAGAAGTTCCACCCAGTGTACCTCTCTATCTGTACCATGGGTTTCCACATCCCACTGATAAGCCATACACAACGCCTCATATGACACATCAAAATCCACCCATTTGATAAAATCCGCACCAGTGGAAACCGTTTCTGTGAATTGTTCCCTGCCTGCCCACAAAAAGACAAGCGCCGCTAAGACAATCAATTGTCCAAGCAACGCTCGCCGTAAAATTCTTATTCTCTTATCCGCACCGTACGCTTTGATAAAAGGGATATGCATATCATCACCTGCATTTTCTTTCCTCTTATCTTATGTACACGACATACAAACTATGTGCCCATATCATGGGTTTTCACTCTGTTTAGTTCTCAGGCTCAATCAAACCGTAGGTATCACCTTTTCTCTTGTATACTACGTTCACCTGATCTGTCTCTGCATTGCAGAATACAAAGAAATTGTGTCCCAGAAGCTCCATCTGGATACATGCATCTTCAGGATACATGGGTTTGATGTCAAACTTCTTGGTACGCACAATCTTGACTTCCTCATCATCCATGTAATCGTTCTCAATATAAGCAGGAGTGAAATCTCCGCCGGACTGCTGTCTGTCAACAATCTTATTCTTGTATCTCTTGAGCTGTCTTTCGATAATCTCCTCCACCAAATCAATGGAAACATACATGTCGTTGCTTACCTGTTCGGAACGAATAATGCTGCCCTTAACCGGAATGGTTACCTCTATTTTCTGGCGCTCCTTCTCTACGCTCAGCGTTACATGTACCTCGGTTTCAGGATTAAAGTACTTATCCAACTTACCAAGCTTGTCTTCCACTGCGGATCTCAGACCCGGTGTTACCTCGATGTTTCTTCCTACAATTACAAATTTCATGCTATCATCCCCTTCGATAGATTATTGTATGTGCATTATAACATATTCAACATGCATTTTGCAACAATTTCACAAATTTTTTATTTGTTTTTGATATTGTACCTGTCAATAAAAACTTTTTCATTTTGTGGTTAAATCCAGATTTTTATGAGAACTTCACAAAACAAACGTTTTGCTTGACAAGCTTTTTTCCAGACAGATTTTACCCCAAAAAACGGTGGATAATGTGCATAACTCGGTGTATAAATGCCTTTTGTCCAATTTTAGGGCATTTTCATTGTGGATAAATCCCGGTCCATTTTAAAAATTATTTTTTAAAGATTTTCTTGAAAATAAAATTTTTGGTAAATTTGTACATGGAATAAATTGTCAATACCTTATTTACCCATTTCGCAATATTTCGACAAATTACGCAATTCAATAGACAACAAAAAAAGCCATACATTCTTAACCAATGCATGGCTTTTACTTTTCTTATCTGCTAAAAGATACGTCTGATTGCCAGAATCTTCTTGTAATCTGCCTTGGATACAATGATGCCCGTCTTTTTACTGGATGCATGAACAATCTGTCCATCACCGATGTACAATGCCACATGACCTGAGTAACAAATCAAATCACCCGGCTGTGCATTTTCCAATCCTCCGTCCACAGCATATCCCTGATTGCGATCAGCCGCCGAAGAGTGCGGAAGACTTACACCAAAGTTCGCATACACACTCATGACAAAACCGGAACAGTCTGCACCATCAGTCAGGCTGGTACCGCCATATACATAGGGATTACCTACAAACTGCAATGCATACTCAGCAACAGCAATACCCATTTCACTGCTGTCCTCATTGGGCGTTACCGTTGCGGTAGTGGTTTGCGGCGTTGCAGGAGCAGTAACTGCTACAGACGCTGCTGCCTCACGTGCTCTCCTTCTCTCCTCTGCTTCCTTGGCAAGACGGGCTTCCTCCTCTTCCTTGGACTCCGCTTCTACGAATTCCATACGCAAATCTACATATTCAGAAGAAACCCAGCCCTGACCTTCCTCAACATCAACCTTTACCCAGCCGGTAACTTCATCTGTAACCACAAGCTCCTCATCCAAAGGAACCAGCCCCAGAACACCCGACTGTAAATTAGGCTCGGTACGCACCTTCAATGTAGTAGTAGTCACCTTTGCCAGGCGTGTTCCCACTTCATCCACAAGCGCCTCAGCCTCTTGTCCTGTAACACAAAATTCTGCCTTTACATATCCGGTTACGGCACCTGACTGAATCTTATACCAACCGTTTTCCTCTCCCAGCTTTTCACCGACAGAATCATCGTAGAGCTTACCGATAATCTCGCCGTCCTCACCGGGTTTGTTTCTTATATTCACATAATCATTAACCTGCGCAATTACCAGATTCTCAAAGTTTTCTTCCCAAGAAACTTCCTCAGCCGTCTCTTTCTCCGAGGTTGCCACTGTAGCAACGACATTTGTGGTTACTCTTATGTTCTTATTCTCAGTACCTACTATATTATTAAGTGCGGTGGCATTGTTCGTCAGGCTGAGTCCTACACCGCCACTGGGCAGCACAGAACCGGATGTCGAAGCACTTGCGGTAATAAAGCTGTTAGAAAACGCCATTACAGCAGCCATTGCACATGCCGCCACTCTGATAGACCTGCTTACCATACTTTCCTCCTGAATTGTTACAAAATTATTACGTGCGTTTAACAAATATATCACGATGTTAAGAATTTGTCAACACTTGCTATTAAATTCACACTTTACCAAAATGGCGGTTTTATGCGGTTTTTTCAATTTTTACCAGAAAAAGGCAGCCACAAGGCTGCCTTTTTTGAAGAAAAACTTTTGTAATAAATTCATTTTTATTTAACTTTTCTTAAGAATTCCGCCGCTGCCACTGCTGCATTGGCTCCGTCCGCTACTGCCGTCACAATCTGACGCAAAGGCTTCTTACGCACATCTCCCGCCACATAAAGACCGGAGCAATCTGTAGCACCATCTTCTCCCGCAATTACATAGCCGCCTTCATTACAGGTAACCAGCCCATTTACCAGCTCTGTATCGGGATGAATTCCCACTGCAATAAAGATACCCTGTACTGCCAATTCCTTCTCTTCACCACTCTTCACATCCTTAAGAAGCAATGCTTCCACACTATCCTCACCGCGGATTTCCTGCACAGTATGACTGTAAAGAATCTCCACATTGGGAAGTGCCTTTAACTCCTCCTGCAGCACCATCGCCCCTCGAAGCTCGTCTCTTCTGTGAATCAGATAGACCTTCTCACAGGTGCGGGCCAGATAGATGGCATCCTCCAACGCCACATCACCGCCGCCCACCACGGCTACAGTACGTCCCTTAAAAAAGGCACCGTCACAGGTTGCACAATAAGACACGCCCATACCGGACAATTCTTCCTCACCGGGCACCTCAAGATGCGCATGCTGCGCTCCCGTAGCCAGAATTACCGCTTTGGCCTCATACTCCGCTTTGCGCGTACGCACCGTCTTGAAATTACCATTATCCACAATTTCTTTCACACGGGCTTCCACAAATTCCACACCAAGCTTATCCGCATGAGCACGAAAGGCCTGTCCCATATCAAGACCACTGATGCCGGGCAATCCCAGATAATTGTCCACCTCATAAGTATTTAATACCTGACCGCCGCTTATGGGACTTTGCTCCAAAACCAAAAGATTCAAACCTGCACGGATACCATAAACTGCCGCAGACAAGCCTGCAGGTCCGGAACCGATAATGATCAAATCATACATAATTTATCTCCTTTTTCATCTATACAATATGTAGCAAATTTGTACTCGCAAATATACAACAAGTGTAGCAGTTTTATGTTGGAAAATCAAGGCAGGACATGCTATAATTCTTTTAGATAAGGAGGTGGTTTTATGGAGAATCGCAAAACAGCTCTTATAACCGGCGCATCCAGAGGTATCGGCGCAGCCATTGCCACACTTTTGGCGGCAAATGGCTATCATCTGGTGCTTACCTGCGACAAAAGCATGCCCGCACTAATTAAATTATCTGAACAGCTTATGAAAGAATATGCAGTCAGTTGCCTGCCCTTACAGGCTGATATGAGTAAGGAAGCTGATGTACAGGAGATATTTCAACATATCAAACATCTGGACGTTGTAGTGAACAATGCCGGCATCTCCCATGTGGGCCTTTTATCTGACATGACCGCCGAGGAATGGCACCGCGTAATCGGTGTAAATCTGGACAGCTGCTTCTACACCTCCAGAGCCGCCATTCCTTTAATGCTTCAAAAGCATACCGGCCACATCATCAACATCTCCTCCGTATGGGGCAAAGCCGGCGCATCCATGGAAGTGGCTTACTCTGCCTCCAAGGGCGGCATGAATGCCTTTACAAGGGCACTGGCCAAGGAACTTGCCCCCAGTGGCATTCGCGTCAATGCAATCGCATGCGGCGTCATTGACACCCAGATGAATGCCTGCTTTACAGAAGAAGATATGACCACCCTTAGAAGCGAGATACCTGCTGACAGATTGGGCAGCCCCATGGAAGTTGCACAGCTTGTTCTACAGCTTATCACCGGGCCTGCATACCTTACCGGCCAGATTATCACCATTGACGGAGGTTGGATTTAAATTACTTCATCTTTGAATCCTTGTATTGCAGAATCAAATGCTCCATCTCGGATTCTGTCACACCATCGGTTCCAGACATCTCATCAACTATATCTGCCGTGGTAACACCGGGCGCAGCTGCTACGCTCATATCTGCTGCAAGGGGCGGTGCTGCACCAAGTCCCAGGGGAAGATTGGTTGAGGGAAATCCCTCTATTGGCATACCATACGTATCCATTATAAATTCTCCTTTCCAAATTGCGCAGGACGCATTTCTTTGAAAGTAGGATTTGTATTCTGACCGGAAATATACCTTTAAAAAAATTTATAATTAAGGAGTTTTATCATGAATACCGACAACACCAAAGAACTGACCCCCAAAAAGGTCTCTGAATCCACTACCGAACAAATTCACATGATTATGTATGACCACATCAACGGCATCAACCGACTCTTCGGCGGCCAGCTTCTGGCCTGGATTGATGAAGTTGCCGGAATCACCGCCAAAAGACACTGTGGCAGAGATGTAACCACCGTTGCCATTGACAATCTTCACTTTAAATCCGGCGTTTATTTAAACGATTTATTGGTATTGGTAGGCAAGGTGACCCATGTAGGCAAAACCTCACTTGAGGTTCGTGTAGATTCCTATGTAGAGCATTCTGACGGTTCCCGCCACCCCATTAACCGCGCTTACTTTGTCATGGTCTGCATGGGCGATGACAACAGACCTACCCTCGTACCCGGTCTCATCCCCGAAAACGACGGCGAGCGCATGGAATGGGAAAACGCCCAAAAGCGGAGAGAACTCAGACTGTTACGCAAAAAAGAAGGATTTTAGGGTGAACCTAAAATCCTTCTTTTTATTATTCCCAGAACGGCTCGAAGCAGATATTCAAATCCACATCTCCGTCAATACCATTCACACGTCCCTTATCGGAATACTGCCATATCTTGTACTCGTAGGGATAATACATATCATCATTGTAATATGCAAGCCACTTGTCGTAATTCTCCAAGGTAGCCACATCAATCATCAGAGCCCCCATCTCGACATTATGATAAATGATGGGCTTATGCCCTGCCTGCTCTACCAACTGACAGAACAGCAATGTCAAATTAGTACGTTCCTCAACAGACAACTGATTCATACGTCCTGAAGCATCAGCCGTCTTCTCCACATCAAAAACAATGGGACACTTCACATTGTAGGGAGCAATTTTATCCATAACCAGCTGGAACTCTTCCCGAATCTCATCCTCATTAACAGCCTGGGAATAAATGTACACACCAACATTGATACCGGCATCCAGAGCCCCCTTCATATTATCATCAAATTCAGAATCCTCAACCAGCTTACCCGTACCGTAACCGCGGTTGCCCACACGAATAAATGCAAACTCTACACCATCCGCCGCAACTGCATTCCAGTCGATATTACCCTGAAAACGGGATACATCAATACCCTTATGGGTAACAACCTGGCCATCCACTGCATACTGATATTCACCGGACTCCAAAATGTTCAGATTAGCATCATCATAGGAATTTTGCTTAAGCTCATAATCGATAGGCACAAAGTGGAACTTACCGCCGCTTACTACCACCATATCATTGGGATAAAAAGGTCGAAGTACTTCTACCATACTCTCATCTCCGGTAGAAAGTCCCGCCTTGATACCCTCAAGCACTTCGGTTCTGGCCTCTGCCGCAGCCTGCTCCTTGCCGGCTCCTGCTTCTGCGACAGCCTGCTCCTTTTCAGCCTCCGCACCCGCAGTAGCTGCCGCTACCGCCTCCTCTATCATGGCATTAAGCTCCGCTTCAGTCATGGTCACTTCCTTATCCTCGGGCAAACGCTCTGCACCTGCGGACACCGCCAGATCAAGGACACTGTCTCGTTGCTTCTCTTGCGCCCACGTACTGATCATGCCAAGCACACACATAATCAGAATTAAGACAGCCAAATAGCCCAAGAAAGTCATGAAACCGCGAAATTTACTTTTTTTACGCTTCCTATTTTGGTTCAAACGATCTTCTGTATACTGATTTGCAACGAAACCGTCTTTATCGTTATTGTCTGTTTCTAATCTCATATCATCTCTCCTTTTCTTCACTATCATACTAGAAAACAACAGGAAAAAAAAGAAGAAATTTTATAATTTATAAATTTTTAAGCAATGCTTTGTCTCATCCGCAATAAAATCTTCTTTTCCAGACGACTGACCTGCACCTGACTGATGCCCAGAATTCCTGCAACTTCCACCTGTGTACGGTTCTGAAAATATCGAAGATGAATCAACGTGCGCTCTCTGTCAGACAAGGCATCCATTAACTGTTTTAAGAGCATATGATTCAAAAGCCTCTCCTTTTCGTAGTCCTCAGCTCCCCCGAACAGACTTCCCACACTTCCATTACCATTGTCGGCTACTCTGTCCACAAGATACATTTCACTTCCGTCATCCTGATACACTGCCGCATAAATGGATTCCACCTCCATGGTAGCCTCCATGGCAAGCACAATCTCCTCTCTGGAAAGTGCCGCCTCCTCACCAATTTCCTGTAAGGTAGGCTCTCGTCCCAGACTGCTTTGCAGGTGTTGCCGCACCATGCGTACCTTCATGGCATTCTCCTTTAAAGTTCTCGATACCTTAAGCGGACCATCATCACGTAGGAAACGCTTAATTTCCCCGGTAATCATGGGTACAGCATAAGTGGAAAATTTCAGTCCCAGACTTAAATCAAACTTGTCGATGGCCTTTATCAGACCGATAACACCAATCTGAAACAAATCCTCCAAATCATACCCTCGCCCCGCAAAACGACGCACAATATGATGCACCAACCCCAGATTTTTTTCTATCAGTACCTCTCTCGCCTCTTTATCCCCATCCTGTGACTTTGCAATGAGTACTGACGTTTCTTCCATGGACTACTCCTCACATTCTATCCACGGTGTTGTGCCCAGCTTTTTCTTCATGCGTATAAGCGTCCCCTCCCCGGGTGTACTCTCCACTTCCAAATCGTCCATAAAAGCCTCCATGAAGGCAAATCCCATACCAGACCTGTCCAATTCTGCCTTGGTGGTAAAAAGCGGTTCCATAGCCTGCTCCACATCTGCAATTCCCTTGCCCTTATCCTCCACCTCAATATGTAATAAATCGCCCTCCAAAACACATTTCAGTCGAACCTTTCCCTGATTGCAGAACGTTTCCGCCGACTGCTCCTTACGCCGGTCATAGCCCTGAATATTCTCATATCCATGAATAATTGCATTGGTCACCGCCTCCGACACCGCTGTCTTTACGTCAGCAATTTCCTCCAAGGTAGGATTCAGGTGCGTCACAAAAGCAGCTACTGCTACTCTTGCAAAGCTTTCATTGGTGGATATTGCATCAAAATACACTTCCATTTCGTTTGTTTTGTTATAACTCATGCCAGCACCTCCACAATTTTATTGAGCCCGGACATCGTAAACATCCGTTGAATATGCTTGTCCACATGAATGGCATACACCCGTCCGCCAAAACACGCAATTTTGCGATAACGTCCCATAATGATGCCAATACCGGATGAGTCCATAAACCGAGTCGCTTCAAAATCGAAGACCACATGAGCCACGTTATCCTGCAAAATCATCCGATCTGCATTCTCACAGATGTAAGCTGCGCGATGATGGTCAACTTCCTCGGGAAGACGCACCATCAGGCAGTTGTCAATAATCCGAAAATCTTCCATATTTTCCCTCCTGGTTTTGAATTGAAAAAGAACCTACAACATATTTGTATGTTACAGGTTCTTTTCTTTCGTACGTTATTAATTTATCTTTGGTAGGGCTTATGTTGATCAGCCTGCTGACTGACTAAGCTCATCAATGTAGCGCTGGGAATTGGTTGCATTCTGGGTTCCGGGGAAATAGTCCACAACCTTCTGGTAAGTAATCAGCGCATTCTCCTTATCCTCACTCCTATGGTATGCGCGTCCCAGATAGTACAGGGACTCAACATTGGTCGAATCATAGTACACCGCCTTATTCAACAATTCCACGGCAGTAGCAAAATCTTCACTGCGGTATGCGGAAAGTCCGTCATTGTAATAAGTAACTGCAAGCTCCGGACCGATGGTGGTCAGCAATGTATTATATAAATTCTTAAATGCATCGGAGGTTTCCTCCACATTTACACTGGCAGCAATTGCTTCCAGATTCAAAGCAGTCTCCTGAATGTTACCGGTGGCCAGATAGGTATTGGCAGCAGTAAGCAGATTATCGATGGTCTTCATGGTGCCATCCTCGCCCACATAGCCCTGAAGCTTGGCATTAAGGGTATCGTTCTCCTCCTCAAGCTTGGTCACTTGCTGTTCCAGTTCCTGAATAGTGATGGTTTTGGCATCCAACTGATTACCAATTTCCGTGACACTCTTCTGCGCATCATCTTTGGCATTATCAACTGCTGTGGGTACTACCAGAAAGTAACATGCAGTCACACCAATGAGCAGTCCGAGACCAATGTTCAAAAGAGTGGACGCCGCCCCTCTCTTATTCTCATTCTCTTTCACACTCATAGGCTGAATGATAATTTCATTGTCGCTCTGATAGCGTACTGCCTCATCCTTCTTGCGCTTGCCAAACTGTTTATCATTTTCATCCGGCTGAAGCATATGCTCTACTTCCTGCATATAGCGAAGGGTCTGCGTATTATTACGGTCGATAGCCATGCACTTTTTCAATTCGCGCTGAGCTCTTTCCCACTGTTCATTATCCATATAAAGAAGCGCCAAAAGCTGATGGGCCCGAATAAATCTGGGATTTAAGGAAAGCACCTTTTTTAACTGGATAATCGCCAAGTCCTTGCTATCCTGCACGCAATAAGCATACGCCTGATTGTACTTTTTAATGGTCTGATTAATGGAATCCAGACGCGTAGCATTGGACTGAAGCATCTCGATATAGTCATCCGCTATATTTTTCTCGGGCCGAAGGTTTTTACTGATAACCCACTCACTCATGGCTGCAACCACTTCGCCCATCTCAAAATAGACCAGTCCCAGAAGGTTTCTGGCCTCGATATGATTCTTATTAAATTTAAGACTCTGACGCAGGCTTACAACAGCACCGCTCAAGTCACGAACCGAGGCCTTCTCAAGGCCCTCATTGTAAAACCGATTGGACACATACATGATTTTCTTGTAGAGATAGACATCCACACCGCAGGCGGTACAAAAATCATGCTGTTCTGACAGCTTTGCGCCGCATTCATAACAAATCATGGTTCCTGCCTCCGTTATGCGTTCTCTTTCTCTCCGGACTCCTGAATCATCTTCACAAGTAAATCCGCCATATCTGTCAAATCCTGATTGTAAATTGCTTCCTCAGCATCCTCAACCTCAAGGCTGGGATGAAATTTCTTCAGTTCTTCTTCAAAATTAATCATTGCTCAAAAACTCCTTTATCTCACCGACCAGATACAGGCTACCTGCAATATAAATCCGCTCACTGCTCCTGTCGGAAAGGGCTCTATTAAGAGCCTCCTGCACAGTCTCGTCAAAAGTTATCCCGGGACAATTCTCATGTGTACACCACAAATCCTTAAGCCGGTCTAAAGCCATAGCCCTGCCGGTCTCCATATGTGCCACATAAATCCTGTCAAAAAGTACTGCATCCAGCACCTGATTTATCATGGATTCATAATCTTTATCCTGCACCACACTAAAAAGCAAAATACGCTTCTGTCCGTTACTTTCGCAACCGTCCCCACGCACAGCATCTAAAAACGCCCTGATACCGTCTGCATTATGGGCACCATCCACAAACACCTCCGGCAGAACTTCCTCCATTCGTCCCGGCCAGAATGCCTTGGAAAGACCAGCCTGAATCTGCTTAACAGTTAAGCCGTCCGGTCCTGTAAGGATTTCTGCCGCCCGCACTGCAATAGATGCATTCTCCATCTGATAACGGGCCAATGTGTGCAAAGTAATTCCAATATAACCATAATACCGAGTCTGCAAAGAAAAATCAATGGTTTTATTATTAAATTTGCGTAAAGCGTAGTCCTTATTCGACACGGGATAAGCCTGTATCTGCAAATCTCGTGCCCGTCCTACAAATACCGCAGAAGCTTCTTTCACCTCATCACAATAAACAAGGGGCACTTCGGGCTTCATAATACCTGCTTTCTCCCCTGCAACCTTCTCAATCGTATCACCCAGATACTCCACATGATCCAGCCCAATGCGGGTAATCACAGTCAACTCCTTATGGGACACCGTATTGGTAGCATCCAGTCTGCCGCCAAGCCCGGTCTCCAGAATACAATAATCCGGTTTTTGCTCCCCAAACCAGAGCATCCCCATAAAAAATAAATATTCAAAAAAGGTGGGATGATATCCTGTATTTTGCGCCAAAGCAGTCCATTCCAGACTCTCATACACCTGTAAAAAGATTCGCAGAAACTCTTCCTTTGACATCATTTGTCCGTTGATACAAAAACGCTCCCTGATATCAACCAAATGAGGAGATGTAAAGGTCGCCACCTGCGCCCCGGTCTCTTCTAAAATATAACGCAAATAGGCACAGACGGAGCCTTTACCGTTTGTACCTGCCACATGTATGATAGATGGAATCTGTTTATCGGGGGAGCCCAGCTTTTCAAGATGTAAGCGGGTATCCTCCGGTGTGTTTTTCATTGTAAAGCGAGGCATATCGTATAAATATTGTACCGCCTCGTCAAAGGTTTGTATTGCTTGTTTTTCCAATGTTAATATCCTCTTTTGCAGCAATTGTGCAGCTTGCACCTGCTAAAGCGTATCACTACATAAGAGGATTTGTCAAATATTTTGGGCAGAAACTGTCTGTGTCAGCTTATTGTGGTGGATTAATAGTGACTGAGAATATAAGTCTTTGATGTGATACTTATATTCTTTAAGAAAAAACAGATTTTCCTAAACTTGTTTTCAAGCCGGAAAAAAGAACCCAGACTATCTTTAGACATTATACTTCTCAAACATTTTTTCCAAAAAGCCCTCTTCTGCAAGCATACTTATTTTATCCTGCTCTCCGGCCTCCTGCATACACTTTATCAGCCGAACGAGGCGCTCCTGGGCCTGTATTGTACCTTGTTGTATACCTTGTCGGATACCCTTTCGATATTCCTGTTGCATCAATTCTTCAACTCTCATATACCGACTCTCCCATGACCTGTCATGTTTAATAGTTGCAACTCTTGTGTGAATCTGTCTTACGATATCGTCCTGTTCGCCCGCACACTCCTCCGTACTATTTTCTAAATACTGCAGAAAACGAATCAACAATTCCGGTACGCCTTCCGGATTCTTTCCTTTGGTATTCAAAAAAACTTTGGTTGTTCCGTCTCCCAATTCCTCGCCTGTCTCCGTACATTTATTGGTAAAGGTATAGCGGTACAACCCTTTACCAAACGGATCAAAGCAACATATGAAAATGATGTAATTAGGTCCCAGTGCATTAAAATCCTCACCGGGCTTCAAACTCAAAACATCCATTTCCGCCTGATGATATCGGCTTCTCTTAGGGAGGTTTCCCTCATTTTCACCCTGCATCTCCAAATTAAAGGAACTTCCATCTTCTTCATTGGCATACACATCCAAACGAATGGTACGGCAATCGGAATTGTAGAGTAATGAATGTTCTGCATGAACCTCTACCTTTTTAACTTGTATTCCCAAGAGAAGACTTAGCGTGATTCTACAGGTTTCTTCATCCTGAATCGTGGCTGCAAACAGATATGCATTGGACAAATTCAAATCCTGAAACTTTTTACGTGTCATTGTACTCCTTACTGCATGACACGCACAGTTCCTGCCCGCATGTATATTATAGCATTTCTAAAATTGGTTTGCAATTGAATGTATAATAAACCGACAAAAGCTTTACTCTATAGCATTAAAGACTTCAACTGCATTTGCATTTCTTCATCTGAAACAAATTGCTTATAAAATCCACCTACAATTTCCATCTTACCATTTACCGTTAATACGCCAAACACCTCTTTTGCAGACGGAGATAGCGGCGGAATAAACATAGCTGATAAAACATTCCGATTTTCAATTGCCCCCAAATTCGTCATGCTGACACCGTTTCTTGAAGCAAATCCAAACATTGCACTTCCCACAAATTTTGCTGCCTTGCTTTTAAAGTTCCCTAAAGTGGCAATCGCAACGGCATCTAACAGATCTGCATCCATATTTAAGTAGCACGCCAATACCAATAGCCATTTTTTCTTATCCTTTGAATATTTTTCGATTATCTTGTGAATTGCTCTTGCTTTTGGGATTATTTCAGTATTTTTATCTTTGCACACAATCCCGATAGCAGAGGAATAATTGCCCAGCGCACCTGATTGATAACAAGCAATGTCTTTTCTTACATCTGCTCCAATTACAATTTTCTGCGTTTTTGCAACCATATAAAGCGCCGCCAACAAATAATCATTGACAGAGATCCCATTATTATGACAGAGTTCCCGGATCGTAGCTAATTTTTCTTCTTCGATACTGCATTGAAGATGACCACAAGGATTTTCTTTGGCAAACTGTTCTACAAATAAGGAATACTCCTCATAGGTAACGCTATGCTTTTCCTTGCTCCACTCTCTGTTTGCACGCCTTACAAGCATTTTGCTGATTCCGGACAAATCACTCTTTGGTGGCAAATCTGCAATGGATGTAATCAAACATTCTTCTGCGTATGCAGGAATTTTATCCTCCACATAGCAATCAGCAAATTCCAAAACCAACTGTAATAAAGCTCTGCCATCACAAAGTAGGTGATGGGACACAAATAAAATCTGAAAACTACTATCTTCCTTTGGATAAATAGATACCTTCAGCAATCCATTGTGAAAAACATCCCACTCTTTTCCTCCTATTGCACGATAGTCTGCCCATACATCGCTTTCTTTGCCACCTATGGATAGCGCAATTGTGGAATAACCTTTGTTTTCGTAATACAATGATCCGTTATCTTCCTGCGCAATCATACAGTTCAGAAACGGATGAGTAGCCACTAAATGCCTAAGAACATATTCCACTTTTTCCTGTTTATAAATGGCTGCAACTTCAAAAACTATTCCAAAATGCATATTAGGACACATGAAATGTGCACGTTCCGAAAGAATATATTGCTTCTTCACATAAACCTCCCTAATTTTCCTCATCAGGAAGCCACATTGCGACTTCTACCTCATTTTCATGGTTTTTGATATGTATGTCTCCGCCCAGACTTCTTACAATCCTTCTTGCTTCATACAAACCTATGCCACTGCCCTCCATATACTCAGCATTTGAGCCACGCCAGAAGCAGTTAAACACATAAGGAATTTCGTTGGAGGGCAGACCTTTCCCTTTATTTTTTACAGAAAAATAGTAGCCATCCTCCTGCTTTTCCATGATTAGCATAATACCCGTTCCATCGCCGTACTTTATTGCATTATCGAGTAATTGCCCCAACACTCTGCAAATACCATCCCTATCACTGTTTACCAAAGGATTCCCCTGCACAACAACCGTAAAAGGAATTCTCTTCATATTCAGGCGATTGGTATATTCTTCAATTACGTAAACCTCCAGTTCTTTCAAATAGAACAGCGCAATCTTTGGCTCATACTCAAATACAGTCAGTCCGGACACATGTATCATCTCTGTGACAAGACGCTCAATCTCCTCGGCATTCTTTCCTATCTTATCAGCAATTTGTGCATCCTTCTCATTTACCACACCATCCTCTTGATAAAGACCGGTGCTAATCGCATCTGCGTAAAGCTTAATGGTAGAGACAGGTGTCTTTATCCCATGGGCAATGGTACTTACAAAAGTCTGTCTCTCCTCTGACAACTTCTGAATCCGATTTTTATCCTCCACCAATTTATCATTCAGCATGTTCATACCCCAAACATATTCTCCAAAATATCGATTGGGACTCTCTTGTAATTTATCCGTAATCTCTCCTTTGGAAAGTCGTTTAGGATATTCCGAAAACCGTTCAAACGGCTTTAGTATTTTGTAATAAACAAACAAGGCGAACACCAAAACAACTGCTGCTGTTAGAATTACAATCGTATCAGCCATACCCAAAATCCCGGGATAAATATCGTCTTCATATTCAAACACAATGAATCCGATAATTTGGTCATCTTCTCCATAAATATTCCAAATATAACTATTATTCTCAGCTTGGATTTGCAGATTCACATTTTCTCTATTCTGACGTAGTTCTTCATACCGAATGCTTATGGGCAAATTCTTTTTCCCAAAGTTTTGTTCCCACTCACTCGTATTATTTGTGTATATCGTTTCTAAAACCTCTTCAGCCGTCACATCTTGCGCATCGCACTCTGATTGAATCACTTGAACAATATGATTCATCACCACATTTCTGGAGTGATTTACCGCTTGTGCCAACCTGTTGCTTGCTATATGTAAACCGATTATGAACACGCCAAAGAGCAGCATAGTCCACATAATTATTTTCTTAAAATGCTTCATACACTGCCTCCAAACACATAACCCACTTTCCACACTGTCTGTATCAACATAGGTTTCTTAGGATCATCTTCAATTTTTTCTCTCAACCATCTGACATAAACATTCAAGGATGCCGGCTCACTAAAACAATCCACACCCCACACTGCATCAAACAAGGTCTCCTTGTCCACAACCGTTCCGGGACGTCTCATCAGATAGACCAAAATATCAAATTCTTTTCCTTTAACATCTATTCTGCAATCATTTTTATAAACACTTCTTGCTGCCACATCCACCGTAATCCCACACGCAGAGAGCAATTCCTTTTCCTCATTAATCTCGTAGGTTCTGCGCATCAATGCCTTTATCTTGGATGCCATGACCGGAATGGAAAAAGGCTTGTCTATGTAATCATCAGCGCCCACCTCAAGACCCAGTATTTTACTGTCATCATCCGTTCTGGCACTCATCATTAACACCGGAATCCCGGATGTCTTTCGAATTTCCGCAAGGGTTTCATATCCATCCTTACCCGGGAGCATGACATCCAGAAGCAACAATTTGTATGTTGCTTCTTTCAGTCTCTCAAGTCCCGCTTCTGCCGACTCCTCCCAGTCAATGAGAAAACCTTCTCTGGTCAGAAAATCACAGATTAACATGCCCAGTTCCTTACTGTCTTCAATCAATAAAATGTCTGCCATGATGCTAATTCCATCCCCCAATATCCGTAAATATAGGTTTATCCGATAACCCCTCTACACCTGTGAATGCCACTTGAATCCTACCGGTATTATAATCAACTATTATCTGCTGATAAACTAGGATTCCGCCTCTTGCACCTGCATGCATATCTCCTAAGGCAACCTGCCTTGCCTTTTCCTGCGTCACGGTATTTTTTACATCAGCCACCGAGAACTTCTCCAACGAAGATGCCCACTTATTGTATTTGGCAAAGCGGACCATATTGGAATTACTTCCACGAAATCCGTCCATGTTACCTGCACTTGCAAAAGAATTCACAACACAAAAGCTGTCTTCATTATCCCATTGTAACCCTTCCAGAAGTGGCGTATCCACCCCTCTTAAATTTGAAAAAGCCATTCCGTTATCCAGCGCCTGTGCTACTGCATTTTCGGCACAATAACGACTTTCCTCATCACTAATTACAATATTGTTGCACCAAGTGAAATCCGCACTGTTCTCCACCATATACATTCCCACATCTCTTGCATTGTCAAAATTCTCAAGAGCATATCTTAATTCATAAGTATAACATTTTTTTCCCTCATATGTATAGGGTTCTCTGCATCCCACATCTAAAATTGCAGCAAACACACCATCATCATTAATAGCCGATAATATATCCAAAAGACCCAGTACTGAGATACTCGTTATAGAATTCTCCCCTTTTTTCATATGCACAACTGCGTGGGCCATACACAGTTGATTACTGCTGCCAAGATTCCACTCCAGACTTCGAAACGTAATCCCTTCTCCCGAAACCGTTTTATCCCCCCACAGACAAAGGGCACTACAAGCAGTTCCCCTGAGAGCATCCGGTACTATCTGCATAAGTAACGCTTCTTCGTAACTAAATTCCCCATTAGGCACAAAACCGGTCTCTCCTTCCGATAAAGCCTGTGCAAAGCTCTCCGCTTCCTCCTTATACATCTGGGGAACAGAACAAAACAATCCATCCAACCGCTCTTCGATTACGTCATATTTTCCATCAATATCCGGAAACTTCTCCTCAATATTTTCATACAGAAACGGCTCCATCACCTGCTCATATTCCGGGAATGCAAGAAATATTGTCTCGGCATAAGCTCTTCCTACTTCTTCTGCCGTACCCTTTTCATAATCAAGTGTCACATCATAATAATGCTCCATTTTGCGTATGACACATAATCCGTCCGACGACTGATAGGTAGCAATCAACTTGTCTGCCGTTCCCTCATCCTCATAGGTGAAACCCTCACTTATCTGACAGGAATCGACCGGTATCAACACGCTTTCTTCCTGCTTCACTTCCCCAGATTCTTCCGGTGAAGCAACTGCTTTGCTACATCCTGCCAACAATAATACCCCCGCACTTATCAGTGCAATCATTTTTATACGCTTCCGTTTCATAATCCCTCCAATGTTACCATCCTCTGTCACTGAGCCAGTTTTTCACTTTACGCTCCCTTGCAGGAAGTTCCTGTTCATCTGTCATTTTCCCCAACACGAACTCACCCTGAATCGTACCATCCATCAAGTAGATAATGCGCTCACTATAGGCAGCAACCCTTTCGCTATGAGTAACCATTAATATTCCACAACCTGCACGGTTTGCATCAGCAAGCTCCTTTAACACACCTCTGGATGCCTTTGAATTCAATGCTCCGGTAGGCTCATCGGCAAACAGCACTTTGGGCTCGTTGATTAACGCCCTGCACAGACACACTCTTTGAAGCTCTCCCCCTGACACCTCCGTCATGTACCGCTCTGCTATATCAATAATACCCAGTCTGCGCATAAGCATCTCTGCCCGCTCATTGACCTCTTTTCTGGACAGTTTCTCTGCCTGATATCCGGGAAGCACGATGTTATCCAACATACAAAGCCTCTTCATCACATACATCTGTTGAAAAACAAATCCCATTTTCTCCAGACGAAATGTAGAAAGCTCCTTTTCCTTCATTGCTGAGATTTCATCCCCGTCAAACCAAACACTCCCTGATGTCATACGATCCATACCACTGACGGTATAAAGAAGTGTGGATTTTCCGGAACCGGAGGGACCCATCACAGAAATAAATTCGCCCTCTTCCATGGTGAAATTCACGTTTCGAAGAACATTATTGCTATACTTGTTAATAATATAGGTTTTACAAAGATCTCTGACTTCCAATATCTGTTTACTCATTTCGAATTCTCCATATTTGAATCTTTTCAATGGGTTTTAACACAATTGCCAAAACAATACTTATAACCACAAACACAACAAGAGGCACCTTAACAAAGCTATTTATGGGATTCACAATAAACCGAAATCCTGCCATCTTGACAATTTGTTTAAACATGACACCAACAAACCAATTACCCAAAGTAGCAGTTAATATCAACGCAGCGACAAAGGATATTGTCACAAGAGTCATAATTCTGAAATATTGCCATTTCTTTATGTTCTGATTGTCTATACCCAAGCTTTTAAGAAACGCCACGGCAGTTACCTCTTCCTCCAGAAAAACATTCTGATACAGCACCGTAATCAGAATGAGTACCATCACAACCACCGTCGACAAAACATTACGCAAAAGAGTCAATGTAGTGTAATAACTGCCCAACATATCCTTGAGTACACGCTCTTCATCCCAGACATAATCATCACCATAAATCTCCCTCATTTTCTCGATGTAATACGGTTTTTCCGATTCCGGAGCATAAATCACACTTTTGAAACGAGGACTGTCAAAAACCACTCCGCCATCAAAGTCATTTCCCATTACCATGCAGGCATCACCGGAACCCGCCAGATCAAAATATCCTGTTACCACAAACTCCTCTGTGACAAACTGACTGGTAAGCCCATCCTCCGTACGCTTATCAAATTCAACACTAACCGTATCACCGATTGCGATTCCCATTCTCTCTGCCGTATAGTAATCTACGGCAACCTCACTGTACAATTTCGGTGCTACACTGCCTTTCCGATATGTCACATCTGCCGTATCAGACATGCCCCAGCACATCATGGCTGATGCTTCACTGTCTTGAAACCAAAGACGGCCTTTCGTGCGATTCATACATTCCGTCACTGCCGGAATGCCGGCATCTTCTAAATCCTGATTTACAAGTGCAACTACTCCTCTTTTGTCACCCGCCTTTTGATAATACACGTCATGTAGCTCCTCATTTAAATGAATTTCAAATTCATACGTAGAAAGGAGGCTATAACGTGTTGCGTATTCCATACAAAGAACAGAATCTCTTAATTGTACAACAAGCAAAATGATAGAAATACCAAGCACATATGCTACCAACAGAAATGCATACCTCTTAATTCTTCCAATTAGATCTGTCAATGCCAAAAACAGCGGAATCCTTATGCGTTTCCTTTTGTGCAGGAAATACTTCGGAATCTGATGAAACCGTTCCCCTTGATTTTCTCCATGAAGCGCATCCATTGGACTGACTCTGTCCATTTTATGAAGAGCAACAAAAGTAAAACAAATAATAAATACCGTAGAAAGAAATACTGCTCCAATGGCAATGGCCATTGTCAGCGTTACAGGCGGCGTCAACAGATTAAAGCGAAGTTGTTCATACAGCTGATTGCTCGCCCAAATACCTAGCACCAGTCCAAATACCCCACCCGCTACAGCAAAGAATATATATTTGTATGCAAATATCCACTTTAATACAGAATTATTCACCCCTATAGCTTTCATCATCCCAAGCTCTTGCTCTTCCCTTTTCATAGCAGATTGCAAGGTAAAACGAATGGTCATCAAAATCAATAAAATCAAAAACACACCGGTAATCAACATAAATACTGCAATGGTCTGGGCGATAACTACATCAGCGGACAACCAATCCCTTGCCTGAGAATAAGATACACTTATTTCCTCATTCTCCTGTGTAAAATCCTGAATCAATTTCTGTTGCCGTCTGATATTACTTTCTCCACTCTGCTGTATCTCATAAAAATCATATTTCAGAGGGGATTCATTGTATAAAATTTCATAATCACTTTCGCTCACAATAATTCTGCGAAAATAAGCAACTGCAGGATCCTTAAAGATGTGCGACACCGTAAACTCATATACATATCCCATCTGTGTGGTAATCCGAATTTTTTCACCAATCTGTGTTCCCGTAATCATCTGGATAGACTTGGGTATTGCTACACAACCACTTTCGACAACAAAGGAATTATCCTCCATATCTACCACAGTATTTTGTCCCTGGGGCAACGTAAACAAATAGTACATATAATCACGAAATGCTACACTGTTCACCTCATCAAAATCATCAAAATCCAAAGTACGACTGTTATAGCGAATGATTTCCCGGTAATCTGCATGCGCCACATCCTCCCGCTGGGAAAGCCACGTGTCAACCTTTTCCAACTGCTCAGAACGCCCCTCCATGCTCTGTTCCGTAACCAAAAAGACATCAGAGGAATTACATGCATTGTAAGTCCTTTGGCTTCCCTCAAAATTCGCATACAACTGCAAAGCACTGGCCACTGTCAGCAAAGAAGCCACTGTCATAAATACAAACAAGACTATATTGAATCCTATTTTTTCTCTTAATTCCTTTTTCAACATTCTGAAAAACATGCCATAACCTCGCATAACTACAATTGTCCGGATACTATATAGGTAACAAACTGCCTCGCATTCTCTTCGTTATCTGAATTTGCCACAAAGGAAATATAAACCTTATCGCCCTGAATCCCTGCTTTTTTTACATAATTCGTATCCGAAATATCAATTGCCACAGGAACCCTTTGTCCGTCAGGATATTCATGATAAATCAGCCGGTTTTCAACCTGCCTTAACACTTCACTGTCCAGGCATGAATTTAAATCATACACCCAATCAGCAGTACACAACCTTTCCATTGCATACTCATCGTAAATAAAAAGTTCCAGCTCACACGCAACCACTTCTATCATCAGTTTTTCCATATCCATTCCCGCTTTGGTTGCATCATCAAATCGGATTTGCGTATGCGAAAACGCCATTTGGCATTCATTATCCTCCCCCAGATATGTCTCATAGTCCTTTTCAATATAATTCTCACCCTCTGTCATCCCCGGCATATAAGTATTAATAAATTTTATACTGAGATTTGCTTCCGGTTTGGGAGTAGGCCTTAAAACCACAACAATACCTATACATCCTGCTAAAAATATAATTGTATAAAATATGTTTTTATAATACTCCCAAAGATGGCAGCACCTCTCCTTAAGACCCATCTCCATATACATCTTTTCTGCCATTTTTACGTCTGCATCACATAATTTAGCCATCTTAAATCCCCTCTTGTTTCCTTTTAACTACTCTTCTCAAATTAAACACAACTCTGGCGCAGAAGTGCGCAACCAATCCTACAACCATATCAATCATTGTACACACCACATAGACAAGCAATATCGCTCCAAGCGCGTACCAAACAAAACTTTTATCAGCATAGTAAGTATTCACTTTAAGCCAATCCGTCCACAACAAATCATTTAAAACAGGATTCTCATGGATAAGGTAAACACCGAAAGTAGATGCTGCAATTTTGTTAATCACTTTATTTTGACCGATATGGATATTTTTGAAAAAGACAAACAATGCCACCGAACAGATTACAATGGGCACCGTGTGCTTCTGGGCAACAATCTGCTGGTACACAATCATCTCTCCCCTTACATCCTGCAGATATGTCAATCCCATCAGCACAACATAGGCACCAACATAGAACAACAAAGGTTGGGTTTTGCAATTCTCCCAAACATTCGGATATTTCTTAAAAAAAGCTCCAAGCAAATACATAAAAATCAACCAGCCTGTGTTGGTAAACTCCCATCCCGGCTTAACAAACGATGGCACAACCGACCAAATCACAAACAAAAAAGCAAGGAGCGCTATGTATTTTTCACGATCAATATTTTGAATTACTTGATTGATATAAGGACTCAATATATATACAATCAAATATATTGTGACGAACCAAAATGTTCCTGAAGAGATGGGAAGTGCCGACCCGATAAGATTATCCCAACTTCTTATTCCCAGGCCTGTGCGGAACAGCACAAGCGCAATAGTCCATGTATAAAACCAGACTCTGGCCACCAACTTGGTTATTTTGGAAGCTCTAAAGGTTCCGAAAGCGCTGTAATATCCCGTAATCATCATAAAACAATTCACACCAATTTTACCCGCATTAACAATCGCCTGCAAAACAATGGTATTGGTCGTAATACTACCCGACACATCAAAATCCCCCCAAAAACCGAAATGTTGCATGATAATCATGATCATACATACGATTCTCAGCAATTCAAAATTAGAATCTCGGGCTACGGTTCGAGAACGTTCTTCTACCCGGAAAAGTGCCGGGAACAGCTTTGGAAAATAATGTGCCAAAAGCACACCGCCGCACACAAACATACCTGCGATTCCCACTAACAACTGTACCATACTACACTTTTTTTCTGTTCTTACTAAATGGTTCTCAAAACAATAAAATACATAAGGTTCTACATCACATTCTTTGGTCAAATAAGCTACTTCCTGCGGAATCTCTGCAAAACACCCGCGTATCGGCGTGTTGATTTTCAAATCTCCCAAAAACGGTTTAAAAATCACCAGCACATGTCTTCCGTCAGAGAGTTCCGCTCTTGCAATCCTTCCATAATTCAGAATCGGTTTTGCCTCTGTCAAAACCGCTACTTCCTCATCCATCCTTAGTTCCTCAGTTGCAACAAACTCTACCGTAAGAAAAGGCCCTGCCAGTTCGTCTTCAGCAAATGTTTCATAACTTCTTTGGCTGACAAAAATATTTGCCGCCATGTAATTTACTTCAAATAATAAATAAAAAATTATAAAAGCTACAATTAGCAATAATTTTTTTATATTATTCATTGCGTACCCCCAACAGTTTTTATCTGCCTTTATGATATCATACCAAATCTTAAAAAATCCTTAAACCATAAAATAATTTTATTGATTGCATTCAAAAAGGCACCCCAAATGGGATGCCTTAAATTTTATTAATTTTGTTAAAAGACTAACTTATCTAAGCTGTTCTAATCTCTCAGTTACCTGAGCCATCATCAGTGTATACTTCTCAAGTTTTTCCTTCTCTTCGGCAATCTTTGCCTCAGGAGCTTTGGAGATGAATCTCTCGTTGGAAAGCATGCCGTTTACACGGGCAAGCTCACCTTCAAGACGCTTCTTCTCTTTCTCCAGACGTTCGATTTCCTGAGCAATGTCAACCAACTCCGCAAAAGGAATGTAGAGGGTTGCGCCGGGGATTACCACGGATACTGCATCCTGAGCAATACCGGTCTTGTCCTTCTGCATAGTAACTTCACTTGCGTAAGCCAAAGCTGCAAAGAAGAGCTTACCTTCGGTGAAGGTAGAAAGGATTGCCTCATCCTCGCTGACTACATAAACGCCTGCCTTGCGGGAAGGTGCTACATTCATCTCACTACGGATGTTTCGGATGCCGCGTACCGCACCCTTGATGATCTCGATGTCCTTCTCCTCCTTGGAGAAATTGCGCTCCTCAGTATATACAGGCCATGCACTGGTCATGATAGTCTCTTCCTCACTCTGTAAGGTACAGAAAATCTCCTCAGTGATGAAAGGCATGTAAGGATGAAGAAGCTTCAATGCATCCAGAAGAACAGTCTTCAGAGTCCACAACGCCGCATTCTGGCTTGCTGCATCATCGGTATTGTAGAGACGGGGTTTTACCATCTCGATATACCAGTCACAGAACTCATCCCAGATAAAGTCGTAAACCTTCTGAACAGCGATACCCAACTCGAAGTGCTCCATATTCTCGGTAACATCCTTTACCAAGGTGTTCAGCTTGGAAAGAATCCACTTATCAACAGGCTCAAGAGCGCTTGCCGCAGGTGCAGTAACCTCTTTGCCATCCATGTTCATCATGATAAAGCGGGATGCATTCCAAACCTTGTTGGCAAAGTTACGGGAATTCTCCACTCTCTCATAGTAGAAACGCATGTCGTTACCGGGTGCATTACCGGTAATCAAAGTCAGTCTCAGTGCATCCGCACCATACTGGTCGATAATCTCCAAAGGATCGATACCGTTACCCAAGGACTTGGACATCTTGCGTCCCTGACTGTCGCGAACCAATCCATGGAACAATACGGTCTTGAAGGGCTTCTCACCCATCTGCTCAAAGCCGGAGAAAATCATTCTGATAACCCAGAAGAAAATGATGTCGTATCCGGTTACCAATACATCGGTAGGATAGAAATACTTTAAATCCTCAGTCATCTCAGGCCAGCCTAAGGTCTCAAAGGGCCACAGTGCAGAGGAGAACCATGTATCCAGAGTATCAGGGTCCTGCGTGAAATGCTCGCATCCACACTTAGGACATACACCGGGTGTCTCTTTTGCAACTACAACCTCACCACACTTATCGCAGTAGTACGCAGGGATTCTGTGTCCCCACCAAAGCTGACGGCTGATACACCAGTCGCGGATATTGTCCGTCCAGTTAAAGTAGTTCTTTTCCATACGCTCAGGAATCAGCTTAATTTCACCATTCTTTACTGCTTCTCTTGCGGGCTTAATCAGCTCATCCATCTTTACAAACCACTGTTCCTTTACCATGGGCTCAATGGTTGTCTTGCATCTGTCATGGGTTCCTACATTGTGGGAGTAATCCTCTACTTTAACAAGCAGTCCCATTGCATCCAGTTCTTCCACGATTGCCTTTCTGGCCTCGTAACGTCCCATTCCCTGGAATTTGCCGCCGTTTTTGTTTATGGTGGCATCATCATTCATTACGTTAATAATAGGCAGGTCATGTCTCTTACCTACTTCAAAGT
>JAZQLH010000030.1:0-38087 GCA_045542555.1 Acetatifactor sp. | reverse complement strand
ACATTGTTTGTGAGTATGCTTTTTCTGGATGGATACAGAGAACTGGAATCTACAGGAAATAATTATTTCCATGTGTTTGTAGATGGTGTGGAGGTCGGTCTTGTAAAGGATGAGGATACAGCTGAAGAATTGTTTGTGAATGCACGCCGGGAGATTGCACTTCGAAGTGACGAACTTACTTTTATTGATGCAGAAATGACTGTAACAGGTGAGGAAGTGCTCTGGGGTAAGCTTGATGCTGAGGAAGATGTGCAGGCAGGAATAAAGGCAGTGCTTGAGCAGAATGTTATGGAGACCATGCATCGTTCCTATACGTTGAAGGTAAACGAGTATATGGTAAACCTGGAGAGCGTAGAACAGGTGCAGGAACTTCTGCAGGCGGCTGTAAATAAGTATGATACAGAAGGGCTTTTTGCCGTAGAACTGATTGGTGACAGCGACAGAGAGTTTACGGTGCTGACGGCGGGGGTTGCGGCGAAGGAAACGCTGACAGAGGATGAGCACGAAACTTATGTGGCAGGCGGTGTGGAAATAGCGATGGCACAAATCGGACAGAATCTGTATGAGGGTCAGGAAAAGGATTTTGAAGATTATGAGCTGGGACTGAAAAGTGTAGACTTTTCTGAGGAAGTGGAGATTGTGGAGGCCTATTTGCCGAGGAACCAACTTTCATCGCTGGATCAAGCCATAGAAGATGTTATTAAGGAACAAGAGATGCCTGGTGAATATACTATTCAGGCAGGTGATACGTTATCAGAGATTGCAATTAAAGTGGATATTCCTATTGATAAAATCCTTGAGCTTAACAGTGACAAACTCAAGGATGAACACTCTACCATTCGTCAGGGAGACAAGTTGATTATCACAGTTCCTGAGCCTGAGCTTTCTGTAGAGCGTATGGAAAGAAAATATTACGAAGAAATCTACGATGCAGATGTCATTTATATTGAGAATGATGCCTGGTATACCACGCAGACCAAGGTGCATCAGCAGCCTTCAGCAGGTTTCCGCAAGGTTGTGGTGGATGTGAGTTACTTAAATGACAAGGAAGTTTCCAGAGAAATTCTGAAAGAAGAAGTTATTCTGGAAGCAGTACCCAAAATTGTGGAGAGAGGAACCAAGATTCCTCCTACCTATGTGAAACCGATTTCCGGCGGAAGATTAAGCTCCGGTTTCGGAAGAAGAAATGCGCCGACCAAGGGAGCCAGCTCTTATCATAAGGGTGTTGACTGGGCGGTTGCTACAGGAACTTCTGTTTATGCATCCTGTGGCGGTACGGTTGCCAAAGCCGGATGGGGTAGCGGATATGGTTATGTTGTTTATATTAACCATGCCGACGGACGCCAGACCCGATATGCACATTTATCAAAGGTGCTTGTAAAGGCAGGGCAGAGTGTAAGTCAGGGTGACAGAATTGCACTCAGCGGTAATACCGGTGTCAGCACCGGACCTCACCTGCATTTTGAAATCTTGATAAACGGTAAACAGGTGAACCCGTTAAATTACTTGCAATAAGGTTATAAATAAAAAAACACAAATGATGGAGGTTTTTTATGAATCAGGAATTTGAAAACCAGACTAATGCTGAAAATTATCAGGATCCCCTTGTTAATATGGAGCAGGCAACTGCACAGAAGCCGGAGAAAAAGAAAGGCGGATCCGGTATTTGGTCAATTGTGGGAACTGTTGTAATGTGGAGACTGTTTGGTCTGATTGGCGGATTGATTTGCCTGGGTGGTTTTGCAGTGGTGTCAGCCATTATCAAATCGAAGATGTCTACTGCTTTAAAGGTTGTTTTAAGCGTAATAACTGTACTGGGCTTTTTGGTTCTTTTGTTCGTATTCATCCTGTTATCCGCTGAATTAACAGCGAATATGTAATCGCCATGAAAAGTTTTCGCAGACTATTAAAAGGATTTTGGAGTTCGCAAATAGGCCTGTTTTGTACGGGCCTGTTTGTCCTTGTTTTGGTAATTGTGGCAGCTACTACTAAACGTACAGTGGACGACTTGATTTATTTGTTGTTCTGCTATATCGTTTTTTCGGGACTTTGTCTGCTTGCTGTTTTAATATATGATATTATCGTTGTTACCAGATATATAAATGCACGCAATCAGTTAAAGGGGATTTGGGGATTCTCGGCAGAACGTTTTGACAGAGAGACAATTAAAATGCCCCGAATTAATAATGTGGTACTGTGCAGTGATGCCATATGTTACACCGGTGCCCACGAACTGGTGAAGGTGATACCCATTCAAGACATTGTGTGGGTCTATCAGGAACAGGTGCAGAATGCATTGTTTATGCATATTCATACGAAGGATAGGGACAAGCATTCCCTGTCAATTACTATGAAAAAAAAGTATGGAAACAGAGATTGTGCGGCACGCTTTATGCTTCGCCTGATTGCCCGTAAAAACAAAGGTGCTATTATAGGTTACAAGGAAGAATATGACAAAATGTTTGAAAGTAATTTCAGACAACTTCTTGAAATGACTTATGGTAAAGAGATTGTAGACAGTAATTTGTTGGAACAGGAATACATTCAAAATGATTACTATACCAAGGATTTGCTGTAATGGTATTTACAAATGCGTCAAAATATGGTATAAAGCTTGGTAGGGAATAGTATATTTTGTATTTGGGATAATATTGATTGATAGTGAAAACCTGAACAAGAGGTAAAGTAAATGGAACAATACGCAATTAAAGGCGGAAATCCATTGGTCGGTGAAGTTGAAATAGGGGGTGCTAAGAATGCAGCGCTTCCTATTCTTGCCGCTTCCGTGATGACGGATGAGACAGTATATATTGAAAATATGCCGGATGTGCGGGACACAAATGTGCTTTTGTCCGCAATGGAAGGCATCGGAGCATTGATGAAGCGCACCGAGAGACATAAAGTGATTCTCAATGCCGCTAATATCAATACCACCGCAGTAGTGGATGAGAGATTGAAGAAAATCAGAGCCTCCTATTATCTGATTGGAGCGCTCCTTGGTAAATATAAGCATGCAGAGGTTGTTCTGCCCGGCGGATGTGACATCGGCAGTCGTGCAATCGACCAGCATATCAAAGGTTTTGAGAAGCTGGGCGCAACTGTTAAAATTGAGCATGGTCTGATTAAGGCACATGCAGAGCGCCTTGTGGGAAGCCATATTTATATGGACGTTGTCAGTGTAGGTGCAACCATCAATGTCATGATGGCGGCTACCATGGCTGAAGGTAAGACTGTAATTGAGAATGCGGCTAAAGAGCCCCATGTGGTTGATTTGGCTAACTTCCTTAATAGTATGGGTGCCAATATTAAGGGTGCCGGTACAGATGTAATCCGTATCAAGGGTGTGTCTTCTCTTCATGGCACAGAGTATGCAATTATTCCCGACCAGATTGAGGCAGGAACCTTTATGTTTGCCGCTGCCATCACCAAGGGTGATGTCATGGTGAAGAATGTAATTACTAAGCATCTGGAATCTATCACAGCGAAGCTTTTGGAGATTGGCTGTGAGGTGGAGGAGGCGGATGACTGCATTCGTGTGGTTGCATCCAAGCCTTTGCAGCATACGCAGGTAAAGACCTTGCCTTACCCCGGATTCCCCACGGATATGCAGCCTCAGATTGCTGTGACACTGGCACTTGCTGAGGGTACAAGCATTGTAACGGAAAGTATTTTTGAGAATCGTTTCAAATATGTGGACGAGCTTACCCGTATGGGTGCAAACATCAAGGTAGAGGGTAATATTGCCATTATCAATGGTGTGAATAAGTTCACAGGAGCCGATATCTCAGCTCCGGATCTTCGTGCAGGTGCAGCATTGGTGCTTGCGGCACTTTCCGCAGAAGGCTACAGCACGGTGGATGATATCCGCTATATTGAACGCGGATATGAAGATTTCCACCTAAAGCTTCAGGCGCTTGGTGCTCAGATTGAGCTTATTGAGTCTGAGAGAGATTTCCAGAAATTTAAGCTCAAGACAGGTTGACAAATTTATATGATAAAAAGATTACAAGGTGAATGCATTCTGTAGGGAATGAATTCACCTGTTGTCTTATCTACGGGAGGAAAACAAATGGAAGAATATCGCTTCAAGGTGAATTTGGGGGGGATGATTGAGATATTATCGGATCATTTGTATAGTAGTCCGGATGTGTATATAAGAGAATTGTTACAGAATGGTGTGGATGCCATTGTAGGACGTGAAAAGCGCGATCCGGAATATGAGGAGATGAAAAAAGGAGTTCTCAATATTTCTCTACAGGAAGGAAATTGTTTAGCATTTGTAGATAATGGTGTAGGTCTCACTAAAGACGAGATACATAAATTTTTGGCTGTAATTGGACAGTCATCCAAAAGGGATTTGCAAAATGGAACTATTTTTTCGGATTATATTGGACGTTTTGGTATCGGATTATTGTCTTGTTTTATGGTAGCCGACCAGATTAGGATACGCACGCGTTCTGTAGACAGTGAAGAAGGCTATGAGTGGATTGGGAAACCGGACGGAACCTATGTAATTTCAAAGCAGAATGTGATCACGGAGGGAACCGAGATTTATCTAGAAGCGAAGACGGGTTGCGAGGAATATTTTACAGCACAGAAGGTGGAATCTTTGATTTTGCATTATGGCCTGATTTTGCCATATCCAGTCCTTTTAGATGATGGAGAGAGCAAAAGGAGAATTAATCCGGTCAAGCTTCCTTGGGAACAAGGCAATTGTGATAAGGCACAACTTTTGATGTTTGGTCAGATTATTTTTGGTCAAAGGTTTATGGATTGTGCGTTGCTTCGTTCTGAAAAGGGCGGGATTACTGGTGTGGCATATATTCTACCTTATACTGTACAACCTTCCAGTAGACAGAACCACTTGATATATTTGAAAAATATGTTGTTGACAGAAAAAGGGCAAAATATTTTACCAGACTGGGCAGTATTTACTAAATGTATTATAAATGCAAGAGATTTGCGACCTACCGCATCCAGAGAAAGTTTTTATGAGGATGAGGCATTGGAACAGGCAAAAGAAGAAATAGGAGAGTGTATTGCTAAGCATATCAAACAAATGGCAAGAATGGATAAAAAGAACTATGAGAAGTTTCTTGATATTCATAGTCTGGTAGTAAAAAGCATGGCAATAGAAGATGACGAGCTATTTCAACTCTTTATTGATGATTTAGAATTTACTACAACACGTGGCATTATGACGGGATGTGAGCTTAGACTGTCCAAAGAAGTTTTATTGCATTGTAGCATGGAGGAATATCGTCAATTATCTCAAATATTTACAGCACAAGGAAAGTTGCTTATCAATGCAGGATACGTATTTGTAGAGCCACTCTTGTACAAGATGCAGGAATTTTTTTCAGTAAAAGTAGAACATGTGGCAGCAGATGAAGTAGATGATTTATTAAAAGATATTTCTTTGGTCGAGGCAGAACAGGCAGTAGATTTTGTCAAGGTAGCTAACAGGGTATTGGGACCTTATCATTGTGTGGTGGAGATGAAGAAATTCATTCCAGCTAATCTTCCTGCGTTTTATTACATGGATGCAAATGCAAAGTTGTATCATGAGATAGAGCGTGTTCAAAATGAAGCAGATAGTTTATTTACAGATATGCTTGCAAATTTTGCGGGTGAAATAAAGGGGCAGGCAGAGGCAATATTATATTTTAATATGCAGAATCCTATTATTCGCAAATTGGTTAAGACATCTGATGAGAGACAGATTGAAGATGTGGTATTGATTTTGTATGTACAGACCTTGTTGATTGGTGGATTTTCCCTTCGGAATAATGAGTTGGGGATTATGAATGATAAGATTTTATCTTTGATGGAGAAAACGTTGGTAGAGGAATAAGAACAGATGAATCTAAGTGAAATTTATGAGTTGCTAGAGCAGGCTAATAATGGAAAGCCGAAAATGGAACTTTATCGAAAAGCTTGGGAGATTGCGGATCAATGCCATAATTATAAAGAGCAGATAATGAACAGGTATCAATATATGTATGAAGCTGCTTTTTTTGAGGATATGATGGAAATATATTTGATCTTGCCGGAAATGTTGAAGCTGCATGATAGACATATGGAAGAATTTGGAGAAGATAACAATATTATTCATATATTGTGGGCATATAAATGGGTATTGGAAAATGCAGTAGATTTTTATCAGATTACAGTGGACCAATTTGAAAGCTTCTGTGAAGATTATGAAAAACGATGTATAGCAGCAGGTTATAGTTTGCGGGCATATTATACTTATCGTTTTTGTTTTTACAAAAATGGGGACCTGAAAAAAGCAGAAGATAGTTATAAAAAATATTTGAAATGTGTAAGAGATGAATTTAGTGATTGTGAGGCTTGCGAGAGAAATCTGGAAGTAGGCTATCTTTTGGAAAGAGGTATGGAGGAAAAGGCGAGAGAGCGGGCAAAACCATTATTTCGTGGTATGTTGACTTGCGTGGAGGTACCAGAGGTCACATACGGAAGTTTTCTGCGTTACTTCGATTTGCAGATCGCTCAAGGTAAAGTTGAATATATACAGGAAGCAGAGCAATTTGTAAATAAAGTAATGCATGCTATAAAACACAAAGATATATGCAAGGAATATGTGGGAGATGTGTTTATGTTTTATGTGCTTACAGAATCGAGTAAAGCCTTGAACTTCTATAAGCAATACTGGCGTCATTTTGAAGAAAATCGTAATCCCATCCAGAAATTATATTTTGCAATGGCAGCAGTTCGCTTTTTTGATTTGTTGAAGGACAGGACAACCTACAAGATATCATTAGCAAGTAGTTTTCCCCTTTATAAGCAGGATAACATTTATGAGGTGGATGTTTTGCGAAAATATTATGAGGATTATGCAGTAACCTTGTGTGAAAAGCTAGATAAAAGAAATGGCAATCAGGTTTTTGGGGAAAAATACCAGATATTAGTAAATTGTTTTTACAGATAAGAAAATGCCGGTTGACAAAAGCCTATATTCATAGTATGTTTATTTTGTGATAAGAAAATTCTATACTGTGTTTCTCTTATTCAGAGTTGGTGGAGGTACAGAGGACCGATGAAGCCACGGCAACCCCTTAAAGGAAGGTGCCTACCTGAGCGAGCATATTTCGAACAATAAGAGGATTTGATTATCGTAAGATATGCAGGTCCGCTTTTTGTAAGGCGGACCTTTTTACATGTTAAATTTTATATTCCCCAAGAGGAAAGAAAGGACAAAAAATGGAAAAAAGATTATTTACTTCCGAATCTGTAACTGAAGGACATCCCGATAAAATTTGTGATGCGGTATCTGATGCGGTGCTGGATGCGCTGATGGAACAGGACCCTTTCAGCCGTGTGGCATGTGAGACCTGTACCAACTCCGGTTTTGTGCTGGTAATGGGTGAGATCACCACCAAGGCAAATGTGGACATTCCTGCCATTGTTAGAAAGACCGTGACAGAGATTGGTTATGATTCTTCTGAGAAGGGATTTGACGGCAATACCTGTGCGGTTATGGTATCTTTGGATAAGCAGTCCACAGATATTGCAATGGGTGTGGACAAGGCACTTGAGGCAAAGCGCGGTGAGGCAGGCATGAGTGATGCCGAGCTTGAGGCAATTGGTGCAGGCGACCAGGGTATGATGTTTGGTTACGCTACCAATGAGACTGAGGAGTATATGCCTTATCCCATCGCATTGGCACATAAGCTGACCATGAAGCTTACTGAGGTTCGTAAGAATGGTACACTCAAATACCTTCGTCCTGATGGTAAGAGCCAGGTATCTGTTGAGTATGATGAAAATGGCAAGCCTGTGCGTTTAGAGGCAGTGGTGCTTTCCACCCAGCATGATGCAGAGGTTACCCAGGAGCAGATTCACGAGGATATCAAGAAGTATGTTTTCGATGCAGTGCTTCCCAAGGAGATGATTGATGAGAATACCAAGTTCTTCATCAACCCTACCGGACGTTTCGTAATCGGTGGTCCCAACGGCGACAGCGGACTTACAGGACGTAAGATTATTGTTGATACCTATGGCGGATATGCTCGTCATGGCGGCGGAGCATTTTCTGGTAAGGACTGCACCAAGGTGGACAGAAGTGCGGCGTATGCAGCTCGTTATGTTGCGAAAAATATTGTGGCAGCAGGTCTGGCTTCCAGATGTGAGATTCAGTTGTCCTACGCAATTGGTGTTGCCCGTCCTACCTCTATCATGGTAGATACCTTTGGTACAGGTAAGGTTTCTGATGAGAAGCTGGTTGAGATTATTCGTGAGAACTTTGATTTGAGACCTGCCGGCATCATTAAGATGCTGGATTTGAGAAGACCCATTTACAGAGCGACCGCAAGCTACGGACATTTCGGACGTACCGATGTGGAGCTTCCTTGGGAGAAGCTGGATAAAGTGGATGTAATGAAGAAGTACTTGTAAGCCGTTTGTGCGGGAGGCAGTGCATGGAATATACCACCAAAGATCTTTCCCGAATTTTAGATGTATCTACCAACACCATAAGACGCTTTGAGGGCAAGGGGTATTTAAGTTCTGATAGAAATGAGCTGAATAACTATCGCAAGTTTACCCATGCTGACGTGGAAAAGCTGATGTATGTGGCCAAATACCGCAAAGTAGGATTCGGTCATGAGGAAATCAGCGAAATTCTGCAGGAAGACAGAAGGGCAGCCATAGAGCGTTTTCAGCAAAAGAAGGATGAGATAGATGCACAAATAGCTCATTATCAGGCTGTAAGTCATAACTTAAAGGATGATATTATGCTGATGAAGCGCGTAGAGGAATACGGTTCCGCTGTGATTGAGCTGGAATGCAGTCCCATGCACTACGTGCTTTATCAGAAGCGTGGTGTGTTGTGTGAAGATAAGGTGCAAAGCAAAGCTTTACATAAATTTATGTCCACCTGTCCGGAATTTGAGTACATTTATTTGTTTGAGCAAAAGGATATGGAAGAAGCCAATATGGTGTATAGTGAAGGTGTGGCAGCCAACCAGAAGTTCACAGGCAAGTATAAGGTGGATGTGGAACCGCCGGTGGAATCCTATGAAAGACGTCCCTGCATTCTGCAATTTATGCGTGTGCCCCTTTGTGTTCAACAGGAGGAGTATGGTTCTGTTCAGGAGATGCACAGGCAACTGTTTGGTGCATTTTATGATTATATGGAAGAACACAATCTGGTGCAGGTGGGTGACGTGCTTGGATTAAAGTTAGGCTTTTCCAGAGAAGAGGGCAGAGATTGGCAGTATGTGCTGATGCATATGCCTGTGGAAAAGAAAAAATAATTTAAAAAAAATTTCAAAAAGGGGTTGACCATGACACTGTGTCATACTTTATAGTACAATTAACATCTCCCCTAAAGATGTTTGTTTTACCAAGGCGGCTCTAATAAAGAGCCAAAAAAGCCAACCCCCATATTGCTTCCATATAAAAACGGAGTGGTCCCAAAGGACAACTCCGTTTTTATGTTGAGTGTTTGGTTCTGTAAACTGATTTGGCCACAAGATTATCCCACCACGGAACATTTTCATTCCGAGGAAAAGCGTAGCGGCACATAGGGCCGTAAAGTACACAGCCCAAGTGCCGACGTTTTCCTAGGTCTCGTGGTGGGATAATCTTGTGGCCAAATCTATGCAGATTCCAAACATTCAACAAAAAACATATTTAAAATCCTTGTAGCTTCAGGTTGGCAAGGAGGCTGACGTAGAATTCGCTGACGTCGAAGCCTTTGATATCTTTGTGAGTTAAGTCAATGATGTCGGCGTGAGAGAGGCCCCGGCGTTTGCTTGCGGATATTTCGCCCAGGTAGTTGCCCCAGATGGCGGACTCTATGGCTACCAGACCGTCGTTTTCACCGTCGTAGTGTTTGGCTAAGAGGTAAGTGAAGTTCAGAGGGAAGAAGGTATTGCGGGGGCGTTTCATGCCGGAGGCTACGCTCTGGTAGCAGACATCCGGCATGTCCGGTACTTCTTCATTAAAGCGCTCACAGGCGGTAGCGGTTAAGTCGTTTAAGCCGGCCATTAAATCAGGGTGCTCATCTCCCAACATATAATAAAGTGCGTTATAACGGCGGGTGAGGTAATTTAGCAAGCCCTTGGGTAAGCGGTTCAGTAAAACATCTGCATATTTGCAGCCGCGGTGGGGCGTGTTGATGGTGGTAAGAGATGCCACATAGGGCGCCATCCCAAGCTTGCTGATGGCGTAACGGGAGTCAAGACCGCCCTTGGAATGGGCGATAATATTGACCTTCCCTGCTCCGGTTTCTGCCAGAATCCTCTCAATCTCCGCCTTCACCTCTGCGGCACTGTCTGCCACGGAAAGGGAGGACTGTTGTTTGCCGTAATAGATATTGGCACCGTTTTGCTTAAGCGCTTTGGGGATGCGTCCCCAGTAATTCAAGTGCTGCCAGTCACGAAAGCAGATGCCGTGTACCATCACCACAGGATAGCGGGTTTTACAGATGGCATTGTGTACCCTTGCGGTGTCCAGCTGATAGCGATCCCTCGCAGTGATGAGCTCCCTGCGCACAATACGGCACCACCGGAACATCAAAAACAGATTGACAGGATAGAACCACCACAAAAAGAACATGGCAATACGGCGCCCCAGTCCCAGTTGAGCAGAATAGAAAGCCGTGCGCCAAAAACCGTTTAAATAATGCAGCAACAAAATGAAGTAGGCTACTGCAAAATTCCACCAGAACAATTCATCAAATCCATTGATACACACAGCACAGATTAGAATAAACAATTCTGCAAACAACGTGTAGATGGACGTCACAATCAACTCATATCCCCCGGCTAAGAGCTGCAAGCGGAAGCTTAAGCCTTCTTCATAGCAGGGGAACAATTCCAATGCCAAAAAGAAAATAAAGGGCAGGGCATAAAGCGTAATCCGTGCACCAAAAGACAGAAAGGTCTCTGTGGAAGTTGGTGACGGGATAGGGCCAAGCAAGCCATGAATCCATGTGCCTGTCCAAACAATATTTATCATAATTAATAAAAATAAAGTCTGTAAGATACGTCTGAAGGTTTTCATTGATAGGCCTCCTTTGGTATAGCTAAATTATAGTGGAAGGGGAAAAATGTGTCAAATGGTGGGTTGTAGTTGAAGATTTCCCCCGCAATATGCTATACTAATTCTATATGCGGTTATGTTATGCCGCTTGAAATGACTATGCAATTTGCTTTAGGGTGAAGCTTGTGTGGCGGCCTTTATGCTTCTTAAAGGCACTTGCAAAACGTCGGCACTTGGTTTGGTGATGATTTATCATCAGCAAACCTTAGTACCGCTACGTTTTGCATGTAGCGAGAGCGTGCCGCTAAGAAGCATAAAGGCCGCCACACAACGCCTTATTTCAAAAACAAATGCAAACAATTTTTTACAAGGGAGAATCACCATGGCATTTGCTCATCTTCACGTCCACACAGAGTACTCTCTGTTAGACGGTTCCAACAAGATAAAAGAATATGTGCAGCGCGTGAAGGAGCTGGGGATGGACTCGGCGGCAATCACGGATCATGGTGTTATGTATGGTGCCATTGATTTTTATCGTGCGGCCAAGGAGGCAGGGATTAAGCCTATCCTGGGGTGTGAGGTGTATGTGGCGCCCAACTCTCGGTTTGATAAGGAGCTTACGGGTGGCGAGGACCGTTATTATCATCTGGTGCTTCTTGCGGAGAACAATACCGGTTACGCCAATCTGATGAAGATTGTCAGTAAGGGTTTTACGGAAGGATATTATTATAAGCCCCGTGTGGATTTTGAGGTGTTGAACCGTTATCATGAGGGGATTATTGCAACCTCTGCCTGTCTGGCAGGTGAGGTGCAGCGTTATATTATGAAGGGATTGCCTGATGAGGCGAGAAAAGCGGCCTTAAAGTATGAGGCATGCTTTGGCAAGGGCAATTATTTTCTGGAGCTTCAGGACCATGGAATCCCGGAACAAAAGACCGTGAATATGGAACTGATGCGCATGAGTAAGGAGCTTGATATTCCTTTGGTTGCCACCAATGATGTGCATTATACATATGCGGAGGATGCGGATTCTCACGATATTTTGCTGTGTCTGCAGACTGGTAAGAAGCTGTCTGACGAGGACCGTATGCGTTATGAGGGCGGTCAGTATTTTGTAAAGAGCGAGGAGGAGATGAAGGGGCTGTTTCCCTATGCTTGGGAGGCTGTGGAGAACACCCAGCGCATTGCCGACCGCTGTAATGTGGAGATTGAATTTGGCAAGACGAAGTTGCCTCATTTTGAGGTGCCAAAAGGCTATGATTCTTGGACTTATTTGAATAAATTGTGTAGCGACGGTCTGTCCATGCGTTACGGTAAACGTCTGGAGGACGGAAGCTTTACTGATCCCGGAGATATGCCGGCGGGAGAGACCGGGCAGACTCTGCGTGAGCGCCTGGATTATGAGCTTGATGTTATCCGCAGCATGGGTTTTGTGGACTATTTTTTGATTGTGTGGGATTTTATCAATTATGCCAAGCAAAATGATATTCCTGTTGGGCCGGGACGAGGCTCGGCGGCGGGCAGTATTGTGGCGTATTGTTTGAAGATTACCAATATTGACCCTATTCGTTATAGTTTGCTGTTTGAGCGTTTCTTGAATCCGGAGCGTGTGACCATGCCCGATATCGATATTGACTTTTGTTTCGAGCGCAGGCAGGAGGTTATTGATTATGTAGGGCGAAAGTACGGTGCGGAGAAGGTAGTGCAGATTGTTACCTTCGGTACGTTGCAGGCGAAGGGTGTTATCCGTGACGTAGGGCGTGTAATGGATTTGCCTTATCAGCTTTGTGATTCTTTGGCGAAGATGGTGCCTCAGGAGCTTAATATCACTTTGGAAAAAGCCTTGGAGAAGAATCCGGAGCTTCGCAAGCTTTATCAGGAGGACGAACAGGTTCGGTATCTGATTGATATGTGTAAGCGTCTGGAGGGTCTTCCCAGACATTCTTCCATGCATGCGGCGGGTGTGGTTATCTGTCCTGAGGCGGCAGATGATTTTGTGCCCCTTTCCAGGGGAAGTGACGGCTCCATTACCACCCAGTTTACTATGACCACACTGGAAGAACTGGGCCTTTTAAAGATGGATTTTCTGGGCCTTAGAACCCTGACGGTAATCCATGATGCGGTGAATTTCGTGGAAAAAAGCACGGGCAAGCGCATCAACATTGATGAAATTGATTATGACGACAAGGCGGTGCTTGCCTCCATCGGCACCGGCAAGACGGACGGTATTTTCCAGTTGGAAAGTGCGGGTATGAAGAGCTTCATGAAGGAGCTTCGCCCTCAGAATCTGGAGGATGTCATTGCAGGCATTTCTTTGTATCGTCCCGGCCCCATGGATTTTATACCAAAATATATTAAGGGTAAAAATAATCACAACGACGTGACTTATTCCTGTCCTCAGCTGGAGCCTATTTTAGCGCCCACCTATGGCTGTATTGTGTATCAGGAGCAGGTAATGCAGATTGTGCGCGATCTGGGTGGTTATACCTTGGGACGAAGCGATCTGGTGCGCCGTGCCATGAGTAAAAAGAAACAGTCTGTCATGGAGAAGGAACGGGCAAATTTCGTCTTCGGTAACGAGGAGGAAGGGGTTCCCGGATGTCTTTCTAACGGTATCAGCGAGGCGGTAGCCGGCGAGATTTATGACAACATGATGGACTTTGCAAAATATGCATTTAATAAATCCCATGCGGCATGTTATGCTGTGGTGGCCTATCAGACGGCGTGGTTAAAGTATTATTATCCCGTGGAGTTTATGGCGGCACTTTTAACTTCTGTCATTGATAACAGCAAGAAGGTTTCGGAATATATCCTCACCTGCCGTAGCATGGGAATTGAGCTTTTGCCTCCTGATATCAATCAGGGGGAGGCGGGATTCTCCGTGGATGGCAAGAGTATCCGTTATGCATTGACTGCCATCAAGGGCGTGGGTCGTCCTGTGATAGACAGTATTGTGTTGGAGAGAACGGGGAGAGGGCCTTTCTTAAATCTGAAGGATTTTATTACCCGTATTGCGGAGACAGAGGCCAACAAGCGTGTGATTGAGAGCTTTATCAAGGCTGGAGCGTTGGATGGCTTAAGCGGAAATCGCAGACAGTTTATGAGTGTGTATGTGCAGATTCTTGACCATATCACCAAGGATAAAAAGAATAATCTGGCAGGACAGATTTCCTTGTTTGATATAGCAGATGATACCCAGAAGGATGAGTTTGACCTGCGCATGCCTGATGTGGAGGAGTATCCCAAGGAGATGCTTCTGGCCTTTGAAAAGGAAGTGCTGGGTATCTATGTCAGCGGTCATCCCATGGAGGAGTATCAGGAGATTTGGCAGAAGGTAATCAGCCATAACACCAATGCTTTTGTGTTGGATGAAGAGGTGGGTAGTGCCACTGTGGAGGACCAAAGTAAGGTTATTGTGGGCGGTATCATTGCCGGCAAGACTATCAAGTATACCAAGAATGATAAGATGATGGCATTTCTCACTGTAGAAGATCTGGTGGGCAGTGTGGAAATTGTGGTGTTCCCCAGAGACTACGAAAAATATGCGGCAGTGCTTTTGGAGGATGCCAAGGTGTTCATCCGCGGCCGTGCTTCCGTGGAGGAGGACAAGGACGGCAAGGTCATCTGTGAGGAAGTTCTGACCTTTGAGGAAGTGGAGAGTGCAGGCGGTGCCAAGTGGAATAATGGAAGGGACCGTGGCGGCTATGGCCGGGGAAATTATGGTAATGGCGCCTATGGCGGTCAAGGCGGCTATGGCAACGCATCCCAATCCAGGCCCAAGCTTCCTACCGGACTGTGGATTCAATTTGCGGACATGGATGCCTACGATGCCCATAAACGTGAGCTGGTGGACGTACTTTCCGGCTCTACCGGCGAAGAAAACGTAGTTGTATTCCTTCGCAGCACCAAGGATGTAAAAGTTCTTCCCCCCAACCTGCGTATAACCGTAACCGAAGACCTTATCGCCAGACTCGGCGCCATTTTCGGGCCTGACAACGTAAAACTGAAACGGTAGTTATTTCTACATTAATTAGTTGTTCTTTGATTTGTTGATTGGGTGTGAGTCTGCTTAATCGATTGGGCGCTTTATATTCTGCCACAGGACCTTGAAAAACGTCGGCACTTAGGCTGTGTACTTTACAGCCTTATGTGCCGTTACGCTTTTTCACGGAGCGGAAGCGTTCTGTGGAGAATATAAAGTGACCTAATCGATGCCTAAGCAGAGTCCATTCACAATAACCAATCAAGGAATAGCGAAAAACCTATTGAAATATGCCACAAATTGGATTAAAATAGGAAAGACGACATTGTTAAAAATTTGTTTATATAGACATGGAGGTATTGTCATGGCAAAAGAGATTAAGACAATCGGTGTTTTGACAAGTGGTGGCGACGCACCCGGAATGAATGCGGCTATCCGTGCAGTAGTTCGTACCGCAATTGCAAGGGGTATGAAGGTTAAGGGTATCAAAAAGGGATATCAGGGGCTTTTGAATGAGGAAATCATTGATATGGAAGCAAGACATGTTTCTGACATCATTCAGCGCGGTGGTACTGTTCTGGGTACAGCAAGATGTATGGAGTTTAAGACTCCTGAAGGCCAGAAGAAGGGCGCTGACATTTGTAAAAAGCATGGCATTGACGGTATCGTTGTAATTGGTGGTGATGGCTCCTATCGTGGAGCACAGGCTTTGTCCAGACAGGGTATAAATACCATTGGTTTGCCCGGAACCATCGATTTGGACATTGCTTGTACCGAATATACGATTGGTTTTGATACAGCTGTAAACACCGCAATGCAGGCCATTGACAAAGTTAAGGATACTTCTTCTTCTCATGAGAGATGTAGCATTATCGAGGTTATGGGACGTAATGCAGGTTATATTGCACTGTGGTGTGGTATTGCCAATGGCGCAGAGGATATTTTGCTTCCTGAGAAATATGATTTCGATGAGCAGAAGATTATCAATAATATCATTGCCAACCGTAAGAGAGGCAAGACCCATCATATTATTATCAATGCGGAGGGCATCGGACATTCTGTATCCATGGCAAGACGTATCGAGGCCGCTACCGGTATTGAGACCAGAGCAACCATCTTAGGTTACATGCAACGTGGCGGACGTCCTTCTGCAAAGGATCGTTACTATGCGTCCATCATGGGGGCTTATGCAGTAGATATCTTACGTCAGGGCAAGACCAATCGTGTGGTAGGCTATAGCCGCGGTGAGTTCGTAGATTACGATATCGAGGAAGCACTGAATATGGTAAAGGGAATCGATGAGTTTGAGTTCGAGGTAGCTCATCTGTTGTCTATTTAGTTTTTTCAAATTGATTATTTGTGATACATTTAATATGGAAAGGGACAGATTATGATTACCAGCAGCTCCAACCAGCGCATTAAGCAGGTTATCCAGTGGCAGAGCAAAGCCAAAGAGCGCCGTAAGGACAAGGTGTTTGTGGTGGAGGGAGCCAAGATGTATTTAGAGGCACCCGCGGAGCTTGTTCGTGATGTGTATGTGTCGCAGGGATTTCTTGCTAAAAATAACAGTGATGAGACCTTGAAACAAAAGTTGTCTGAAACAGGCTATGAGGAAGTCTCAGATGAAGTTTTTGCTAAAATGTCAGACACACAGACACCACAGGGAATTCTGGCAATTATCAATCAACCGGCCTATGAGTTAAATCAGCTTTTAATAAAAGATAATCCGGTGTTTGTGATTTTGGAGAATTTGCAGGACCCGGGCAATCTGGGAACCATACTCAGAACCGGAGAGGGTGCTGGGATAACGGGTGTTATCATGAGCGATAATACTGTGGATATTTATAATCCCAAAGTAATCCGTTCTACCATGGGTTCCATTTATCGTGTGCCCTTTGTGTATGAGAAGGATTTGGTTGAGGTGCTTGGTAAATTACATGAGGCGGGCATCAAAACCTATGCGGCGCACTTAAAGGGTGAGGATTATTATGACAGCTTTTCATTTAAAGAACCTACGGCGTTTTTGATTGGAAATGAGGGTAATGGGCTGACAGCGGAGCTTTCCGAGGCAGCTTCTTCCTATTTAAAGATACCAATGGAAGGTAAAGTGGAATCGCTGAATGCAGGGATTGCAGCAGCACTTTTGATGTATGAGGCGCACAGACAGCGCAAATAAAGGGAGGAACAAGGGATGAAGATAGGTTTCATCGGGCTTGGCAATATGGCTACCGCAATGATAGGCGGTATGCTTAAGGAGCAGATGGTAGAGGCAACAGATATTATAGGAAAAGCTAAGACATCTGCTACGGAGAAAGAAGTTAAAACAAAATTTAACATAACAATTGCAGAGAGTAATGCACAGCTTGCGGCTAATGTGGATATTCTGTTTCTGGCTGTAAAGCCCATCTTTTTTCCTGAGGTAATTGAAGAGATTAAGGATGTGGTGAAGGGCAGTACGGTAATTGTCAGCATTGCAGCGGGTCGCACATTGGAGTATATGGAGAGTGCATTCCGTCCCGGTGCCAAAATCATTCGTTGTATGCCTAACACACCGGCGCTTGTGTTGGAAGGATGTACAGGTGTTTCTGTCGGTAAGCATGTGACGGCAGGTGAGATTGATCAGGTGATGGCATTGCTAAATTCCTTTGGTAAGGCGAGCATTGTGCCTGAGCGTCTGATGGATGTGGTAGTGGGGGTGGCAGGAAGTGCTCCTGCATATGTATTTATGTTTATTGAGGCTATGGCGGATGAGGCTGTGGCAGAGGGTATGCCTCGCAAACAGGCGTATGAGTTTGCTGCACAGACGGTGCTTGGCAGTGCCAAAATGGTTTTAGAGACAGGCAAGCATCCCGGTGAGCTGAAGGATATGGTATGTTCTCCCGGAGGCACCACCATTCAGGCGGTAAAAGTGTTGGAGGAGATGGGCTTACGAGCAGCTGTAATGGATGCTATGGAAGCCTGCATTGATAAATCAAGAAATATGTAAAACAGAATCGCAAATATTGACACAAAGGTCCCTGGGTTGACAAATCAGGGACCTTCTGCTATTATTGAAAAATGTCTTAATAAATTTAATATTTTTGTAACAATTGGTTACACTTAAATTTGTGGAGGATATCAAAATGGCAGGAAGCAGAAAGCTGTGTAACATCCTGGCAAGCCTTTGCATGGCGATGCTTATGGTACTGTTCACAGACATGACCGCAGAAGCTGGAAATATCAATATGGGAAATTATTTGGACGAGATGAATGGTGGTGTAGGCGCGATTCTTGAGTCCAATGTGATAGTTCGTAATGAAGCCAAACAGGACAGACAGGCATTTGATTTGAAGAAAGAGCAGTCTAACCTTGTTATGGCTAATGTCAAAAACGCATTAAATGTGCGAAGCGATGCCGGCGAGGAAGCGAGCAAAGTAGGAAAACTTTATAAAGATTGCGGCGGTACAATCCTTGAGAGAAAAGATGGTTGGACGAAATTACAGTCTGGCAATGTGATTGGTTGGGCGTCTGACGAATATCTTCTTTTTGATGAAGAAGCAGAGGCTTTGGCCAATGACGTGGGAAGATTGATTGCTACTGTTGATACGGAGACTCTTCGTGTGCGTATGGCACCTGATGAACAGGCCGGTGTGTATGGACTTCTCCCAAAGGGTGAGATCGTTGAGGTGTTAGATGACGGTACCGGCGAGTGGGTGTGCATTGACTATGAAGGAATGGATGGCTATGTAGCTGCGGAGTATATTGTAATAGATTTCCAGATTGATTCAGGAGAGACTCTTGAAGAAATTAAGCTTAGAGAAGCGGCAGAACGTGAGGCAAAGCGTCATGTAAACTATGGTCAGTACACCACAGATGCAGATACAACGCTGCTTTTGGCAGCACTGATTCATTGTGAGGCCGGCGGAGAGAGCTATGAGGGACAGCTTGCGGTAGGTGCAGTTGTTATGAACCGTGTCAGAAGCAGTGCTTATCCCGACAGTATTCATGGTGTAATTTATGCATCAGGACAGTTTACACCTGCTATGAATGGTAAGGTAAATCGTGTATATGAATCCGGCAGAATTTATGAAAGCTGTATTAAAGCGGCAGAGGAAGCACTTTCCGGTGTATCCAATGTGGGCGATTGTACACATTTCCGTCGCAACAATGGTCGAGAGGGTATTGTTATCGGCAATCATGTATTTTATTAATAAGCAAGTAATGGCGACTCTTATCCTGCGGGATAGGAGTCGTTTGTGCATATTTTGCACATTATAATCGGGTAACGTGCGAAGAAATACATTGCCCTCGGGACTTTTTTGTAGTAAACTGGTATCATCCTATTTAGAAAGGGGAGTGTAATATGAGTGGGATGGTTGTTCTATGGCTGGTGATTCTAATTCTTGCCATCTGTATTGAGGTAGCCACAATGGGTTTGTCTTCCATATGGTTTGCCGGCGGTGCATTGATTGCAGTGATTGCTGCAGCACTTTCATTTCCGGTATGGCTTCAGGTTGTTCTGTTTTTGGTAGTATCTTTGGTGCTCATGGTGTTTACAAGACCCATTGCAGTAAAGTATTTTAACAAAGACAGGGTGCGTACCAATGTGGAGAGCATGATTGGACGTCAGGCAATTGTTGTCAGTGAGATTGATAATCTGCAGGGTATCGGTCAGGTAACGGTAGGCGGTCAGGAATGGAGTGCCAGAAGTGAGGATGACAAAAAGTGTCTGGCAGTAGGAACCGTAGTTGAGGTTGTGGCTGTCAATGGCGTTAAGCTGATTGTTCGTGAAGATGCACAAATGCAGAAAATAAATAACAAATAATAAGTGCGTGCGGCACATACCGCACAGAAAGAGGTGTAAAGTGGGCGCTATATTTTTAGTTTTTTTAATCATTATCGGTATTTTTCTTTGGATGTTCTGTTCATGTATCAAGATTGTACCTCAGGCACAGGCATGGGTAATTGAAAGATTGGGTGCATATCAGGGAACCTGGTCCGTAGGTTTCCACTTCAAGCTTCCTTTTTTCGATAAGGTGGTACGTCGTGTGAACTTGAAAGAGCAGGTTGCAGATTTCCCTCCTCAGCCCGTTATTACCAAGGATAATGCATCTGTTAGAATTGATACAGTTATCTTCTATCAGATTACTGATCCTAAGCTGTTTACCTACGGTGTTGAGAATCCTATGATGGCTATCGAGAACCTGACAGCTACTACGCTTCGTAACATCATTGGTGATTTGGAGCTGGATGAGTCTTTGACCTCCCGTGAAATTATCAACACCAAGATGCGTGCAGCATTGGATGTTGCTACTGATCCTTGGGGTATCAAGGTTAACCGTGTAGAGCTTAAGAATATCATTCCTCCCGCAGAGATTCAGAATGCGATGGAGAAGCAGATGAAGGCAGAGCGTGAGAGACGTGAGGCTGTAACTCGTGCAGAAGGTGAAAAGACTGCTCGTGTGCTTGAGGCAGAGGCTGATAAGGAGTCCGCAATTCTTCGTGCAGAGGCTGAGAAACAGTCTGCAATCCTTCGCGCAGAGGCTCAGAAGGAGAAGATGATTCGTGAGGCAGAAGGTGAAGCTGAGGCAATTCTTAAGGTTCAGCAGGCAAATGCCGATGGTATCCGTATGCTGAAGGAGGCCGGTGCAGACGAGGCTGTACTTAAGATGAAGAGCCTTGAGGCATTTGAAAAGGTTGCTGACGGTCAGGCTACCACCATTTTGCTTCCTGCAGATTTGCAGGGCATTGCAAGTGTAGCGGCTGCGTTTAGCGAAGGCAGCAATGCTGTGAAATAATTTAGATAATTTAGGAGGCACAAAATGAATTTAAAGGGACGGGACTTTTTAAAATTATTGGATTTTACCACAGAGGAGATTGCCTATCTTGTGGATTTGGCTGCAGAGCTGAAGGATAAGAAGAAAAAGGGAATTCCGGTGGATACGCTGCGCGGTAAAAATGTGGCACTGATTTTTGAGAAAACCAGTACCCGTACCCGTTGTGCCTTTGAAGTAGCTGCTCATGATTTAGGTATGGGTACTACTTATCTGGAGCCTGACAGCTCCCAGATTGGTAAGAAGGAGAGCATTGCTGATACAGCAAGAGTGTTGTCCGGAATGTTTGAAGGTATTGAGTACCGTGGTTTTGAGCAGGAGATCGTAGAGGAACTTGCAAAATATTCCAAGGTTCCCGTTTGGAATGGTCTTACCAATGAATTTCATCCTACCCAGATGTTGGCTGATTTGCTTACCATCAAGGAGCGTTTCGGACACCTTGAGGGTATCAAGATGACTTACATGGGTGATGCCCGTTATAATATGGGCAATTCCCTGATGGTTGTCTGCGCCAAGATGGGTATGCATTTTACTGCATGTACCACGGCCAAGTATTTTCCTGAGCAGGCACTGGTTGAACAGTGTAAGGAGATTGCAGCCACTACAGGAGGCAGTGTGACGCTCACAGAGGATGTTACGGCAGGTACCAAGGATGCGGACGTTATTTATACTGACGTGTGGGTATCCATGGGTGAGCCCGATGAAATCTGGGAGGAGCGAATCAGGGAGCTTATGCCTTATCAGGTCAATAAGGCGGTTATGGATAATGCCGGAGAGAATGCTATTTTCATGCATTGCCTGCCTGCGTTCCATGATTTGAAGACCAAGATTGGTGCTCAGATGGCTGAGCGTTTCGGCATCACCGAGATGGAAGTTACTGATGAAGTGTTTGAGTCAAGTCAGTCTGTTGTATTTGAGGAGGCTGAGAACCGTATGCACACCATCAAAGCAGTGATGGCTGCAACATTATAATAACGACTTTATGAGTACCTCAAATACCATTAAAGTACATAGTTCAAGTATTCAAAGCGAGCTGACCGGCCACATCAAAACAAGATGGGCCGGCCAGCCGGTTTGCGTTTATGAAACCATCGATTCTACCAATGCTGAGGCTGTCCGATTGGCAGAAAAAGGGGCTGTCCACGGAACCGTGATAACAGCGGATACACAGACTGCCGGAAGAGGCCGAAGAGGTCGCAGTTGGGAGAGTCCGGCAGGAGATAATCTCTATTTTTCATTGCTGCTTCGGCCGGACATTGCGCCGGATAAGGCTCCAATGCTTACGCTTGTGATGGCAGTGGCCGCAGCCCGGGCAATAGGGCGGATCACAGGGCAGAATCCCGGTATCAAGTGGCCTAACGATTTGGTTATGAATAAGAAAAAGGTCTGCGGAATTCTGACGGAAATGCGCATGCTTCAAAGCAAGATTGATCATGTGATTATTGGTGTAGGCATTAATGTGAAAGATAGGATTTTCTCGGAGGAGCTTCAGGATAAGGCCACATCTTTAGAGACAGTATGTAGAGACAGTGGCAAGATTGTTTCCCGAGAGCAGCTTCTGGCAATGATTTTGGAGGAATTTGAAAGCTTGTATGAGGCTTTTGTGACTGCTGGAAATCTGACACCTCTTTTGGATACCTATAACCAAATGCTGGTTAACAAAGACAGAGAAGTGACTGTACTTGACCCGCAGGATGCATACAACGCAGTTGCCCGGGGCATTACTGCAACAGGTGAGCTTGTGGTGGAACTGCCTGACGGAACGCAAAAGGAAGTCTTTGCAGGAGAAGTATCCGTGCGGGGCATTTATGGATATGTGTAACAATATAATTATCTCAATTTGTTTTGTTGTGTTTAGATATATGGATAATCGCTTAGGTGCATTATGTCCTACCACGAGACCTTGAAAAACGCCGGTGCTTGGCGAGGTAAAGCCGCTTGCGGCTTCGAGCCTAGCATCCGCTGCGCTTTTTCACGGAGTGGAAACGTTCCGTGGTAGGACATAATGTACCTCAAGCGATATTAACCAAATATGTTAAACACAACAAAACAAATTGGGACGAATAAAACGGAGTGAAAACATGAGCGAGAACAATACCAATTCTTTGAGTGACGGTCGTGTGGTGCTTTGTGGTGCCAACGCATATGAGCAAAAGTATTATTTTAACGAGCAGTTTAACGGAATTCCGGATTCCATTAAGGATGAACTGCACATCATCTGTGTGCTTTTTACAGAGGAAGTGGGCGGCGTGTTTACCATTGTCTTTGAGGAGGATGGAACGCTGTCCATGGAGACCGATGCCGATGAAAACGATTTTTATTATGATGAAATTTCCAGCGGTCTTCTGGTAAACGAGATTCGACGTACCAGACAGGAACTGTTTGAGTCTTTGAGACTGTATTATAAAGTGTTTATTTTGAAGGAAGATGTGTCTGCACTGTTGGAGGGAGAAGCATGATACTTGTAATTGATGTGGGCAATACCAATATGACCTTGGGCGTATACGATGGGGAAAACCTTAAGGCGACCTTTCGTTTGATGACCGGAACGCCCCATACTTCCGACGAGTACGGGATTTTGATTACTCAGATTTTGCAAAATAACGGCATAGACCCCAAGGCACTGGACGGATCTATTATTGCCAGCGTTGTGCCCACGGTGATGCATTCTTTGCAAAAGGCGGTGGCTCGCTACACGGACACCAGACCTTTGATTGTGGGACCAGGTGTAAAGACCGGTATTCGTATTACTACGGAAGACCCCAGAGCCATCGGTGCAGACCGCATCGTGGACGCGGTGGCAGCTTATGAAAAATACGGTGGTCCCGTTCTGGTGATAGATTTCGGTACTGCCACTACTTATGATTTGATTACTGCTGACGGTTGCTTTACCGCAGGTATCACTGCACCGGGCATCCGCATCAGTTCCGAAGCCTTGTGGCTTCGCACGGCCAAGCTTCCTGAAATAGAAATTCGTAAGCCTAAGTCAATTCTTGCGCAGGAAACCATTTCCAGTATGCAGGCGGGCTTGGTGTACGGACAGATTGGCCAGACGGAATATATTATCCGAAAAGTCCGTGAGGAAAGCGGCTTGAAGGATATGAAGGTGGTTGCCACCGGAGGACTTGGCCGATTGATTTCTGAGGAAACAGATATGATTCAGATTTATGACCCTGCGCTTACATTGGAGGGTCTTCGCCTGATTTACGAGAAAAATATGAGGTAATTTGCGATGTCCCAGCTTACCATAGGGGGAGTGGTCCTCCCCAACAATATCATTTTGGCTCCCATGGCAGGTGTTTCAGACCTGCCTTTTCGTCTGTTATGCCATGAGCAGGGAGCCGGCCTTGTATGCATGGAAATGGTCAGCGCCAAGGCCATTTATTATAATAACAAAAATACAGACCAGCTTATGGAAATCCACCCGGACGAGGGGCTTGCCTCCTTGCAGTTGTTTGGCTCAGACCCTGTGATTATCAGCGAGATGGCCAAGCGAATTGAGGACAGACCTCATGCCTTTATAGATATTAACATGGGGTGTCCCGTACCCAAGGTAGTAAATAATGGCGAGGGTTCTGCGCTTATGAAAAATCCCAAGCTGGTGGAGGAGATTCTTACGGCTCTTGTAAAGGCTTCTGCAAAGCCTGTTACTGTAAAAATCCGAAAAGGATTTGACGAGGAGCATGTAAATGCGGTTGAAATCGCTAAGATTGCGGAAAGCTGCGGTGTGGCAGCGGTAGCAGTCCATGGACGTACCAGAGAGCAGTATTATAGCGGACATGCAGACTGGGAGATTATAGCCAAAGTCAAAGCTGCGGTGTCCATCCCTGTTCTTGGAAACGGCGATGTGGACAGTGCGCTGAAGGCGGAAGCAATGTTTAAAGAGACCGGCTGCGACGGTATTTTGATCGGTCGGGCAGCTCAAGGGAATCCCTGGATATTCCGTGAGGTGACAGAATATTTAAAAACAGGTGTTATCGTTTCGCCTCCTACCAATGAGGTGAAAAAACAGACCATTTTGCGTCATGCGGCCCTGCAACTGGAATACAAGGGGGAGTACACCGGAGTGCGGGAGATGCGCAAGCACCTGTCCTGGTACACTGTCGGAATGCCTAATTCGGCCAAGTTTCGTCAGACCATTAACACTATGGAGACCATGGAGCAGTTGGTGGAGAGCGTGGAGCGCATATTCTAAGGCCCAAGTTGCTTGTTTGGGTGGAATTATCTACCATCAGTTGGGCGGCATATATTCTTCACGGTCACGCTTTCGCTCCGTGAAAAAGCGCAGCGGTACATAGGGCTGTATAGGACACAGCCCAAGTACCGGCGTTTTTCAAGGGACCGTGGCAGAACATATACCGCCCAACTGATTCCATACATTTCCACTCAAATAGGCAACTTGGGATTATATTATGCAGACGTGCATATAATGTAGCATGGATACGATTATATATTTAGAGTATGTAAGTTGTAATGTGCAGGATGTGCAGGGAACGTGTGATTATGTCTTGAAGGAGCATTTGATTCGGGATTATCGGTTGATTAAGGTTCAGGTTCGGGAGACGTTAGGGAAGAACACTGTCAGGAAGGTGCATTGGGATATTTTTTCCATAGGGAAGCGACTGCTGTATCGCATGGAGGAGCGTTTACAAAACCAAAAGCGCAGCTATATGGGCGGACAGCTTCGGCTGGAGTTGGCACAATATCTGGAGGAGCGGGACGAAGTTTTCCTGTGCTATGATGAATCTGTGAAGGCGGATTCGTGGGTGCGGGGCGTCCTTCCATTTTCGGAGTTTAGTGACTATTTGCAATGGGATTGGGTGGTGCGGCTTTTGCCGGAGGCTTACAATCATCATTTTCTGGTGCTCGGTGATGTGCCTTGTATGAAAGAGGTGTTGTGGGAGCTTGCACCCCGCATGAAAAGTGTTTTGTGGGTGGCTCCTGATATAGAAGCAGAGGATGTATTGGAGGATTTTACGGAGGAGTTCTATCAGGAGACAGGCTTGGCTATCAGACTGCAGTTTTTGCCGCCGGGTACTACTTATGGACAGCTTGTTATTCCTGAGAGTGTTAGAAGAGAACCGGTTGCTGTACTGGACTTTTTGGAGGGAAGACATATTCCCCGCTATTTTCCGCCGCAGGGCAGTGTGTGGCTTAATATGACATCAGAGACAGACAAGGAGCATCGGATTCTTGCAAGAGGCCTATCCTGTGACATAAAATCTTTGAGAAAACAGTGGAAAAAAGCACCCTTATCTTGACACTGACCTGCAAAATAGGTATAATACGATAGTTAATTGACTGGTATAAGAAGAATGGCCGTCTGAAGTGGGCGGATACGGATAATAGGACTATATTTTCAATATTACAAACAGAAAGGGAGAAAGTGATGCAGGAGAAGAAAAATATTTTAACCTACGAAGGACTCAAGAAATATGAGGACGAGTTGCATGAGCTTAAGGTTGTAAGACGTCAGGAGGTTGCTCAGAAGATTAAAGAGGCGAGAGAGCAGGGCGATTTGTCTGAGAACGCTGAGTACGATGCAGCCAAGGACGAGCAGAGAGATATTGAGGCTCGTATCGAAGAGCTTGAGAAGATTCTTAAGAACGCAGAAGTTGTTGTTGAGGATGAGGTTGATTTGGATCGCATCAACATAGGCTGTAAGGTTCGCATTCTTGATGTTGAATTCAACGAGGAGCTTGAGTACAAGATTGTAGGTTCCACTGAAGCAAACAGCTTAAAGGGCAAGATTTCTAACGAGAGCCCTGTGGGTAAGGCTCTTATGGGCAAGCAGGTTGGCGAGACTGTAACCGTGGAGACTCCCGCAGGAAGCTTTGCATACAAGATTCTGGAAATCCAGAGAAGTAACTAAAACGAAAAGAGGTAATAACCGTGGCAGATACACAGCAGAACAACAAGGGTCGTGAACAGGCACAGGAGCAGGATATCAATCAGCTTCTTAAGGTGCGTCGTGAGAAACTGGCAGCACTGCAGGAGGCAGGCAAAGACCCTTTCCAGATTACCAAATATGATGTGACACATCACAGTACCGATATCAAGGAAAATTTTGATGAGCTTGAGGGCAAAACTGTCCGTATTGCGGGCCGTATGATGTCCAAGCGCGTTATGGGTAAGGCATCCTTCTGTAATATTCAGGATTTGCCCGGTAATATCCAGTCCTACGTGGCAAGAGACAGCGTTGGCGAGGAGGCTTACGCTGATTTCAAGAAGTTTGACGTGGGTGATATTGTAGGTATCGAGGGTGAGGTTTTCCGCACCAAGACCGGCGAGATGTCTATTCATGCTACACAGATTTGCCTTCTTTCCAAGAGCCTTCAGGTTCTGCCTGAGAAGTTCCACGGTCTGACCAATACAGATATTCGTTATCGTCAGCGTTATACCGACCTGATTATGAATGCAGATGTAAAGGAGACCTTCGTAAAGCGTTCCAAGATTATCAGCGCAATTCGCCGTTATCTGGAGGGTGAGGGCTTCCTTGAGGTTGAGACTCCCATGTTGGTTGCCAACGCAGGCGGCGCGGCAGCAAGACCCTTCGAGACTCATTACAATGCATTGGATGAGGACGTAAAACTTCGTATTTCCTTGGAGCTGTATCTCAAGAGATTGATTGTAGGCGGTATGGAGCGTGTATATGAGATCGGACGCGTATTCCGTAACGAAGGTCTGGATACCAGACATAATCCTGAGTTTACCCTGATGGAGCTCTATCAGGCATATACTGATTACTACGGAATGATGGATCTTACCGAGAATATGTTCCGCTATGTTGCACAGGAGGTTTGCGGTACTACCGTAGTTCCTTATGCAGAGCACATGATTGATTTGGGCAAGCCTTTTGAGAGACTTACCATGATTGAAGCAGTTAAGAAGTACGCAGGTGTTGATTTTGATGAGATTCCTGACACTGAGGCTGCAAAAAAGATTGCAGACGAGAAGGGTGTTCACTACGAGGCACGCCATGCTAAGGGCGACATCTTAAACCTCTTCTTTGAGGAGTTTGTAGAAGAGCACTTGATTCAGCCTACCTTTGTTATGGATCATCCTGTAGAGATTTCTCCTCTGACCAAGAGAAAGCCCGACAAGCCCGACTATGTAGAGCGTTTCGAGTTGTTCATCTACGGTCGTGAGATGTGTAACGCATACTCTGAGCTCAATGACCCCATCGATCAGCGTGAGCGTTTCAAGGCGCAGGAAGCTGCACTGGCAGCAGGCGACGAGGAAGCGAACACCACCGATGAGGACTTCATGAACGCACTGGAGATTGGTATGCCTCCTACAGGTGGTATCGGTTACGGTATCGACAGACTTGTGATGCTGCTCACCAATTCCCCTGCGATAAGGGATGTTTTGCTCTTCCCTACAATGAAGAGTCTTAATTAGTAAATTTTTGGCACTTGTATTCAGTAGAAATACTGAATGCGAGTGCCTTTTTGTTGCCCTTGAGATGAATTAACTGTATAATTAAGAAAAGAGTTTTTTTGGGAGAATATTAATGATATAGGAGGCTGGAAATGCGTTCGTATATGTATAAACAAAAGATTAGTTCCATTTTATTGTGTTTCATGCTTGTCGTGCTTTTCACGGGATGCAGCGGTTTGGCGAGTCGAGATGATAATGCTTCAGAGGGGGAGGTAACACCTTCAAGTGGGGTTGCAATCAATGTACCCCAGGAAATTACCATGGAGTTTTTTGGCGTCAATCTGCTGAAGATGAATGGTGGCATGTGGGAAGAACATGTTTTTTCATTGTATGATCCTAATATATCTGAATATAGTATACAGTTCCCTGTTGGTGAGTATGAGATAAGCAATAGTTACCTGAATTTCGAAAATCAAGGTAATTTAAGCACATATATTAAGTATGGAGACGATTCACGCGGTTCCAGTATACTTTTTGATGAAAATGATGATCTGAAAAAAATCTGCGTTGAATCAGATATGGGAGAAGCGTTTTGTACTTCATTTCTCAACATTGGAGACAATGTGAAGGAGTATTTAGAGTCTGTTCAACCGGGACTATGGGATAAATTTCTTAATGACGAAATGAATGGGGTAGAACAAGGATGGTACATACGGCATTCTGTTCTAACGGGTTCAGAATATCCCCGTGACATACTCCAGCTTTCCAACGATGATATAGTTGTCTCATACTTTATCGAAGATGAAAAGGTTGACTCGATAATGCTTACTGTGGTTGGTGATATTCATATTGATGGAGCATCCATTTACATGCTGGATAACTTTGAATTCTACATAAATGGTACCGAAATATCTACGATGTCTGTTGACGATTGGACTAGTTTCATGTATCTGCCGGAAGCAGATGTATATGAAAGAGGAATCATTAATGAAGAATTAATAGAGAACCCGTTGACGGGTGAATCATCTATGAAAACGGAAGTTATAGAAGGGTGGAAGGAATTTTATTGCCCGATAGAGGGAACTGAAATTTTCATATTTGGCACTGTTATGGAGCAATCAAGCAGATTTGAATTGTATAACATAAATGATGTTAACATACGTTCTACTGAAGCAGGGGTATACTATGAGTTTTGTGATTATGTTGAGCCCGATATTGTTGAATTCGATATAGGAGATGAATTTGTATATCAAACTATATATGTTACCGGCGGCTCGCAGGGAATAACAGGTAATTATATTGTGCCGGGAGATGATATAAAAGTTTTTCTGGATTCTTTTGAAGAAGGCTTATATGAAAAATTGATTTCACTTCCCGAAGATAATAATGTGTATCAGATAGTGCCCTATCGTTTTAGCTGCCACGCAATAGGGGATAATACAGAGCGTATTATAGAAATAGTAAAAGTTGATGAAAGAAATCTTCCTCCTGTTAGTATTCAGTTTAAGGACCAAATTGTAACTAAAATTTATTTACGCAAATAAGAAAAAGGAAGTGAATGATAACTATGATGAATATAAGCCAAATTTCAGAAAACAACATTGTTGCAGAAGATATGATTGTCGGGGCAAGTAGTTTGTTTGACTATTTACCCTATATTCTGGTGGGAATTTGTGTAATCATGTTTCTAATTATTGTTGGATCGATTATTTGCCTGATTATCAACGGGAAAAAGGCTAAGATGAAGATAAACACAGAGGAAATGCAAAAGGAAAATATGACAGGGAGTAAATGATTATGGAACTTACAAAAGATATGGAAAAGTCTTTGCGAAAAATACTTATAATGTCTATTGTATGCTTCGTGTTATCCTTGGGAAGTCTGGTGTTCTATTTTTGTTATAGAGTAGAACCGGTAACTGATCGTATAGTGATAGAACTGGGCGAGCCGGTGAGCAAAGATTTGAACGATTACATAACGGGTATGGATTGGGCGATTCAATATAGCAGACTGGATTTGTCGGGGGTTATAGAGAATGCTGTCGGAGAATATGAGGCCTATCTAACACATAGTGGGCAAAAGTTCTGTTATGACATTGTTGTTCAGGATACCACCGCACCGGAACTTTCTTTAAAAGAGGAACAATTATATCTTAAATTGGAAGATGTGTACCCGAAAGAAACGTTTGTATCATCTGCGTGGGATATCAGTGGTGAAGTGACGCTCAGCCTGGTTGCTTTGCAGGGGCAGTTGCATGATGATGCGAGCGAGGTGTCTTTTGATAAATGTGGTACTTTTGCGGTGGAGGTTGTGGCAGAGGATGCTTCAGGAAACACAACTCGCAAATCAATCGATATAATCGTTGACACGCCGCCTACAATAGAAGGGATGAGTGAATATTATATTGCAGTAGGAAATGAAACAAATTATCTTGACGGTGTTACGGCAAGTGATACGGTGGACGGGGATATGACAGCGAAAGTAGAGGTAAATCTAGAGACATTGGATGTCAATACTCCCGGGGCGTATGAAATCAAATACTCAGTAACCGACAACTATGGACTTGTGGGAGAAAATGTGGCACAAGTGAATGTGATGGAGAAGATGGATTTGCAGGAAGCTATTAATACCCATCAGATTAATCGTCACGAGCAGGTAATTGTAGGTGCCTATAATTTATATGATTCCGGATATTATGAGGAAGACAATGTGGAGTATATACGAGAAGAAATGGAGCCTGCATTTGTTCAGATTAGGCACAGTAACAATTCACATGGAAGCGGTTTTATCATTGAGATAACGGATGAGTATGTATTGCTTTGTACCAATCAACATGTGGTGAAAGGATATCAAAATATGACGGTTTATTTTCACGAAGGCACATCAGCAAGCGGAGAAACCGTAGGAGCAGATAAAGCAAATGATATTGCTTTGGTAAAGGTGCTGAGGGAAAATGTTCCCGATGAACTTTTTGATACACTGAAAACCGTACATATTAATAAAGCATACTGGGATGGACTGGGGGAAAACGATCAGGTTTCCATCTGTATGAGATGTATTAATAGTGATGGAACCGTTTGGAGAGATCGAGAAGGAAAATTGCTACAAAAGAGAACTGACACTGAGATTAATACTTGGAAAGATATGACAAGATTGGGGCTGAGCTCGTTTTCCGGTTGTTCCGGTTCGGCAATTCTGGATGGCCACGGGAATTTGATTGCTATGGCGAAAGGTCGAGTGATTTATTATGAGAATGGAAAGCAGAAAACAAGCAATTGGGGCGTGCATCTGCAGGATATTTTGGATTTCTATGAACAGACAATGGGGAAACCGATTCATTACCAATAGAAAACAATAAAATTATTAAATTTCCATAAATTGTAGTTTTTTGCCACTTTATGTGCTATAGTTTATTACTGTAGTACATTAAAGCACATATGGGAGGAAATTTAGTAATGAAAACAAAGCAATTAGTTGCATTGGTAGTTGCGGCTGCAGTGTTTATTGTGACATGTGGCAGCAGTGTGCTGGTAAATGCTGTATCAAATAAGATATCCGGTAACAGCACATCCATGTATGATTCACTTATGGGTGAGGGCGGAGAGGTAACGCCTATGGAGGATTACATAGCGGTTATTGAGGTGGAGGGTACGATTTATAGTACGCCGTCCACGGATATGTGGGGAGAGGCTGCAGGATATGATCATCCGTCAACCATGGCTTATGTGGATCAGTTGATGGAGGATGAATATAACAAAGGTATTTTGTTGTATATGAACACTCCCGGCGGTGAGGTGACTGCTGCGGATGATTTGTATTTGAAGCTTATGGAGTACAAAGAGGTAACCGGACGTAAGATTTATTGTTATTATGGAGACCAGTCCTGTTCCGGCGGTGTTTATATTTCCATGGCAGCAGATGAGATTTATGCAAACCGTAACTGTTGGACAGGTTCTGTAGGTGTGATTGTTTCTTTGGTGAACATGCAGGGATTGTATGAAAAGCTTGGTATCACTGAAATCAATATTACCAGTGGCGACAATAAAGCGATGGGTTCTGCGGGCGAGGAATTAACGGCAGAGCAAAGGGACATCCTTCAGGGAATGGTGGATGAGGCTTATGACCAGTTTGTATCCATTGTTGTGGATGGAAGAGGTCTGACTGAGGAAAAAGTAAGAGAGCTGGCAGACGGCCGCATCTACACAGCGAAGCAGTCGCTGGAGCTTGATTTGATTGATGGTATCAGCACTAAGGATGAGTATTATGATAAGGTGCTTGCGGAAGTGGGCGAGAATGTTATTATTTTTGAGCGTGAGCCGGCAGATTATAGCTTTGCGAGCCTGTTTGCGACCATTGAAGAGTTGCAGCCAAAGTCTGACGCTGAGATAATTAGCGAGATGATGGAAAATGAGGGGATTGGAGGGCTGATGTATTATGCAGACATCCTTAGATAAGGAACAGGTTGTATATGCAGGGTTCTTTAGCAGATTGGCAGCGTTTCTTTTGGACAGTGTAGTAATTACAATCGGTCTGTTTATCACCAAGATTCCGGTATGGTTTGCAAAGTTTAGTCTGGGAGATATTGCTATATTTAATCCGATACTGTTTCAGTTTAACATATTTGATATTTTCTATTATTTATTGACGGTTGCTTATTTTGTACTGATGACTTATTTTTGCGGAGCAACCATAGGAAAATACTTGATGAAGCTGAAAGTAGTAGCTGCGGAAGGTGAGAAACTGAACCTTATGAGTGTACTTATTCGCGAGAGCGTGGGAAGATACCTGTGTACACTTATCATGTATGTAGGCTACATCATGACCGGCTTGGACAGCCACAAACAGGGACTGCATGATAAAATTGCAGATACCTATGTAATATATAGAAATTAATAAGTATGTATTGATAAGAAGAGGGTCAAGTATCCTCTTCTTATTTTTGTGGATTTACATATGTACTTTTATTCAACTTTGCGGTCAATGACATCTCGAATATAATGTAGTATCCTACATTCAGATGCGAAATGAAAAAGTGAATTGATGGAGGATAAAGTAATGGCAAAAATGACATCTGCATATGCAAACAAAGTGTTGAGAAAGTTGAATGAGGATAAGGCGTTCTGGTGCAGAAAAGAGGCGGAGAGCTGCATGTATGTGGCTGCATTGGATGAGGAACCCGTAGTTCCGGAGTATGATTATTCCAAGGTAGCAGCTACCATTGAGGAAATTGATGAGAAGATTGTCAAAATTAAACATGCAATCAATATGGCAAATCTGACCAACGAAGTGGTAGTTGACGATTACAAAATGACGGTAGATCAGATTTTAATAAAAATGGCTCAGTTAAACAGACGAAAAATGGTTCTTGATGATATGCGTAAACAGGAGCCTAAAACCAGAATCAACTCCGGTGCTTATGCTGCGCGAAAAGCTTTACCTGAATATCGTTATATCAACTATGATCTGGAGGTCATCAAGAGCGACTACGAGCGCATTGATGCAGAGCTTGCTACAATGCAGATTGCTCTTGATAAGTATAACCAGACTTATGAGTTTGAGGTTGATTTTTAAAATAATGTTTCCCGTGCAAACTGTTTTAAATACTTTTATGGATAAAAAGTAAGTGTGCAGGTTTAAGGTTAAAGTTCTTGGTTTTTGCGTTATTTTTTATCGGGTAGAGTTTAGTGTTTGAGAAGAGGATTATTAATGGAAACATATGTCAGTTTGCAGAAAACTTGTCCGGATCGGATGAAGGTGCGGAAGTTCGGTTTCAAGCACCATATTATTTTCTTCTTGCCAATTATTCATGTATATGATATTCTATAGTGTTCACAGAATAATGCCTGTGATTTTTCACAACTGTTGACTGGAATGTGTGTATGCCGGAGTGCAGAGGAGGTAGTTATGAAATACAGAACAGAATATGATTTGAAGGTAATTGGCAGAAATTTAAGACGTTTAAGAGAAGCAAAATGCATGACGGTGGAACAGCTTAGAGAATATCTTTGTTTGGGATCGGTGCAGGCCATTTACAAGTACGAAGCCGGGATTGGTTATCCCCAGGCGGATACCATGCTTGCGCTTATGGAATTGTATGAAGTCGGCGTAAATGAAATAGTGAGGGAACATGAAGAGGAGCAGTGCTCCTCTTTTGCTGCATAAGGAGATATAATGGGACTTGAAATTACAAAAGGCGCTTTCCGTATGGAAAGTGCCTTTTGGTGTTTTCGTTTAATTAGTTGTTTTATTTCAGTACCAGCTCATTCCATCTGTAGGAAGCAACCAGTCCGATGTAGGTTTTGCCTGTATTCAGGGTAATCTCAGCACCGTTGGCATCATAGAAGGTGGTAGCATCCACGGCGTTTCCTTTGGACCAGGTAACAGGAATCGCCTTGCCGCCTGTGATGTAGTAGCCGCTGCCGGAGCTGTTTTCGATGTTAAACTTCATATAGCCGTTTGCGTCAAGCTCTGTAATGTCTGCACATTGCAGGATGACATTGGTGAATGCAAGCTGTTTATTGTCATTCTCGGGGTCTACATGAGCCCGTCCGTATTCGGAATACAGATAAGTGTTGCTTGCTGCGTCGTAGTTCAATTCAGATTTGTTGTGAGGGAAGGGCAAATCTACTACGGTACAATCTTTGGAGTTGTAAACGCTGCTTAAGTCAATGGGAGCGGTTTCATCTGCAAACTGCCACTGTTGTCCCTTGTAGTAATCGTTATACTCGGTGGAGTATCCGCGAGCCTTCATGCGGGAAGCAATCTCGCCGGTGGTTACATATTCTGTGAACTCACGAGGCTTACCGTTTTCAATACGGGCAAAACCGCCGCTTAAGTTGTATACCCAAGGGTTTGCCAGGTAATCGTTTATGTAGAAGGGGCCGCCGTCGTGAACTAAGACTGCGTTGTACTCGGGTGCAATCATAAAGTTGGTGGGACGTACGCTACGAATACTTCCGAAGCGGGTAATGCTGCCCCAGTCCTTTACAATACACATAAGTCTGGTAACTTCGTCGTTGGCGGTACTGTTCATGATTTCATAAACAATATCTGCCTGGGTAACACCGTAGTGATCCAGAGCGGTTACCTCGTTATCTACCATGACTGCGATGGGACGCTGATTCTTAAGGGAGTTATCAATCCACATGTTGGTCAGCTCACTGCGGTACATTTTGGTGGGGTCAATAACGACTTCTTCCTTTTCGGCAGACTCTTTGGATTCTGTGCTTTCGCCGGATGCATTTTCTGTGGTTGTGTCCTTGGAAGCGTTTTCAGAAACATCTGTATTGAGTGCTGCCTGTGTGCTGCCTGTTTGGGCAGTAGAACTTTCAACGATGATGGGAGATGCGATTTCTTCTGTGCTCTGACAGCCGGCAAGCATGCTGCACCCCAGTACTGCGGACAGAAGGATGGTTAATACTTTTTTCTTCATATACTGTATACCCTTTCTTCGGTAAATTTTTCATAAGACATAGTATACAACTTTTTTAATAATAAAGCAATGTTTCTGGCTGTTTGTATTGCAGAATAAGGGAAATGGTGTAAAATAAAGATAGCTGTTGGGAAGCAGGAAAGGGAGGAGTACAAATGAAGAATAGGCTGTATTACATTTTATTTGTGTTGTATGTAGCGATGGTTGTGTTTATTTGCTACATAAATGGGGTATTCAGTGCAGGCTTTACTGTTGATATTAATTTCATGATTAATATTGTGTTCCTGATTCTTATTGGGATTCTGTTTATTATATCTGCGACCGGTTTTGGTAAATTGAATGTTTGTACAGAGGAATTGGTTGAGACTGCTTACAAAATGCAGGAGGAGTACAAGCGAAACAATGGTAAAAACATCTGGTCATCTTATGCAGAAAAGAAGGATGTATTTGTCAATCCTGCTTTAAAACAGGCGTTTATCAAATATCAGGCCCGCATGAAAGGGTATCGTAACAGGCATGGATATTCTAATGTCTGTGATATTGATGAGTTTATCAACGAGGATTTGCTTGATAGAGTGGGAATGAACTTCTTTAACTCCGGTATGTCCGGAACCATGACAGGACTTGGTATTCTGGGCACTTTCTTGGGATTGTCCATGGGGCTTTCTTCCTTTAGCGGGGAAAACATCTACACGATTTCTGACAATGTGGGACCTCTTTTGTCCGGTATGAAGGTTGCATTCCATACCTCGGTTTATGGTATTTTCTTTTCCCTTGTATTTAACTTTGTTTATCGCAGCATCATGCAGGATGCTTATGAGAAGCTGGAAAATTTCCAAAATGCCTTCAGACAGTTTGCCATGCCTGAGGTTGCATCCGCAGATGAGCATGCGGCTGCAATTGCAATCTATCAGGCCAATATGGCCAATACTTTAAAACAGATACTGGAATATCTGAAGGGAAATGCTGCGCAACAGACAGCAGGGGTAGAGCAGATTGTGGACAAATTTTTAAGTCGCATGGACATTATGATGGGGGATGGCATGAGCAAGATGGGTGCTGCCATGCAGGCTGCAGCGCAGGCTCAGACGTTGTATACCGACAACTGCAGAGAACTTTTGGCAACAGCCAATGCTTTGGTAGAGATGAACAAGGATTTGCAGGCTGCATTGCAAAATAGTATTGCCAGACAGGAACGATTTGCAGAGGGCTTAGAGGCACAGAAGGATAAGCTGTACGATACCTGTGGCGATCTTTGTGATGAAGTTAGTAACCAGCTGTATGCATTAGGTCAGGCGAGGGGCTTATATGAAGAATAGAAGAAAAAACAGAGAGGCATTTGTGGAACATAGTTACTGGCAGTCTTATTCGGATATGATGGCGGCGCTTCTGTTAATCTTTATTCTGATGATTGCAATTACGCTGGCCATTTATAAACAAAAGACCACTGATTTGGACAAGACAAGACTGGACCTTGCGGCTGCACAGGTGGCACTTGAAAACTCCAGAGTGGAGATTGAGCAGTCTAATCAGGAACTGGCCCTTTCTCTGGCAGAGCTTCAGGCGGCCTATGACCAGGCGGCGCTTACGGAGGAGGAATTGAATCTGGCTTATCTGGAAATCGAAAATGCCCAGGCTGAGCTTGAGACTACCAGAAGTGAGCTACAGGATATCGTGGGAATCCGCACGGACATTATTGGTTCCTTGCAGTCTAAATTCAATAATTCCAGCATGTCGGTGGATGCGCAGACGGGTTCCATTACCTTTTCTGCGGACGTACTGTTTCGTTATAACAGCGCCATGCTTACAGATGAGAGTAAACGAACCTTGCGGGAGGTAATTCCCATGTATTTGGAAGTGTTACTTTCCGATGAGTACAGGGATTATATTGCGGAGATTATTATTGAGGGACATACGGATACAGATGGCGGTTATGAGGGGAATATGGACCTGTCTTATGACCGTGCAGATGCGGTGGCAAAGTTTTGCCTGAATAAGAATAATGGTCTTTCAGAAACGAAGATTGAACAGCTTCAAAAGCTCCTTACCATCAATGGAAAATCCTGTAGTAATCCTATATATAAGGCAGATGGTTCCGGTGAGGTAGACATGCAGGCTTCCAGAAGAGTAGAAATCAAATTCCGCTTGAAAGAGGATGAGATGATTCAAAAAATTACCGAGATTCTGGAAGAGGAATAAGAAGTACTAAGGAAGTAGAGTTAAATGTTAAGATTCTATTATTTGATAGCTATCAATTTGTTTGGATTCGCCGGAATGATTATGAAAATGCGCCGGATGACAAATAACGAGAAATATTCAGAGGAAGATTGTTATAAATATCTACAGTACATGATAAGTGTAATGCAGAAAAAGAGTTTTACCCATACAGAAGTATATGGTGCGGAAAATTTACCCTCAGAGGGTGGGTATGCGATGTATTCCAATCATCAGGGTAAATAAAGTCGGAGGC
>JAZQLH010000029.1:0-68275 GCA_045542555.1 Acetatifactor sp. | reverse complement strand
ATTAAATTCGTAAAAGATATTATCTAAATTTTAAGATAATATCTTTTATATTATATATCTACATCTTGTGGTTTTTTCTTTATTATATATTATTCTATAGATTAAAGTTTTTATTAATATAATTACAAAATGTTTCACGTGAAACATTTTGTTTTACTCCAAAAAAGGACACAAGATAATGTTTCACGTGAAACATTTTAACCCAAGATATTGTGTCCAAAATCCGTGAAACATAGTCTATTTTTAATTGTGAAACATCCTAAAAATTCATATATTCAGTCCAATAATTGATAAAATAACTAGAAACAAGTCATTATTTTAAAAAGACACAACCCCAACATCTAGTGAAACTACTTGTATTTACATACTTTGTATAATAAAAAAAATTTATTTTTATAGATATCTATAAAAAATCATGCTATAATGAAACACGTGAAAAACTGTTTAAAATGAAAATATCCCGAAATACGAAAGGCGAAACAAGATTATGGGAAGAACGATTGCAATTGCAAACCAAAAGGGTGGCGTAGGTAAAACCACCACATCTATTAACCTGGCAGCTGCTTTGGCTATGAAGGGTAAAAAGGTTCTGGTTATTGATACAGATCCTCAGGGCAATACCACCAGTGGATTTGGTATTGATAAGAATGATTTAGAGGATACCATTTATGAATTAATTTTGGGTGAATGCTCTATCAATGATTGTATGGTAAAGGACGTTATTCATAATATTTCTGTGGTTCCTTCCAATGTAAATTTGGCGGCTGCTGAGATTGAGTTAATTGGTATAGATCGCAAGGAATACATATTGAAAAATGAAGTGGATTATGTAAAGGATAGTTTTGATTTCATTATTATTGACTGTCCTCCTTCCTTGAATATGTTAACTATTAACGCAATGACTACTGCAAACAGTGTGATTGTTCCTATTCAGTGTGAGTATTATGCATTGGAGGGATTGAGCCAGTTGATTCATACTGTAAATCTGGTAAAGGAGAGACTGAATCCTTCACTGGATATGGAGGGTGTGGTATTTACAATGTTTGACTCCCGTACCAATCTTTCTATGCAGGTAGTTGAAAACGTGAAACAAAATTTGAAGGCTCATGTGTATGAGACTTTGATTCCCAGAAATATTCGTTTGGCGGAGGCACCCAGCTATGGTATGCCCATTACCAGATATGACCCTCGTTCTGCAGGAGCGGAGGCTTACATGAATTTAGCAGATGAAGTAATTGCGTACAAAAAGAGATAAGGAGAAAAGGGTATGGCACCTAGAAAAGGATTGGGAAAAGGTATTGATTCTTTGATTCCTAACATGGTTGGGGATACCAAAACAAAAGAGAAACCTGAAAAATCGGAGAAGAAATCTGCTGAGACTGAAGGTCCTGAGACCATGGTAAAGATTACTATGGTGGAGCCTAACAGGGAGCAGCCTCGTAAAAATTTTGATGAGGATGCTTTGCAGGAGCTGGCAGATTCCATTAAGCAGTTTGGTTTATTGCAGCCTATTTTGGTGCAGGATAGAAAGGACCACTATGAGATTATTGCCGGAGAGCGTAGATGGCGTGCATCCAGAATGGCAGGTCTGAAGGAAGTTCCTGTTATTATTCGTAATTATACCGAGCAGGAGATTGTAGAGATTTCCCTGATTGAAAATATTCAGCGTGAGGACTTGAACCCTATTGAAGAGGCTCAGGCTTACAAGCGACTGTTGACCGAGTTTAACTTAAAGCAGGACGAGGTAGCTGAGCGCGTGTCCAAGAGTCGTGCGGCAGTAACCAATTCTGTACGTTTGCTTAAGCTTACCGAGGAAGTTCAGCAGATGGTGATTGATGAGATGATTACCACCGGACATGCTCGTGCGCTTCTTGCCATCGAAGATGCAGAGGAGCAGTACAATGTTGCTCAGAAAATCTTTGATGAGAAACTTAGTGTGCGTGATGTGGAGAAGCTGGTAAAGAATCTTCATAAGCCTACCAAGACTAAGAAGGTAGACGACGAGACCATGCTTCTGATTTACAAGGATATCGAAGAGAAATTGAAGCGTGTCCTGAGCACTAAAGTTACCGTAACCGGTAAGGGAGACGGTGCCGGCAAGATTGAAATTGAATTTTACAATAATGATGATTTGGACAGATTGATTGATCTGATGGGTGAGAAATAAGGAGATTAAATATGAGTACGACATTATTACAACAGATGGGTCTGGGTGGACTTGACCTGGGTTATCTGGTGATTGCTGTAGGTGTGGCAATTGTACTTTTACTGGTTGTATTGATTTTATTGATTGTCCAGATAAGAAAGACAGGTAAGCTGAAAGCCCGGTTAGATAAGTTTACTACCGGTAAAAATGCCAAGAGTCTGGAAGAGGATATTGCAGCACTTTTTGAAGATAATCATTATTTGAAGAACAGTGTGGAGACGAACCGCAAGGACATCCGTGCAATCATGAAACAGATGGAGACAGCCTTCCAGAAGGTGGGTCTTGTAAAATATGATGCCTTCAATCAGATGGGCGGACAGCTTAGTTTTTGTCTGGCTTTGCTTGATGAGAACAATAATGGATTTATCATGAACTCTGTACACAGTACGGAAGGTTGCTACTGCTACACCAAAGAAATCAAAAATGGCGAGAGTGTGATTGATCTTGGTAAGGAAGAGGCAAAGGCTTTAGCAATTGCAGTAGGTGAAGAGTAAGAGAGGCACAAATGTGCTGTATAATAAATGACACATATGTCATAAATGGAGGAAGTTATGATTGATATTAAATTTTTAAGAGAGAATCCTGAAATTGTAAAGGAGAATATCAAGAAGAAGTTTCAGGATGAGAAGTTACCTTTAGTAGATGAGGTAATTGCACTGGATGCGGAGAGCAGAAAGGCAAAACAGGAGGCGGATGATCTTCGTGCAAACCGTAATAAGATTTCCAAGGAAATTGGTGGTCTTATGGCACAGGGTAAGAAGGAAGAGGCTGAGGAGAAAAAAGCTTTGGTTGCAGCAGGTGCAAAGCGTCTGGCAGAGCTTGAGGCAATGGAAGCTGAGCTTACCGAGAAGGTTAAGAGCATCATGATGAAGATTCCCAACATCATTGACCCTTCTGTTCCCGTTGGTAAGGATGATAGTGAGAATGTGGAGATTCAGAAGTACGGTGAGCCTGTAGTTCCTGATTTTGAGGTTCCCTACCATGCAGATATTTTGAATCGTATCAATGGTCTGGACAAGGATGCTGCAGGTCGTACCAGTGGTAACGGTTTCTACTATCTGATGGGTGATGCAGCAAGAATTCATTCTGCAATGATCAGCTATGCGAGAGATTTCATGATTGACAAGGGATTTGTATATTGTATTCCTCCTTTTATGATTCGCAGTAATGTGGTTACAGGCGTTATGAGTTTCGCAGAGATGGAAGCGATGATGTATAAGATTGAGGGCGAGGATTTGTATCTGATCGGTACTTCCGAGCATTCTATGATTGGTAAGTTCCAGGGCCAGATTGTGGACGAGAAGAGTCTGCCTGTTACCATGACCTCTTATTCTCCTTGTTTCCGTAAGGAGGTTGGTTCTCATGGTATTGAAGAGCGTGGTGTTTATCGCGTGCATCAGTTTGAGAAGCAGGAAATGGTAGTGCTTTGTAAGCCTGAGGAGTCTATGGAGTGGTATGACAAGATGTGGCAGTATACCGTAGAGTTCTTCAGAAGTCTGGATATTCCTGTTCGTACCTTGGAGTGTTGTAGTGGAGACTTGGCTGACCTTAAGGTGAAGTCTTGTGATGTTGAGGCATGGAGCCCCAGACAGCAGAAGTACTTCGAGGTTGGTTCCTGTTCTACTTTGGGTGATGCGCAGGCAAGACGTCTTGGCATCCGTACCAAGGGCGAGAATGGCACTTACTATGTGCATACTCTGAACAATACTGTACTTGCAACTCCCAGAGGACTCATTGCATTCCTTGAGAACAATGTAAACGAGGATGGCAGCATCAATATCCCCGAGGCGCTTAGACCTTACATGGGCGGTAAGGAGAAAATCGGATAAGAAATGAAGATTAAAAAAGGATTAACAACATTTATTCTCATTTTTATTGTAATCGGTTTGTTGTCAATGGTTGGTGGAATTCTTATGATGGTTCACTATGCCAATTTTCAGAAAACAGCAGAGACAATAAAAGCTGAAATTGTAGAAATAGATACCTATAGAGAAAAAGATTCTGACGGAGATTATGTAACAAGACATGATGTATATGTAACCTACACATTTGATGATGTTACTTATGAGCATGTTAGTTTTGGTCACTATAAGAGCAGTATGCGGGAAGGAATTACAATAGATATTCTTTGTGATCCGGAAAATCCCAGAAAGATTAAGCAAAAGGAAGCTTTTGATTCAAGTGGAGCAATGTTAATTGCTTTTGGTCTCATATTTTTCCTGATAGGTGCCGTGCCTGCTTCAAAATCTCTGGCCAACAATGTGAAAAAGAAAAGTTTGCTATCAAAGGGTAATACAATTTATGCCTTAATACAATCTATTGATTTAAATACTTCTTTTTCCTTTAATGATGTGCATCCTTATCGAATTGTTTGCTCTTATGGTAGTTATACTTTTCAGAGTGAAAATTTGTGGAGCGACATTCCTTCCATGTATCAGGTAGGAGATACCATTGAAGTAGTGGTTAATCCGGAGGATTATAGTAAGTATTTTGTAAATGTCCGTGAGAAATAATTTTGTGAAATGAACCAAGAAAGAAGGTGAAATTTTTGCATAGATATCTTCGAGCCATCGGCTTTAGTTCTTTGACTGACCGCAAGAAGACCAAAGAGCTTCTGACGGAAGTTGTTATGAATTCGGACACCAGAGCGTATACTACCAATAATGAAGACGTGATGTTGGGAGAATTTCGCAAAAATTTTGCCGGAAACATGGGCATTGCGGTGTGTGGCGAGTTCGATGACGATGATAAATTTATTTATGATTATTATTACCCTTATTTGGAGGGCACCGGTATTACTTCCTACGAGGATGTGTCGGTGGAGCGTCATGCCGCAAAATATTCCTATGCGGGAGTTTGTGACGATGTGAAAGTGGGCATTTCTCTGATTTTTTATTTGAGAAATATGATTCCTTATGTAAAGGCCCAGTCTTTGGGTAAGCTTCCCATTCGGGGAACGACATTGACACTCTCTGCACTTTCTACCAGTGGTACAATCATGTTGCCCATTATGAAAGATGAGATGCAGAAAGAGAAGGTAAAAAAGGATTCTCAGAACCGTAGTAATTTGATTGCCGCTGCCAGAAAGGGTGACGAGGATGCCATCGAAACATTGACTTTGGAAGAGATGGATATGTATACTACCATTTCCCGCAGAATTCATAAGGAAGATGTGTTTAGTCTGGTGGATACTTACTTTATGCCTTATGGTGTGGAATGTGACCAATACTCTGTTTTGGGGGAGATTGAAAATGTTCATCGCACCAGGAACCAAATTACAGGGGAAGAAATTTATGTTCTTACAATTACCTGTAATGAATTGACATTTGACGTTTGTATCAATATAATAGATTTGTTTGGAGAACCTCAGGTAGGCCGACGCTTCAAGGGTGTCATCTGGCTTCAGGGATATATTAATTTCCCGGAGGAGCTCTAAAACCTAAATGCCGCCTTAGTTAAATGGATATAACAAGCCCCTCCTAAGGGCTAGTTGAGGGTTCGATTCCCCCAGGCGGTGCCAGATACAATGCCGGAAATCTTTGAAGAGCCAAAGGTTTTCGGTTTTTTATTTTTTTGAATCTTTTTGAAATTGTGTTACGTTATATCTATTGAAAGCAGAAGGGAGGTGGAAAAAATCGATTCGAAAGAAAATTTAACAAGGCTTGTGAATCAGTATCAGAATTTGATTTTTTCCATCTGTCTGAAAATCACCGGTGATTATTTTGCGTCGGAGGATCTGACGCAAGAGACCTTTCTTTCTGCTTATAAGCACTGGGAAGAATTTAATGGACAGGCTGAAAAGGCATGGCTTTGCAGAATTGCAAGCAATAAAAGTATTGATTATTGCAGGGAAGCGGCCAGACGTCAGGTTCCTACTCTGGAAGAGGATATGCCGACGGAAGCTTTGATACAAAAAGATGACCCCCTTAAGCAGACAATGAACCATGAAGTTCTGAGGGAATTGGAAAAAAGTTGTAAAGCCTTATCACCGCCCTATGACCGGATTGCCAGAGAACATTTTCTGGAGGGGAAACCTGCCGGAGAAATTGCAAGGCAGTCGGGAGTTGGCTTAAATACGGTGAAGACACAAATTTACCGGGCTAAAGATATGTTGAAGAAATCTTTTAGAAAGGAGATGCTGATAGAATGACACAGAATAGGAATTATTTGTCGGATGAAGAATTGGAGCTGTTGATTGCAGACGTGGAACAAAAAGAGCTGGTTTTGGCACCTCCTGATATGTTGGAAGAGATTTTAAAACGGGTGGATTTGGTAACCAAACCAAAAAGTAATATACGAGAATTTAGGATGTATTGTCTGAAGGTATGTGCATCGGTGGCAGCAGCAGTTATTTTAGTTTTTGCTTTGCCGTCTATGTCTGAAAATTTGACATTACAAGAACCGGAACGAGAATGCTCTGGCAAGGAGAGCAGGTTTGCTACCAGGGAGGAGTTTCTAAATAATCAAGGTTACTTTACAGAGAAATTTGGTGGAACGAATATTTTCAGTGGTGAGAGAGAATTGGGTATTTTTACCGGAAGAAATGGAGGACGATAAAATGAGACAAAAAAAGAATGGTTTTTTTAGATTTGTATTTTCTTTTATGCCCGGAGCGGCGGAGATGTATATGGGATTTATGAAAAACGGAGTCAGCCTGATGGCACTGTTTTTTGCAAGTATTTTGATTCCTTCCGTTTTAAGGCTTAGTGATGCATTTTCTTTTGTAGGCATTTTAATCTGGTTTTACAGCTTTTTTCATGCGAGAAGCTTGTCTACTTGTCCTATTGAGCAGTTTCAGATATTGACGGATGAGTATGTTTGGACAGAATTTTTGGAGGGAAAGCAGATTTCGGTTTCTAATCCTACACTAAAAAAATGGGGTGCCTACATTCTTATTACACTTGGTGTAGTCATGCTGTGGGAGAATTTATCTTCTGTAATATATTGGATGATACCGGAACATTTGTGGAATCAACTGGCTCCGTTAATTGACACTATTCCTCAGTTGGTGATTGCCATTATAATTATTATTCTTGGTATCAAGCTCATACAAGGTAAGAAGGAGGAGCTCGATGGAGAATAATATACAAACAATTCATACCCATCGGGTGGGTTCTATTACGGCAGGCCTTAGCATGATGGGTTTTGGAATATTGTTTTTATTGCATACCTTAGGTCATCTGGTAAGCTATGATTTTATTTTCTCCCTTTGGCCTGTTATGCTGATTACATTAGGACTGGAAATTTTACTTTCCAATTTTATAAAAAAGCGGATTGTGTATGATAAGGCAGCAGTATTTTTGATGGTGATGATGACCTTTTTTACTATGGGAATTGCTGTGGTGGATACATGTATGAGAATAGCGATTAACATATAAGGGAATGATGAAGCAGTCGGGTGTGTAGCCCGGCTGTTTCTATTGACAATGATATAAATTCGGACTATAATACAGACTCGTCTTTATATAGTTAAGAATACTTGGGAAAAGGAGTATTTCAGATAAATGAGTATGGACTCAAAGACTTTGTTTACAAAAACATCACCTGTTAAGTTATTTTTCATAGCAGCGATTCCCGGCATGGTCAGCATGTTTGCGGCATCGGCTTACAGCATTTTGGAAGGTAGCTTTATTGGGCGTTATGTGGGTGGTACGGCTTTTGCTGCGGTGAATCTTGCCATGCCATTGGTGTTAATTAATTTTTCCCTGGCAGATATGATTGGTGTGGGTTCCTCCGTACCTATTTCCATATCCTTAGGTGAGAAAAATGAGAAGAGGGCGAATAATATTTTTTCCTGTTCCCTTATTTTGATTTTTCTGGCCGCACTTTTGATGGGAATTTTTATGTTTTTTGCATCTCCCATAATCATACGATGGATGGGAGCAGAGGGTGAAGTAGCTGTGCTGGCGGTAAAATATATTCGTACCTATGCTTTGTGCGGACCTTTTATTACGCTGGTATTTGCTATGGATAATTTTCTTAGAATCAGCGGCTTTATCCGAAGCAGTATGCTTTTAAATATCCTGATGTCAGTTCTCAATATTGTGCTGTTGTTTGTTTTTGTAGTGATATTGCAAAAGGGTGTGGTAGGTTCGGCGCTGGCCGTTTGCGCTTCCATGTCTTTTTGTGCGTTACTTGCAATGATACCTTTTGTGCGGGGAAAAGCGTTGTTAAAATTCTGCAGGCCCCGGTTTTCCGGTGAAGTAATCAGAAAAATTGTGGCGTGCGGTTCACCTACATTTCTTAACAATATGGCAGGTCGTCTTACGTCAGTTGTGATGAATGTGGTGCTTTTGAGAGTGGGCGGTGAGATGGCAGTGGCTACTTACGGCGTGCTCATGTATGCAAGTGATATTATTCAGCCCTTTTTGTATGGTATGAATGATTCTTTACAGCCTGCCATTGGATTTAATTGGGGTGCCAAGGCCTATGACCGCGTCAAGGGTATTGCTAAATGCGTGTTTGCAGCAAGTGCGGTTGTTTCCTGTATCGGTACGGCAGTTATGTATTTTCTGTCTAAGCCTTTGGCCTCTCTTTTTGTGGATGTAAATGAGCCGGAGCTTTTAGTGATGGCCAAAGATGCACTGAAAATTTTCTGTATTGCTTACTTGATTCGGTGGTTTAGTTTTTGTGCCCAAGGATTTTACAGCGCAATTGAAAAACCCTTGCAGGCTTCTATTCTCTCCGTCACAAGTGCGCTTGTATTTCCACTGATTGTCATTGTGGCGTTTTGGCCCTTTGGATTAAACGGGCTGTGGTTGAATATGTTTGGCACATCGGTGCTTGTGGCAGTACTGGCAGCAGTTATGCTGGTGAGGACGTGGAAAAAAATTAAAAAACAATATTGACACGATGCGTCTGATATGATATGTTAAACATAACAAATCTGGGACTGTCTAGACCATTCGGTTGCAAATTCCCATAAATTATATTTGAATATGGCGAAGTTGCACAGGAAGAGTAACAGTAACAGGATTATTGTATATTTCTTCTTTATTTCGCCTACGAAAAAGGAGGAAATATGAATCATGTACGTACCGAAGAAATTAAGCAGCTTCTTACTTATATGGAGGACAGTTCCAAGGAAAATGTAACCAGTGAGTTTTTACAGGAAATTCATAACATGGTGGAGCATGTGAAGCATGACGAGGAGGTGTCTTTAAAATATATGATATTTTGGCAGAGTGCAGAGGGTCTTAAAGATTATATTCGAGAAGAAGTGCGAGAAGAAGCACGCAAGGAAGGTCACGCAGAAGGTCTGGCAGAGGGTCGTGCAGAGGGTCGTGCAGAGGGTCGTGCAGAGGGTCTTAGTCAGGGTATAGAAGCTTATATTTTAGATAATGTGGAGGAAAATGTCCCTAAAGACCGTATTATTGCAAAGCTTACAAAGATTTTTTCATTGTCGCCGGATGAGGCAGAGGTCTGCTATAATAAGTATTGTTCATGAGTATGTTTAAAAAACCCTATTCAATTTCACCAATGAATAGGGTTTTAAAGTCATTTTTACTGATTTATCAATTCTATATAAAAATCAAATAAATCATATATCCAATCTTTCAAATTAGAAAAATGAAAGCCTAATAAAATGCATATAATATTATGATTACTTGACGTACAAAAAACTGTACGTTATAATAAAAGTACAGAAAACCGTACGTTTATTGGGAGGCGAATATTATGTTAGCTGTGAATTATACAAATCTTCGTGATAATATGAAAACCTATATGGATAAAGTTACAGATGACTATGAAACAATGATTGTCACAAGAAAAGAGAACAAGAATGTGGTCATGATGTCTGAGGAATCCTACAATAATTTGATGGAAAATGTTTATGTAATGGATAACAAGGCAAATTATGATTGGTTAATGGAATCTAAGGTACAGTTGGAAAAAGGAAACTTCTCAACACATAATCTTGCAGAGGTAGAAGCAGATGAATAAAGTATTCACCGAGAATGGATGGAAAGACTACATTTACTGGCAGACAGAGGATAGAAAGACGCTAAGAAAAATAAACAATCTGATTGAAGATATCTGCCGAAACGGTAATGAAGGAATTGGAAAGCCAGAACCACTGATTGGGAATCTGGCCGGATTCTGGAGCAGGCGTATTAATGACAAAGATAGGCTTATATACAAGACTGATGGAAAAAATGTATATATCCTTGCTTGCAGATATCATTATGGCGACACAAAATAAGAAATCATTCTACAATTTCCGTATCTTCTTCCCTTCATACGCTGAATATCCCAGCGGATTTTTCCTATACATGGCAGGTGATATCCCAAGCTTTTGGGTAAATTGCTTTATAAAATAGGTATCGTACTTAAAACCGCAGTTCTCAGCAATTTCGTGGATTTTCATATTGGTATTGGACAAAAGCTCCTGGGATATTTTTAATCGATAGTTTAACAGGTATTCCATGCAGGTAAAGGAAAATTGTTCCTTAAATTTCTGATTTAAGGAGGTTCGGTTCAGATTCACAAGCTCACATAACATGCCAAGAGTAATATTTTCAGCATAGTGATTGTGAATGTACTCTGCGCAAAGGGTGGCCGGATTGTGGCTCTCTGCGGATTCAAAGAATTTCAGCTTCCGCTGGTCCACAAAAATATCATAAAGACTGTTCAAAAGCTGCAAGAGCATTCTGCGGATTCTGCAGGTCCAGAAGCCATCACTTTGAGAAAAGGTTTCTGCACCAATCATCAACATCAGCTCATTTATGTGAATATAGCTTTGAGGGGTAAGTGTAATAATCCCCTGAAAGTGGTCCGTATGCTTGGTAAACATGTAAAGCTTAATGCGGTCATAGGTGTACTGCGGGTCAATTTCCACAGAATCTTCCAGATTGTCAAAGCAAAGGCATGCCTTGATGTACCAGGGATCAAAGTGAAAGGACTTGGCACTGAGATTTTCGCATTGAATGAGTTCAAAGGTATCATATGGGGACAGGCACAGTGCGCAGGGAGAATCCAGTCTGCGAATGTGGCTGTTTATTTTGATGGTGGCGGAGCCACAGGTAAGCAAAACGACAGAGCAACGTTCCTTCACCGGCAGACTCTCCAGTTTATCGTAAAAATCAAATTCAATGGGAATAATGCGTTCTTTGTGACGGTCTTGTTGTGGCATATAGCATTCTCCTTTTCGCAGAAAATCATGAAACAATTTGCAATTACGGGTCAGCAATATTGCAAATAGTATATAAAAATCGTGCATATCTGCAATTGTTGTAGCTTTATAGAATTGATAAACTGTAAAAAGTATAGCAAACAAAGGAGGAACTGTAAAGTATGAAAAAGATTATCAGATATGCCAAACCCTATTGGATGCAGATATTGTTGATTGTATTGTCCGGTTTGGGATGCTCCGTAGCTAATGTGTGGATTGTTGATCTTTTAAAACAGATAATTGACAGATCTCTTTCCGGGGAAATTCTTTCATTTTTGCCGGAAACGTTGATAAAAGTAGTTGTAGTGGTTGTGATGGGTATGTTGGGCAATTATCTGGTGGTTCGGTTCACGGGAAGCTTTGGCGCAAATATTTTGCGGGATATGCGTAGGGACCTGGTAAGTCATATTATGAATGTTGCACCAAATGTTATGGAGAAGCAGAATTTCGGGGATATCATGGAGCGGTCATCCTCTGATGTGGCCACCATTGCCGGTTATATGCAGACTTATTTTAAGGATTGTTTGTATGTACCCATTGTGGTGATGGTATTTGCTGTGTATCTGGTTTCCATGAATCCGATGCTTGCAGTATTGTGTCTGGGACCTCTTCTTGTCATGGTTCCTCTAAGTATTAAGCTGCTTAAACCGGTGAAAATGGCTCAGACCGAGTATGTCAAGCGGCTGGGGCTGACCAATAATCATATACAGGAGGCCTTTGACGGAGCGGATGTGATTAAATCTTACAATTTGCAGAAGAAAATGCAGAGCAAGTATTATGGGGCATTGAAGGAGACATTGGATATCTCCAACAAAAACGATTTATGGCAGTACAATATTGAGCCGTTGTCCGCTCTGATTCGGGAAGCGCCCACCGCCATTGCGCTATGTGTAGGTGGATATCTGGCATTACAAGGAGAGGTATCACTGGGAATATTGGTGGCATTCGTCAGTGGAATTGAGAAAATTAATGAGCCCCTTGTGTATGCGTATCAGTTGGTGGTCAGAACCCAAATGGCAATGATATCTGCAAGACGTGTATTTGAAATAATGGATATGCCTGTGGAGTGTGAAAAAAAGCAGGCGTCAACATTTACAAAAGTCTCCGAAAAGGTCTTTACATTCGAAGATGTTTCCTTTGGCTATTCCAATCAGGAAGAGGGTAATTCAAATATTTTAGAGCAATTCAATTTATCCGTTGGGGAGGGCAAAAGGGTTGCTTTGGTTGGACGAAGCGGCAGTGGTAAGAGCACCATTGTGAAATTATTGTGCAGACAATATGAAGCCGATGAAGGTGAAATTTATTTCTATGGCAATCGGTTTGCAGATATGAATCCGAAGGAGGTAAGAAGCAGGATAGCCTTAATTTCCCAGGAATCCGTGATTTTTCCCATGAGCGTACGGGACAATATTCGCATTGGAAAGCCGGATGCCTGTGAGGAGGAAATTTTGGATGCCGCAAGAAAGGCGGGTTGTCATGAGTTTATTGCAAAATTGCCGGAGGGATATGATACGCTGCTGGAAGAGCGGGGCAATAATCTGTCCGGTGGACAGCGGCAAAGAATTGCCATAGCCAGAGCAATTTTAAAGGATGCGCCTATTATTTTGCTGGATGAACCCACGTCTGCTTTAGATACAGAGACAGAAAAGCATGTGAACGAAACATTGCTTGCAATTTCCGCCGACAAGACTATGATTAATGTGGCTCATCGTCTGAACACTATTGTGAATTACGATGAAATCATTGTGTTGGAGGAAGGACGGATTGTGGAGACCGGAACTCATGAGGAGCTTATGAGCGCAGAGGGAAAATATTGCAAAATGTATAATGAATATAGGATGTCAGGAGGTGCGGTGTGATGGGAGAGTTGAAGAGATATTTTTCTTATATCGGTAAATATAAAGTGGCTTATTGGTCTGTTTTTATCATGACACTTCTTACTTCTGTTGTGTTAAACCTTATGTATCCCTATATGAATAAGTTGATTTTTAATGCTATGGAATATAGGGACGATAGGTTATTCAAGAAAGCGGTGGTCATCTGTGTCAGCTTGGTTGTGTTAAACTGTCTGGCACCTTACAGAAGATATTTTCAGATAAAAATTGTGCGAAAAATTGTATTTGACATTAAAATCCGGCTTTTTAAAAAGCTTATGAAGCTGGATATAAATTACTATGAAACCCATCACAGCGGAGAGGCTCTTAAGACCTTGAATTGGGATGCCAATTCCCTAAAGGACTCCTATTTTTCTCATATTTTCTGGGTGTTGGGACGCTTGGTGAATGGTGTGACCTCCATGATTGCCATGCTTGTCTACAGTCCGTTGTTGACGGTGGTGTCGGTGAGCTTTTGCCTTGTGACCGTATATATTTCCGTAGTAATCAACAAGCAGATAAAAGAAATGGACAAAGGGATTCAGAATAAGGTTTCCCGCCTTACCACCCGGCTAAGTGATATTTTATCAGGCTTTACAGAGCTTAAGATGTATAGCGGCGCATCTATCGTTTATGATAATTTTCATATGGAGAATGAAAAGGTATTAAAGGATGAAAAGAAAAGGTCAAAAAAGGCTGCAATGCTTGAAATGGTGGCATTTCTTTTAGGGATTCTTGCAAGCTTTGGAACCATTGGCGTGGGTGCATATCTGGTATCCTGCGGACAGCTGGATTATGGAACCGTCATGGCCATTGTGTCTCTTCAGATGGGCGTCAGTGCCATGGTGCAAAGCTTTGGTTCTGCGCTTTCCACATTCTCTGCATCGTTGGTGAAAGCCGGAAGAGTGTTCGACTTTCTTGAATTAGACTGCGAAGAAGCTCAGGGGGAAGCTATGATAGAGCTTAAAAAAGAAGCTGTCCCGATAGAGGTGGAGAACATCACCTTTTCCTATGATGGAGAAAAGTCGGTGCTTCAGGATTTTTCTCTTTGTTTATCAGATGGGGAAAAGGTAATGCTTATGGGAGAATCGGGTTGTGGTAAGAGTACATTGTTAAAGCTGATTATGAGATTTTATCAAGGCTCCGGGTCCATCAGGCTGTATGGCCGGGAGGCAAGCGAATATTCCCTTTTTCAGTTAAGACAGCTTATTACCTATATACCGCAGAGAAGCTATTTGTTTGAAGGGACAATTCGGGAAAATATTGCAATTGGCAGTAGTCGAGAGGGAAGCGTGCCGGAAGAAGAGATTGTGCAGGCTGCCCGACTGGCCTATGCAGATGAATTTATTCGGACGTTTCCTAAGGGGTATGATACGGTTTTGGATGCCGGTGGCAGCAATCTTTCTGTGGGACAAAGACAGCGCATTGCCATTGCCAGAGCCTTTTTAAAGGATTCGCCAATTCTTTTGATGGATGAGCCTTCGTCGGCACTGGATGTTCACAGCGAGATGATGGTAAATAGAGCAATAGGGGAGTTGATGAAAGAAAAGGTGGTAATTATGGTTACTCATAGGAGTGGGGCAGCAAATGAATTTGATCGAGTAGTAAGTTTGTAGCTTGCTGTGGATAAAAAATAACTTACAATCGGTTTATAATTTTAAAGCAGGCAGAAATGGACTTATTATATTTCTGCATAAATTCGCCGATACATTTATTAGATACAGGGAAGTATTTTATAAATCATAAGGATGTGATAAAATGAAGATAGCAGAGGCGAGACAACTTTATAATTCGCAGATAAAGGCGTATCGGGAGCAACAGGTGATTCTCACCAGGCAAAAGAAGGAACTGGAGAATAAGATAAATACCACTCCCGACGGAAAGGAACTTTATGCGAATGAGGCTGCCATACTGGAGCTTTCCATAAAGGCTGTGGATGAGAAGCAAAATGAGTACAGGGATTATATGGACAAACTTCTTGAGCAGTGGTCGGCCACAGCCAATATGGTTTCTGCCAAGCAGCAGGGCGAAGCTATGGAGGAATATGTAGAGGACCTGGGTAAGTTAATGGAAGTAGCAAGGCGTCTTATGAAGGGGGATATTGTGCCTGCTTCTGATGAGAAGAAGCTGATGGAATTCAGTATGGAGATGTATCAGGCGGCCAAAAATATGGGAGCTTTGGTCAAACAAAAAGAGCGCGAAGAGCATGAGTCACTCTGGGATGAAGAGGAAGAGGAGCAGATACCGGAGGATCCCATGGAGGTTGCAGACAATACGGAGGCTTTTTCTAATGGTCCGGAAATAGTGGATGTGGCCGAGACTTTGGAGAAGGTTGTTATTACAGAATAAAATACAGCAGGGGTAACGATTATGGAAATTATCAAATATGCCTGTCCCATTATTTTGTTTATATTTTGTATTCTGGCACTTGTTTTTGCGGCTGTCATTATGTGGTCGGAGGAACGGAAGGATACGGAGAATAAGCTACTGATTGTATTTTGTGTAAGTAGTGCAATCTGGAGTATCGGATTTGGTGCTTTAATTCTTCAAACAGATACGGAGTGGGCATATCGATGTCGGGTATTTGGCATGATTGGCACGATTTTGTATCTTATTATCGGCCAAATTCTGGTTTCTTATCTGTCCGGTATCAAAAAGCGCTGGACCAATATTTTTAATGGGTTTGCCGCGCTGGGTGTATTTGTGTATTTTCTTACCGTGGAACGGGGACAAACCATTTATCAGTTAGATGCCAGCGGAATGACCTATTCCTTTAAAGCCGGTCCTGCTAATACAATTTATACCGCCTATAGTCTGATTCTGGCTATATTGATGTTTTGTATCAGCCTGTATATGTGTTTTTCAAAAGTAAAACGTATCCGGTTTTTTGGCAAAATTTTTATGGGAACAGTTGCGGCCATGCTTCTTGGTACCATATTGGATACGGTACTTCCGTTATTAGGTTTCAAAGCAATTCCCGGCAGTACTTTAACCCAGTTTTTTGGGATGGTTGTGGTATTTGTAGCAATTCGTGCGAACAACCGATCCAAAATAAATATAGCTAATATGTCAGAATTTATATATTATTCCTTGTCAGAACCTGTTTTGGTATATAATTCTGAAAAAAATCTGCAGATTGCCAATGATGCGGCAGCAACCTTTTTTGATATTGACAGGAATACTTTTTCTCAACAAAAAATTGGGTTAAGCAAGTTATTTGAAGTAGACAATGATAGCGTGTTTGACTTTGAAGAAAGTAGCAGTAATATTGATTCTTATTGTAAGAATAACCAAATATACTGCAACCTGGCTATTAACAAAATAAAGGACCGTTATGATGATATCATCGGCTACATAATTGTTGTGACAGATTTGTCTGAAAGAATTAAAACAATGCAGCGCCTGGAGGAAGCAAAAAAGGAAGCGGAGGCTGCCAACCAGTCAAAATCCCTCTTTTTGGCGAATATGTCTCATGAAATCCGCACACCGATGAATGCCATTTTAGGATTTTCGGAATTGATTTTAAAAATGGATACTTCGGACACGGTTCATGAATATGCTTCGGATATTAAGACCTCCTGTTTAAATCTTTTGACAGTGATTAATGATATTTTGGATATATCCAAATTGGACTCCGGTAAAATGGAATTATCCTGCAGTAATTATCACACGGCATTTCTGTTGCAGGAAATTTGTCATATGATTGATATACAGGCCAAAAAGAAGGGGCTTTATTTTGAAATGAATATCGACCCCAGAATTCCCAATGAGTTGTATGGAGATATGACCCGCATACGGGGAATTTTGATTAATTTGTTAAATAATGCAGTAAAGTATACGGAAAAAGGAGGCGTGGTTTTTCATATTCGATTGTTGCGTGTGGAAGAAGAAACAGCTACTTTGGAGTATGCGGTAACGGATACCGGTATTGGTTTGAAGGAAGAATCCATAGCACATTTGTTTGACAGTTTCGCACGTTTTGATATGAACCGTAATTCCGGTGTGGAAGGTACCGGACTTGGATTGTCCATTGTAAACGGATATGTAAATTTAATGGGTGGTACTATAAAAGTAGACAGTATCTATGGAAGAGGCACCACATTTACGGTGGTTTTAAAGCAGGGAATCGTGGATGATTCGCCCCTGAATTTCACAAAGACCACAGCAGAGGAAACGGAATCTCTAAACAATGACAATCTGCAAATCCGTGATACACGGGTACTGGTTACGGATGATAATAAGATTAACCTGAAGGTCATCAAAAATACATTAGAGCATTACGGACTGATAGTAGATACTGCTACCAGCGGTGCAGAGGCCATAGACCGTTGTCAGATGATCAACTATGATTTGGTCTTTATGGACCAAATGATGCCGGGGATGAATGGAATTGAGGCCATGCAGCAAATCCGCAATCTTTCTGCTCATTATGCTAAGGAAGGGGCAGGCAAAATCATTGTACTTACTGCCAATGCCATTTTGGGTGTACGGAAGGAACTGATAGAAAAAGGCTTTGATGAATATTTGAGCAAGCCTATTCAGTTTACGGAATTAGAGCGCATTTTGAAGCATTTTATTCCCAAAAGCAAATTCGTTGAGGGCGAAAAAGTAAAAGAGGTATCCCATTCCGTGGATATCGATGGGTTGGAAGATTTGCTTCCTCAAATTAATGTGGCAGCAGGTCTGAAAAACTGTAATGAAGATATGTCTTTCTATCTGGATGTTTTGCGTATTCTTTATGAAGATGCCGACCAGCAATTAGAGCAGTTACAGTCATTTTGGAAGCAAAAGGATTATCCCAACTATATTGTTCTGATACATAGTCTGAAAGCACAGTTACTAAATATTGGATATCTATTACTGGCTGAGGATGCAAGAGCTTTGGAAATGGCAGGCAGAGAAGGACGATTTGATTTTATCCATCAAAATTACGATGCCTTTGTTGCATCTTACAAAGCTTTAAAAGAACAATTAAAACCTTTATTTTCTAAAAATAATTCCTAGCAGACAACAAATAGAAGTCTCGGAAACTTTAAGTTTCCGGGACTTTTTTCTTTGTCAGTATTTTTATCTTGAACTTTGCATATATTATAACAACGACAAATTCTATGGAGGACAATCATGCACATCACCAACGATATTAATTACATCGGTGTAATGGACACGGCGATCGATTTATTCGAAGGATTGTATCGGGTGCCGGAGGGAATTTCTTACAATTCCTATGTCATAGTGGACGAGCAGATTGCCGTTATGGATTCGGTGGATGTGGGATTTACCGGGCAGTGGTTGCAAAATGTGGAGAATGTACTGGGTGACCGCAAGCCGGATTATCTGATTGTTCAACACATGGAGCCGGACCATTCCGCCAGTATTTTACATTTTGTCAAAAGGTATCCATCTGCAAAAATAGTGGCTTCAGCCAAGGCTTTTGGCATGATGAAAAATTATTATGGTGCGGATTTTATGGACAATCAGATAATTGTGACGGATGGATATGAGCTGTCTTTGGGCAGGCATAAGTTGTTGTTTGCCACAGCGCCCATGGTTCATTGGCCGGAGGTTGTCGTGACCTATGATGCTACAGATAAGGTTTTGTTTTCGGCGGATGCCTTCGGTAAGTTCGGTGCTTTGGATACGGAAAACTGGGTAGATGAGGCCAGACGCTATTATATCGGAATCGTTGGAAAATATGGTGTTTATGTGCAAAAACTTCTTGCTAAGGTGGCTGGTTGGGATATTCAGATGATTTGTCCTCTGCATGGGCCGGTGCTCAAAGAAAATCTGGGGTACTATATCGGACTTTATCATACATGGTCCACCTATCAGCCGGAAGAAGAGGGGTGCCTTATTGCCTACACATCCATTTATGGCAACACTAGAAGGGCTGCTTTATTGCTTTCAGAGAGATTAAAAGAGAAAGGTTGTGCCAAGGTGGAGGTGAGAGACCTTGCCAGATGTGATATGTCGGAGGCGGTGGCCGAAGCCTTTCGCTATAGTAAGCTTGTTCTGGCTACAACCACCTATAACACACAGATTTTCCCGCCTATGCGGGAGTTTATCAACTGCCTGACAGAGAGAAATTTTGCAAACCGTACAGTTGCATTTATGGAAAACGGCACTTGGATGCCCATCGTGGCAAGACTGATGAAAGACACGTTTGAACGAAGCAAGGGAATCACTTTTGCAGAAAATACAGTCAGTATCCTTTCAGCACTCGATGAGGAAAGCACCGCTCAGCTGGAAGCGCTTGCGGAGGAGTTATGTAAGTAGTTGGTTTATTTGGAAATCTTAGTTTTCTTATTTGTGTTTTTGGCATCTGAATTATCGATTAGGCGCTTTAGGTTCTACCACGGGACCTTGAAAAACGCCGGTACTTAGGTTGCGTACTTTGCAACCTTATGTACCGCTGCAGTTTTTCACGGAGTGGGAACGTTCCGTGGTAGGACCTAAAGCGTCTCAATCGATATCCAAATACCATAAGAACACAAATAAGAAAACTAGGGTTATCAAAAAGGAGGTAGAAGCAATGAAGTATGTATGTGATGTATGCGGATGGGTTTATGATGAGGAGGCCGGATACCCGGAGGGTGGTATTGCACCCGGTACCAAGTTTGAGGACCTTCCTGAGGATTTCATTTGTCCCTTGTGCCAGATGGGCAAGCAGTTTTTCAGCGAGGTAAGTGAATAGTGAATAAGGAGTATTATGAAATCCGACTGGAAAGCATCGGTGGTTTGGGTGCAAATCTGTGCGGCAAGATGTTGGGTGAACTGGGTGTAAAATATCTGGATGTAAACAGCAGCAGTTTTTCCAGTTACGGCTCTGAGAAAACAGGTACACCTGTGAAGGCTTTCATCAGGTATTGTGATAAGGAAAAGGAAATCAGAGTCCATTCTCCGGTTGTGGAACCGGATTTGTTGGTGGTGTTTCATCAGGCACTTCTACGGGATAATTCTGTTTGGAAGGGCTGCAATCAGGACACCAAGGTAATTATTTCCTTGGAGCCCGGACAGCCTATGGAGAAGCTTACTGAAAACACCGGATGTTGCGGTATTTTCTATGGGTTGGAGGCTCAGCGTATTGCCATGGAAACTCATTCCCGCATCAATGTGGTGATGCTGGGTGCTGTTTTAAAAGTAATGGGCCTTGAAAATCCCAAGGTGGGCGAGCAGATTTGCAAAGATACCCTTGGTAAAAAATATCCTGATGCGCTGGAGGCCAATTTGCAAGGTATCCGTAGGGGATTTGAGGAGGTACAAAAATTGGATGTGACGGCAAAAGCCGACTGTACCTGTGGCGGCACTACTTCTCAGGAATGGGGCTATGAAACGGCGCCTGTCGGTGGCATCAATCCCAGGTTTGGAAGCACGGTAGTTGCGGATTTATCCCCTTCCCGTCAGGGTTACATTCCACTTTTTATCAAGGAACGTTGTATTAATTGTGGTTTGTGCCATTCCACTTGTCCCGACATGGTGTTCCAGTTTGCCAAGGGTGAGTACAAGGGCAGGGAAATGATGGTCAATCAAGGTCTGGACTATTATCACTGTAAAGGCTGTCTTCGTTGTGTAGATGTGTGTCCGGTAAATGCACTGGTTCGAGGCGTGGAGGCAGAGCATCCGAATAAGGACTATTTTATTCCCAATCAGGAGCTTGTGCGTATGCCAAAATATTATGAAGAGGCCGGTCCGGACGGTTACATCACATCGGAGTCCTATCTTACAGAGAAACGAATGGAAGGAGGAGAAGTTTAATGGAAAATCAGGTTTTGGAATATGCTTCCGGTAACGAGATGGCGGCTATCGCAATCAAACAAATCGGATATGATCTTATGGGTTATTATCCCATTACTCCCTCCACTCAGATTGCGGAAAATCTGGATATCATGCGGGCAAACGGTAAGACGGATTTGGTCATGGTAGCAGCAGAAGGTGAACACAGTGCAGCAGGTATCTGCTATGGTGCGTCTGTGGCAGGTGGCCGTGTAATCAATGCCACCAGTGCCAACGGACTTCTCTATGCCATTGAGCAATTTCCGGTGCAGTCCGGCACCAGATATCCTATGGTGATGAATGTGGTGTGCAGAACCGTTTCCGGTCCCTTGTCTATCAAGGGCGACCACAGTGATCTTATGTATATCTTGAATGCCGGCTGGCCTATTCTATTTGCCAGTACTGTGCAGCAGGTCTATGATTTTAACATTATTGCATTGAAGCTTGCGGAGCAGGTACGTCTTCCTGTAGTAGTGGCCTATGATGGATTTTTTACAAGCCATCAAAAGGGTCGTTGTCTGCGCTTTGAGGATGATAATATTGTAAAAAACTATATTGGCCCCAAGACAGAAGAATATCCTTTCTTGGATTTGGAACATCCCATTACGGTGGGCTCCTATATGAATGAACCGGATATCATCAATAACAGATATCAGTTACATCTGGCCATGGAGCAGGCAGACAAACTGCTACCGGAGCTTTTTGACTCCTATGGGGAGCTTTCCGGAAGAAATTATGGAAAAGTGGAGGGAACACACTGCGAGGATGCCGAGGATTTGCTGGTGCTGTTGGGTTCCTCCTATGATACGTCCATTGATGCCGTGGCGGAAATGAGGGCTGACGGTGCAAAAGTAGGCGTAGCTACTTTACATGTGCTCAGACCTTTTCCCGGTAATGAGCTGGCGGAGATGATTGGCCACAGTACCAATATTTTGGTGGCGGACAGACAGGACAGCTATGGTGCAGGAGGCGGTAATCTGTCTTTGGAAGTGCGTGCAGCTTTGCAAAAGACGGGCAGTAATGCCAAAGTAAAAAGTCTGGTTTACGGTCTGGGCGGCAAGGATTTCTTCAAGGAGGATGCCAAGACCATGCTGGCTTGGGCAGCAGACCACACCAAGTCGGATTTTGATTATTACGGAATTACACCCGGAGAGGATAATAAGGCAGAGGGTGAGCCTTTATTTGAACCTGTGACTGCCGGGCGCACCAATATCGGGGCTACTAAGGTGGAGAATGGTAAAGTTACGGGAGGTACTTTAAATGCGGTTACTGCCATGCCGGGACGAATCGCACCCGGACATGGCGCCTGTCCCGGTTGTGGTATTCCTGTGAATTTGAACCTGTTGCTTCGTGGAATAGAAGATCCTGTAGTCTTTCTGTTCCAGACAGGTTGTGGCATGATTGTGACCACAGCTTACCCCAGAACCAGCTTTAAGGTGCCATATCTGCATAATTTATTTCAAAACGGTGCGGCGACCTTAAGTGGTGTGGCAGAAATCTGTTACCGCAAGCAAAAGAAGGGCGAAATCCCGCCCGGAGACATTATTTTTGTCATGGTCAGCGGTGACGGCGGCATGGATATTGGTATGGGCTCTGCTATCGGAACGGCTCTTCGCGGCCATAGGCTGCTTATCTTTGAGTATGACAATGGCGGCTATATGAACACAGGTTACCAATTGTCCTATTCTACGCCCATGGGTGCCCGAAGCTCCACTTCCCATGTGGGTAAAGAGCAGTACGGTAAGACCTTTTTTAACAAGGATATGCCTCAGATTATGGCAGCTACAGGAATTCCTTATGTGGCAACTGTGGCAGAATCAAACCCCACGGACTTTATCAAAAAGGCGGCTAAGGCGGCATACTATGCAAAGACTACGGGTACAGCCTATGTGAAGGCTATTTCTGCCTGTCCTTTGAACTGGAACGACAAGCCAGCCACGGAGCGTAAGGTCATTGAAGCTGCGGTAAATAGCTGTTATTTCCCGCTTTATGATGTGGAGCAGGGTGTTACCAGGCTTTCTTATGACCCGGAGAAAACCGGCAAGAAGATTCCTGTGCTTGACTGGCTTTCCATGATGGGTCGCACGAAACATTTGCAGAAGGAAGAATATGCAGATGTGGTGGAGCGCATGCAGGTGGAGATTGACAGGCGATTCGCAGAACTGAAAAAGAGAGCAGAATAAAAGAGGATAGAATAAGAAAGCACCGGGATTTGGTGGATAACCGCCAATTTCCAGGTGCTTTTTGTGTATTACTTGAGTTAAGATATTTTTATAATCATAAAGGAATCGTTTTCATCAAGAACCTTATAATCTGCGGGCAGATACGCTGTCTCGCTTTGATGAATCACATAGATACTATCCTTATCTTCAAAGGTCTGGTCTTTCATGTGTACAAAGTGGTATCTTTCTGTGTAGGGAAGCAACTCCCGTCCCTGTGTAATGGAGGATTTTTCCTGATAATATTGTGCATCAATTTTACAACTGTACTGTGTCAGAATCTCTGCCATGTCGGGGTTGGTTTGCCAGCCCATGTTGCTGGTGATGTAGAGAGAGTCATATTCTGCCATCTGATCAGCAGTCTCGGTGATTTCCAGAAAATCCACATTGAAATACATCTGAATATCTTCTGCAAAATCCGTAAAATACTGTGTGAAAAACCCGATTCCGAACACGCTGTAAGCAATAATCAAAATGTTTCTTAACTTCTGACCATGTTTGCCGCACCATTTTACGGTCTGCCATACACCGTATCCGCACAATATAATTAGCGGATAAAAGATAATATTAATGCGGTTTACGTTTACTTCATAAGTGATAATGCCAACCCAGATGCCGGTAATCAGAAATCCCCAGAGTGCCAGGTCGACCGTCTGCTTCTTAATATCCTTTTCGGTAAAGAGCCTTCTGGTAAACTGTACAATTCCGATGAGAATAAAAGGAATGGATATATGGTACAGAGGGCCGAAAGCCGGCAGTGTATTAAACAAGGAATCCGGCATCTGTATAAATACCTGCTTTATCATTGCCATAACATTTTTTCCCAGCTGTGCAAAGGAAAAATTCATAAACAGAATATCATTTCCTCTGGTGCTTGCCGGGAAGTAAGGCATAGTAAAGAGAGGCGTTTCAATACTGGGACGATGAAGTACATTCAGTGCCATGGTAATAATTTCCGGCAGAGCTACAGCCAGGAAAATCACAATACTAATTAAGATATCTTTGAAAGGTAGTTGTTTCTTCCAAAGACACCAGCCGGCATACACAAACAAGAATACAGGTACGCTGTACACCGCAATTCCGTAACAGTAAAAGGTCAGGCCAAAGGCTATCATAGACAAATACAGATAGCGCTTTTTCTCCAGTCCCAAGAGTAACAAGTAGAATGCCAGTAGGAACACATGGGGGAACAGATTACAGTCTAACGCCCAACGACTCTGCATAAAGTGCCAAGGGTTAATGGCTGCCAGTGCCATAATAAAAAGACTTGTTTTTTCAGAGAAAAATTTCTTGGAAATCAGGTAAATCAGTGCAATTCCCATGGTGCTCATAAGTACCATCGGCAGGCGGATGGCATAGATATTGAAGCCCAAAAGCTTGATAAAAGGAATCATAAGATATGCCAGTAGTACACTCATCTGGCTGTAGCGCCAGGCTGTAAAATGCACCGGCAAAAAAGTACCGTAGCGGTCAGTGCCATACATAGAAAGTGCCCAGGCATCCACCGCTCCCATGGCTTCGTCCTGATTGATACCCGCCGGAACTGTGGCGATTCCTATGATTCTGACAGCAAAGGCTGCAAGTAATATAATCCAAAAGGTAAGTTTTGTTTTTTTCATGAAATAATAAGTCCTCCGGCCAATGAACTATGAGTTGTCCGTTAATCCTTAATATTATAGCTTTAAATCAGGTGGTTGTCCATGGAATCGGATAAAAAGTGGCAAAAGGAAAAAGTTATCTTGCTTTTTTAGAGTAAAAATTTCATTTTCTGCAAATAATACCTTCGTAAAATAACGCAAACCAGGAAGTCGGCAACTTTGTCGGACTTCAGAAACGGAGGGAATATGAGCAATATTTCAGAGCTTGAATTGCAGAACATTCGTCATCTCATCGGCGGCTTTGATACTTCCCATTGCAAGATGCAGGAGTATGCCAAGGAGGCAACTGACACCCAGGTAAAGCAGTTTTTTGAGAAGGGTGCCAAGTCCGCAATGGAAAATAAGCAGCAGCTTATGAAGTTTTTGGATTAATCAGAAGGTGAGAGGTGAAAGTTATGCAGATGCAGGAAAAGACTATGGTTTCCGACACTTTGGCAGGTATCAACAGCGAGTTGACCCGCTATGCGGAAATGATTACTCAGTGTGAAAACAAGGAGCTTAAGCAGACTTTGAAGCAGTTTCGTAATGCTTGCGAGCAGTCTCAGGAGGAGATTTATCAGATTGCCAAGGATAAGCAGTATTATGTGCCTGCAGCCAAGGCGACTGAGCAGGAAGTGGCCCAGGTAAAGAGCCAGTTTACAACGGCAAGTTTGTAGGAATTGAGGAACCCTTTATAGGGTTCCTTTTTTGATAAAAAAATAACAATTTCGTTGAATAATAGGACATTTTGTAGTATAATTTAATAAAATTATTTGCAAAGGAGAAGCCTATGAAAAAGAAACTAATGATTGCACTTTTGGTTTTAACGATGGGTCTTGTGGCATGTGGCAGCACGGAGACTCCGGATAGGGAAGACGCAGACGGCAAGAGTAGTAAAGCAACGAAAAATGAGGACACGTCCAAAGCAAATACTGACACAAAAGAGGAAAAAGATAGTCTTGACAATGTAGTTGCCTTGCTTGGAAGAAAGGATGAACAAGCTCGCTCTGCAGTAATTACTTTTGATGCGGATAAAATTCAAATGTCTGATGAGGATTCCGGTAATTCATCTTATGCAGATTTTGAATTAATCGGCGATCCGGGTTCCATTTTGGAAATGAGTTGCGAAACAGCTTCCGTACAGGAGTTGTATGATGAAACCATGGACGGCTACCATGGTGAAGAATTCAGTGTAACGCAGATGAGAGATGCTACCGTTGGTGATATAGAATATAAGGCTTTTGAAGTGATGCTTAATGGTGAAATCAGAGACTATTACTTTATTATCGAGCTTGAAAATGGCTTATGTTTGTATAATGGACGTAGTAATGGCTATAACGGAAATGCAGATTTTGAAGAGATGCTTGGATACGTTTTTGTAGGCTTGGAAGAAGGGGATGGAACCAAGATACGTCCGACTCATGATTATACCGCAGAGACGGATGGAGATGTCCTTACTGTATGTTTTCCTTCAGGGGAACAATTTGAACTGGATTATGATGAAACAGTGACAGATGTAAATGTTTCCACATCCGGAAGTGTTCTCTATTTTGATTTTCTGGATGAAAAATATTATGATGAGTTTGATATACAAGCATATATAACCAAGAATTATGGCTCTATGGAGGAATATGCGAAGGCTGAGGAATGGGATCCGAATGCATCTACGGAACAGATTAATGTAAATGGAACGGACATTATGGTTTCTACGAATGAATGGAAGGACCAGGCATTGTTCTTTATTCCGATGAAGGATGGATATGCAATACGTGGTGAATATTATGCGCATAATTATGATAATCCATTTTCCGTACAGAATGCGTTGGCATTAGTACTTGGCGGAGAAATGGATGAAACTGTGACAGCAGGCAATACAGATCCTTCATCTCAAGCACCTGTTCCAACGCAGTGGAGTTCCGATTATATTCAGATTGACGGTGTGGAGTATCAGTTCCCCATGTTGGTTTCTGACCTTACAGCGAATGGTTGGACATTGACAGAGGACTCTGACAAAGTAGCGATTCACCAAGGTCTGTCCTTTGCAACCATGGTAAAGGATGAAAGGGCAATTATCGTGAACATCACCAGTACATCTGATACAGATGACATGCCTATAGAGCAGGGCGAGGTAGTGAGACTGACGATTACTGCTACAAGCGGAGTATCTGCAGTATTCCCCGGTGGCCTTACCTATAATTCAACAAAGGAAGATGTAGAAGCAGTTATAACAGATTCCTTTAGCTATAACAGCAGCTCTAAATGCTTCTATAATGATGCTGATTATTATAGTGAAGTTGAACCTTGTCTGTTATACATCAATATGAGTAGTGATGAAAATAGAATTGAAGAAGTAAAATATATGTACGGACGATAATTTATAAAGATGAATGATGATAAAAAGGCTATGGCACACAGTAGGTGCCATAGCCTTTTTTGTCAGATAACCTTTTTGCCTTTTTTCCACAATCCCGTAAAATAGAACACCACACCGATCCAGAAGGGTGTAAATCCGGCTACGGCGTCGCCCAGCCAGAAGCCGTAATGCTTCATATCAAGCGCCAGACCAAAGAGCAGTGCCAGGCCGATTCGCAGGATGATGCCATCTAAAATGGCGGTGACAAAGTTAATTCGGTGGTTGCCGCTGCCGTTAATCAGGGCATTCATTACTGCACGAAGAGCAGCTCCGAAGAACAAAAGTACTGCGATGGGCAGGTAACCGCCGGCAATAGCCAGTACATCTGCATCTCCATCTGTGATAAAGAGTCCGAAAATCTGGTCCGGAAAGATACAAATAATCAAAGAAAGTAAGGTAGCAACGCCCAGAGTGATAACTGCCAATGTTTTCAAAATTTTCTTTACACGTCCGAATTCTCCGGCGGCGATGTTTTGTCCCACCATGGTGGAGCCGGCGGTATTCATTGCGTTGGAGATTAAGTTTGCAATAGAGGACAGCTTATTGGCAATTCCTGCAAAGGCAGAAACCGCCACACCGTAGGAGTTAATCCAAGAGTTTACAAACAGTTTGGAGAACATAATGGCGGCGGACTTAATTGCCATGGGCGTGCCCAGCTTTAACAGGTCTCCTAAAAGTTCGTTGTCCCATTTAATAAATTGTACAAACTTTATATTCAAATCAAATTGTTCGGAATTCTTTATCAAAAAGATAGTGCAGGAGATAAAGCTTACTGCCTGACTGATAACTGTCGCCAAGGCGGCGCCGCCGGCACCCATGTCCATTCCTATTACAAATACCACATCCAGAATCAGGTTTAAAACAGCGGCTATACTAATAAAAACAAAGGGATGTTTAGAGTCGCCCATGCCGCGCATGATGGCACTGACAACATTATAACCATAGATAAACACCAGACCGCACATGCAGATTGCGGAGTAAGCAGCTGCACCGGCATAGGCTTCAGCAGGTGTATTCATAAGTGTTAAAAGCTGATTTTGAAAAATCAGGCCCAACACACTTAAGATAATGGCACAGACCATGAGAAATCCGCCCATGGTACCAACGAAAGTGCCGATTTTGTGGCGCTCTTTGGCACCGATAAGTCGCGCAATAATTACCTGCCCGGCACTGGAAAAACCCATGGCGATAAAGGTCAGAAGGTGAGATACATCACCGCCTACGGATATGGAGGAAATACCTACCTTACCCAGTTGATTACCCACAATAACCATGTCCACCATATTGTATACTACCTGTAAAAGGTTTGATAAAAACAGAGGACATGCGAAGACTACAAGCTGTTTCGGGATATTACCCTGTGTAAAATCTTTGATTTGTGATTTGGTGATTGCTTTGCTCAATTGATAATTCGACCTTTCTGTAAAATTTTTCCTAATTTATTTCTTTGGGTCTGCTGGTGTCCTCTGAGGAGTAGGGCCCTATATAGCCTATCTCGGAACGTTTTTCAAGGTCTCTCGATAGGCTATATAGGGCCCTACTCCTCAGAGGACACCGGCGGACACAAATAATTCAATTATGTATCAAATTATAACACAAAATTTCCAATATGTGCTATGATGGGTTTATGCAAAATACAAATCAAGAAACAAAACTACATATTTTTAAGGCATTGGTAACTTTATCAATACCTACGATATTAGAAGAAATGTTGGCTACACTGCTTCAGTATGTGGACACGGCTATGGTAGGTAAATTAGGGGAAAATGCTACGGCAGCAGTCAGCGTGACCACCACCATAACCTGGCTTGTGGGCAGTATCTGCTCGGCACTTGGCATTGCCACACTATCCATGATCTCCAAGGCGGTGGGCAGCGGTGACAAGGCGCGTATTCGACGGATTTCCAGTCAGGTGCTGATGCTGGCGGTAGGGTGCGGTGCGATTGTGGGTTGCCTGTCCATGGTGCTAAGTCCCTATATTCCTATATGGATGGGTGCAGAGGAAGAAATCCAAAAAGATGCGTCCATTTACTTTTTCATCATTAGTATTCCTATGGTATTCCGTGCTTGTACTTCTATTCTGGGGGCTTCTATCCGGGCTACCAAGGACACGAAAACTCCCATGTTTATCAATCTGGGTGCCAACCTATTGAATGTGGTGCTCAATTATGTATTGATTTATTCTGCTGGTCTGGGTGTGGCCGGTGCGGCCATCGCTTCCGCTATTTCCTATACGCTGTCAGGCTGCCTCATGTTCATTGCGTATCGTAAGAACGTATTGCTACACTGGGAGTGGAAGTGTTTTAAGGTGGATAGGGACATTTTAACGGATTGTGCCAAGCTGAGTATTCCGGTGCTGGCTACCAATGTAACCTCCTGTCTGGGCTATGTGGTGTTTGCTAGTCTTGTGACAGGTATGGGAACCACGATTTTTGCGGCTCATTCCATTGCGGTGACGGCGGAGACTATTTTCTACATACCAGGTTATGGACTTCGTACGGCTACATCCACGTTGGTGGGCATTTCTATGGGAGAGGGCAATCGCACAAAATTTGAAAATACAAGTTTCATAAGCGTATTACTTACCATGGGTATGATGGTATTAAGCGGCGTTGTGCTTTATTTGATAGCGTATCCTTTGATGTGTGTGTTTACCAACAGCACGGAGGTGGCAAGGATTGGTGCAGGAATGCTTCGATTGGTGGCGTTTTCAGAGCCTTTCTTTGGTCTGATGGTGGTAATGGAGGGTATTTATTACGGACTTGGGCGTACCAAGTATACATTCTGGGTCACCACGCTTAGCATGTGGGGTGTACGAATCCTGTTTACCTGGATATGTGTGGAAATCTGGCAGCTTGGGCTTACCGAAGTATGGTACTGTATGATTGCAGATAATGTATGTAAAGCTCTGCTTTTGGCACTTCCGGTGATTTCTGCCAAGGGTCGTAAGAAATTATTTCCCGTAAAAGAGACGTAAAGCAGGAAAAATTTGTTTGTTAAGGTTTACTTGTACCACTCTAAAATCTATGGTATGATAGGCGAAGAATAAGATGTAATGCACATAGGAGGAGGGGATTTTTATGAATTTGGTAATTACCATGAGCCGTAGGTTCGGAACCGGAGCAAGTCTCATTGCCGAAGAGTTGTCCGAAAAATTGAATATCCCTGTGTACGATAAGGCATATATTGAGCATGAGCTGCAGGAGAATACTTTTGCATCTGAGACAGAGGCAATCAAAAAGCTTGCAGAGAATCCCTGTATTATTCTGGGTCGTTGCGCTTCGGAGATTTTGGCAGGACAGCCCAATGTATTTAATGTGTATGTGGTGGCTGACAAGGAAGATCGCGTTCAGCGTATTATGGCCAAGGAGAGCCTGTCCTATGAGGAGGCTAAGGTCATGCTTGAGCAGAATGACAAGGCCAGAGCAGCCTATTATAATGAACATACCGGGAAGCTTTGGGGTGATGTGAACAACTATCACATGATATTGGACACCACGAAGCTTGGCATTGAAAACTGTGCAGAAATCATGAAAAAATATTTTGAGAGAGTGGAACTCATCTAATTGAGTCAGCAAATATGAAAGGGTTGCATTTCGGGTTTGGGATGCAGCCCTTTTTAGGAGTTTGGATGAAAAGTGTAGGGAAGAGAATTTTAGCGGTGGTAGCAGTGCTTGCGGTAACTGCAGTGGTAATTGGTCTGCTACGGGGGCAACAGACGTCGCAGCAAAATGAGGCCGTATATACGAAGTATTTGTTTGCCATGGACACGTACTTTATTATGAGTGCCTACGGGCCGGAGGGAGAAGCTGCTCTTAAGCAGTGTGAAAATAAGGTTTTGGAGCTGGAAGGGATATTGTCCGTGACCAGAAGTGACAGTGATGTCAGCAAGATTAATGAAAGCACTTGTGAAACCGTCAATGAGGATATGTACTTACTGGTTAAACAGGCTTTAGAGCTGTGTGAGGAGACAAATGGAGCCTTGGATATTACGCTGTATCCGGTTTTGCGGGCTTGGGGTTTTACCACAGATGCCTACCGGGTACCCAAAGCACAGGAGTTGGAAATCCTTTTGAAAAAAGTGGATTATAGGAATGTAATCGCAGAAGGTCAATCCATTCAAGTGCCGGAGGGCACAGAGCTTGACTTGGGGGCAGTGGCCAAGGGTTATACAGGAGACTGTCTGGTTCAAATTTTGAGAGAAAATGGTGTTACCTCAGCTATGCTGGATTTGGGCGGTAATGTGCAGACGCTTGGAAGTAAGCCTGACGGCTCGCCGTGGAAGGTTGCGGTTCGGAATCCTTTTATTTCCACGGGAAAAAGCAATCATACAACGGAAATCGGTGTGATGGAAGTAATTGACAAATGTGTCATAACCTCAGGCAGTTATGAGCGCTATTTTGAAGAAAACGGCGAGAAATATTGGCATATTTTGGACCCTGTAGACGGGTATCCGGCGGATGGTGGTCTTGTGTCGGTGACGGTTGTGGGGGATAGCGGTGTCAGATGTGATGGCCTGTCTACGGCACTTTTTGTTATGGGTAAGGAAAGGGCTGTAGATTTTTGGCGGAAGAACAGCGATTTTGAGATGATTCTGGTGACAGAGGGCGGAGTACTTTATATCACGGAAGGTTTGCAGGAAAGCTTTGTATGCAGTGAGGGATGGAATGCGGAGATTATCAAAAGATAGTGAGGAAGAACTGAATAAAACGCCTAAAGTGCTGATAGCGGTAGTGGTTACCATTTTCCTGATTTCACTGCTCTTAAGCATATGGCTTTTGAAACCTTCGGATAATCAATTGGTGGAGATTGTGTCTGACGGGGAAGTGCTTTATAGCATTGATTTATCCAAGGAGAAGGATACAGAGTTTACTATAGAATATAATGGCAGCAGTAACACCATTCAAATTCAAAATGGTGAAATTTGGGTGCAGGAGGCGCAGTGTCCTGACCAAACCTGTGTAAATATGGGGAAGCTTCATTCGGAGAGTATGCCTATAATATGTTTGCCTAACCGACTGATTATACGTTTTGCGGAGTGAGAAAATGACAGTCAGAAAAATGACAGAACTGTCGTTTTTAACGGCGGTTGCATTAATTTTATATGTGGTGGAGTCCTGGTTGCCGGTGCCTGTACCCATTCCCGGGGTAAAGCTTGGTCTTGCAAACATCATTACAGTGGTTTGTGTGTATCGTTTCAGGCCCGGGGAGGTCACTGCTTTGGTGGTGGCGAGACTTCTTTTGGGAAGCTTTTTTGCAGGAACCATGTCTGCGTTACTGTTTAGTGGCGCAGGGGCACTTTTATGCCTGACAGGTATGCTATTTTTGAAGAAAATATTAGCTGAAAAATATATTCCCCTTTGTAGTGTGCTGGGAGCTATTTTGCACAATATCGGCCAGATTCTTGTGGCAATCTATGTAATGCGGGATGTGCGGGTAGTGGTATATCTGCCCATTTTATTGGTTACAGGATGTATTGCGGGACTGTTTACAGGGTTGTGTGCCAAGGCTGTAGGGCATCGAATTCCAAAGAAATGCTGAAAAATGTGTGAAATAGCTTTTCAATTCTGAAAAAATAAGATAAAATATAAAATACCGTGCTCTGACAGAGCAGTTTTAGGAAGGAGAAAGTAATAAAATGTCTGATAAAGAAGTAAAAAACGATAAAGTCATGACCAAGTATGATAGAAAAATGCAGCGTCGTGAGGAAGAAAAGGCGAAAGCAAAAAAGCAGATGCTGACTACTAATACCATTATGGTTTTGATGGTGCTGGCAGTGGTTGCATTTATCGCATCATTCCCCATTCGCTCTTATCTTGGCCGTAATGAGGCTTATGTAACCATTAACGGCGAGGAGATTACGCAGGTCGAGTTTGATTATAACTACGGAAATGTTGTGAATGAGTACAGTAGTTATCTGGGACTTATGGGTGTAAATACGGCCCAGGATTTGTCCACACAGATGTATACTGAGAATTTAACCTGGAAGGATTTCTTTGAAGAGGAGACCGTGAACAACTTAAAGCAGACAAAAGCTCTTAAGGCAGAGGCTGATGCAGCAGGCTTTGAGTTTGACACCACCTCTGATGTTGAGGAGTTCAAGGCTGCCATGGATGAAGCAGCTAAGGCGGCAGGAATTACCACCAAGGCTTATGTGCAGCAGGTTTACGGACCTTATGCAACAGTGGAAAAAATCTCCGTATTTGTTGCAGAGAATGCCCGTGTAAATGCTTATTTCCAGCAGGTTTCCGCAGGAATGACTGTAGGCGATGACGAGATTAACGCTTACTATGAGGAAAATAAGGAAAATTATGATTGTGTAGATTATTATGTAGCTGCTTTCCCTGCAGAGCTTGCTTCTGAGGCACCCACCGAAGAGGAGACCGCTAAGGCACTGGAAGAGGCTAAGAAGCTGGCTGAGGCAGCAGAGGCTGATTTAGGTAAGGATGGCGAGGAGAAAATTGGGCTGACTTATTATGAGACTGAATCTGCTCTTGGCGACTGGTTGTTTGATACCGCCAGAAAACAGGGTGATACCACTGTTCTTGTGGATGAGACCAACAATACCTGTTATGCTGCAGAGTTTATCAAGCGTTACCGCAATGAGGCTCCCACTGCAGATGTAAGAGTAATTATTACGCAGGAAGACAACGGACAGGCTATTTTGGATGAGTGGAAGGCAGGTGCAGCAACAGAGGAGAGTTTTGCAGAGCTTTGTAAAACATATACCATCAACAGTGCCGCAGCTGTAACCGGAGGTCTTACAGAGGGTGTTTCTTCATCCGGTCTAAGCGAAGAATTGTCGGCATGGATTTTTGCCGAGGATAGAGTAGCAGGAGATGTTACTTCCATGATGCTTGAGGATGGCATCACTTATGTGTTGTATTATGTAGGTGAGGGTGATCCTGAATGGAAGGCTGATATTGAGTATGTTTTGCTTTCTCAGAAGCAGGCAGAGTATATCAAGGCACTCACTGAGAATGTGACTGTTGAGGACACAAACGGCAAATTGAATTATTTGAAGGTTAAAGCGGGGCTTGAAGCAGAAGCTGCCGTATCCGGTGGAGATGTTGCCGAGTAATCTTGGTTTGCCGGATTCAATGAATGAAATAATTACAGAGACCATCGGTTATTCCGATGGTCTTTGTTGCAGGAGAGAAAAATGGATGAAAAAGTGCTTGTTCTGGATATAGATGGAACTTTAACCAATTCCCAAAAAGAGATAACCCCTGAAACCAAAAAGGGCATTCAGGAGACTTTAAAAAGAGGTCACAAGGTAATTCTGGCTTCCGGCCGCCCTACGCCGGGTATGCGTCGTTATGAAAAGGAGCTGGAGCTTGAAAAATATGGTGGGTATCTTTTGTCCTTTAACGGGGGACGTATTATTGAATGCCGAACCGGTGAGATTGTTTATCAAAGGACTTTGCCTTTGAACATCATTCCCGGTCTCTATGCTTTTGCCAGAGACAATCAGTGTGGTCTTGTGACTTATTTTGGAGACAGAATCATCTCAGCTTTTGAGCCTGATGAGTATGTGGAGCTGGAATCCCGTATCAACGGCATGGATGTTAAGGTTGTAAATAATTTCAAAGATTATGTGGATTTTGATATCAATAAATGTATTGTGACTGCACCACCTGAGCGTGCAGAAGCGCTTGAGAAGGAGCTTGCAGCCAAATACGGCGATGTTTTGAGCGTATATCGTTCGGAACCCTTTTTTATCGAGATTATGCCTCAGAATGTGGACAAGGCCAGTTCTCTGGACAGGATGCTGGAAAGCGTGGGTCTGACTCGTGAAAATGCCATTTGTTGTGGGGATGGATTTAATGACATTTCCATGATAAAATATGCAGGGGTGGGTGTGGCCATGGGCAATGCCCAGCCGGCAGTGAAGGAAGTGGCCGATTATATCACCGGTACCAATGACGAAGACGGTCTGGTAGAGGTGATGGAGGCGTTTATTTGGAGATAATGCAGGAGATTTTGTGTGAGAGAAGCAAATAGAGTACAGATTATCATACCCAAGAAAGCAGAATACATCATCAAAACTATCATGGCAGCAGGCTTTGAAGCCTATGTGGTGGGCGGCTGCGTGCGCGATTCCATTCTGGGAAGAGAGCCGGAGGACTGGGACATTACCACTTCAGCCAAGCCTGAGCAGGTGAAAGCACTTTTTGCCCGCACCATTGACACCGGCATTCAGCATGGAACTGTGACAGTTATGTTGGAAAAAGAGGGCTTTGAGGTGACTACCTATCGTATTGACGGTAAGTATGAGGATAGCCGTCATCCCAAGGAGGTTACCTTCACACCCAATCTGACAGAGGATTTGCGCCGCAGAGACTTTACCATCAATGCCATGGCCTACAATAATGAGACAGGTCTTGTGGATGTGTTTGGCGGTCTGGAGGATATTGAGCGGAAAATGATCCGCTGTGTGGGCAATGCAAGAGAGCGTTTCGGGGAGGATGCCCTGCGTATTATGCGTGCAATCCGTTTTTCTGCGCAGCTTGGCTATACCATTGAGGAGGAGACCTGCGAGGCGATTAAGGAGCTTGCACCTACCTTGGAGGCCATTAGTGCAGAGCGTATCCGAGTGGAACTTGAAAAGCTTTTGGTGTCTCCCAATCCGGATTATCTGCGTTATGCCTATGAGATGGGCATTACCAAGGTGATTTTGCCGGAATTTGACATGTGTATGGAGACCCCTCAGAACCATCCTCATCATATGTATAGTGTGGGTGAGCATGTCCTGCATTCGTTGGACAAGATAGAGCCTGACAGGATTTTACGCCTTACCATGCTCTTTCATGATATTGGTAAGCCTGCCACCATATCTACCGATGCGGAAGGTATTAATCATTTCTATGACCATCATGTGGTGGGCGAGGAGATGACTGCAAAAATTTTGCGCAGACTTCGTTTTGACAATGATACCATCAATAAAGTTTGTAAGCTGGTAATGTATCACGATTACGGTAATTCTGTTGTTCCTGACATGCGTATTGTGCGCCGCGCCATCAATCGTGTGGGGGAGGAAATGTTTCCTTTCCTGTTCCCTGTAAAGCGTGCGGACGTGCTGGCCCAGAGTGATTATATGCGTCAGGAAAAGCTTGATCAGGTAGATGCGTGGGAACAGATTTACCATGAGGTTATGGACAAGAAGCAGTGTGTATCTTTAAAAGATTTGGCCATTACCGGTAAGGATTTGATTGCGGAAGGGTATAAACCCGGGCCCCAGTTAGGTCAGATATTAAATGAACTTTTGGCCATAGTTTTGGAAAATCCGGAGTGCAATACTAAAGAATATCTTTTGCAGGAGCTTCAATTGAGATAAAGTGCATAATTTCAAAAGCTGTTTCATAAAGTAGATTAGCATTGATGTCAGGAGGATATGAGGGTGAATGACAGAGCAGTTAATTTACTGGAACAGTATGATGTAGAGGTGTATAAAACCCGTAAGGGGAGAGGAGCGATTCTCTGCGAGACATCCCGGGGATGCCTGATTTTTAAGGAATATGCGGGAAATGAGGAGAAGCTTACCGCCACAAACATGCTGCTTACACACCTTCAACAGACAGACCGTGTGCAGGCGGAATGCATTTTGCCCACCAAGGAAGGCAACTTGTATGTAAAGGATTATGATGGTGTAAAGTATCTTTTAAAAACTTATGTCGAAGGCAGAGAGTGTAATATCAACGACTGTGCGGAGTGTCTGGAGGCGGTAAAACTTCTGGCAAAACTCCATTCTTGTATGGAGTTTGAAAAGATACCCAAGGCGTTTTCCACAGATGCTGTATGCGGAGGGATGAGCTATATAAATTCTCCCGGCAAGGAGTATGAGAAACGCAACCGGGAACTAAAAAAAGTCCGTAAGTTTTTAAAGCAACGCAGTCAAAAGAGTTGGTTTGAGATTCAGCTTCAGCAGTATTTTGATTTTTTTCTGGAGCAGGCTTTAGATGTGACTGCACAATGGGAAGAATATGAGCGGATTCGTCTTGAAAGAGAGTCTAAGAACCCCCAAATTACATATTGTCACGGAGATTATCAGTATCACAATCTTCTTAAGACCAATCAGGGCTGGTTTATTATTAATTTTGAAAAATGTGTTCAGGACGATCCGGTGCGGGATTTGTATCTGTTCATGCGAAAGCTTTTGGAAAAGAGCAATTGGTCCGTAGCGTTGGGCAGAGATTTGCTTACAGCTTATGAGATGCAGCGGCCGCTTTCAGCCGTCAGTAGAATTGACCTGTATTATCGTTTGGCATATCCTGAGAAATTCTGGAAAATCGCTAATTTCTATTATAATTCAGGTAAGGCGTGGATACCCGGGCGTAATCTGGAAAAGTTGGAGAAGCTGGTGGAACAGGAGCCTGTCAAGCAACAATTGTTAGATGAATTGTTTCGTACTATGTAAAGGATGAGGAATTTCAGTGAAAACTACAAGAGACAAAAAGTTTTTAATAATGAGTCTGTTGCTTCCGGCAATTTTGGGCTTGATTGCCTGTATGCCGGAGAGCGCACAGGAGAGTCAAAGTAAGGAGACCAAGCCTGATATCGGATATGAGGCGCCCGGACCTGACAGCTATGACTCTGCAGATACGGCAGTGGTGGTAAAAACTGATGAAACAGCCAAGACGGTCACACTTCTAAATCTTAACAGAGGAAGGGAATATACTCTTTCCTATGACGGTACCACCGGGTTTGCCGACAAATATGGTGAGAGTATTTCCTTAAAGCAGATTGCGGCAGGGGACATTGTAGATGTGACCTTCTTAAAGGATACCAAGCATCTTACCAATATGATGCTGTCAAAACAGGCCTGGAAAAATGAAGAGGTGGCCCGCTATGAGATGAATCATGCAAAGGGCGAGGTTATCATTGGTGAGGATGTTTACACGCTTACGGAGAATACCCGTTATTTGTCTGACGGACAACCCATTGAAGCTATGGATATTAATGCCTTGGATGTGCTCAGTTTTCAGGGGATTGATAATCAGATACTTAGCGTCAGTGTGGATAAGGGGCACGGATATCTGCGTCTTATTAATGATGAAAATTTTGTGGGTGGCTGGATTGAAATCGGCCAGCTGGCAATACAGCGTATCACTGAGGATATGCTTCTGGTTGTGCCGGAGGGCAGCTATCAGGTGACCATCAGCCACCGGGGAGGCGGTGGAGTGAAGGATGTAGTTATCAACCGCAATGAGGAAGCTTCTTTGGACATTGGAGATTTGGAGGTGGCGGAGGTTCAGACAGGTATGGTACTGTTCTCTTTAAGTCCTTCCGATGCTACCTTATATGTGGACGGAACACAGACGGATCCTTCCGGTCCTGTGACGCTGGAGTACGGTATTCATCAATTGATTGTAAAGGCTGACGGTTACAAGTCTATCACGCAATACATTCGTGTGGGACAGGCTTCTGCAGGCGTGAATGTGGTGTTAGAGAAGGCAACAGATGCTGATGAAGAGGATAAGGATGAAGAAATAACGGACGTATCTTCCAATTCCTACAAGGTTCATATTGATTCACCAGAAGGTGCAGAAGTGTACTTGAATGGTAATTATGTGGGCATTGCGCCCTGTTCCTTTAAGAAGACTGCGGGGGCCCATGTGGTAACCCTTAGAAAGTCCGGTTATACCACCCGAAGTTATACCATTCAGGTGGACAGTGAAGAAAAGGACATCAGCTTCTCTTTTACAGAGCTTGTGCCGGAGAGTGGAGAGGAGGTCTCCTCGGGAGACGTTTCGGAGGATTAAGGATGAAAAAATACTCATATGAAGATTTTTTGGAAATAATAGCCACACTTCGCAGTGAAAACGGGTGCCCTTGGGACAAGGAGCAGACCCATATGAGTCTGCGTCCCTGTATGATGGAAGAGGCGGCAGAGGTTATGGCCGGCATCCGCCTCTATGACGAAACAGGAGATTATACCAATTTGCGGGAGGAACTGGGAGATGTGCTGCTTCAGGTGGTAATGCATGCCCAGATTGCTAAGGAAGAAGGCCTTTTTACCATAGAAGACGTGATTGACGAGGTAGCAGCCAAAATGGTCCGCCGACATCCCCATGTATTTGGAGAGCTTAAGGTAAGCGGATCCGGACAGGTGCTTGAGAACTGGGAAGAGATTAAGAAAAAAGAAAAGTCCGGAAAAACACAGCCTGTAACGCCTCTTCGGGAGATTCCTGCGGAGCTTCCGTCGCTGGCAAGAGCAACGAAGGTGTTAAAAAAAGCGGACAAGCATTATGAACCCGGGCAGGATTATAAAACCTGTGTGGCGGCTTTGGAGACAGCCTGCCAAGCCTTGAAGGGTTGTGAACCCTGCGACTATAGTCAGGACATTTCCAAGCAGGTAGGAGATGCTTTGCTAGCGCTTGCCGGGGTGTCTCGAACATGCAAATTATACCCGGAACAAATTCTTACAGACAGAATAGAAGCTATAATAGAGTATTACGAGGCCACAAATTAGGAAAAAATAGCGGAAATCCTTGACAAACCGCTAAAAAACGGATATATATATGTATAGACGTTTCAAAAGAGACATCTACTATGCAATACAACATATGTAACGCAAAAAAGAAAAAACCTATACAGGAGGAGTTCAAAATGAACAAGACAGAATTGATTGCAGCTATGGCTGACCAGGCTGGTCTTTCCAAGAAGGACGCAGAGAAGGCTCTGAAGGCTTTCACTGATGTAGTAGCAGATGAGTTGAAGAAGGGTGGCAAGGTTCAGCTTGTTGGTTTCGGTACTTTCGAGGTATCCGAGAGAGCAGCTAGAGAGGGCAGAAATCCCCAGACCGGTAAGGCTATGAAGATTGCAGCTTCTAAGTCTCCCAAGTTCAAGGGCGGTAAGGCTCTGAAGGATATGCTGAACGCATAATTGCTTTAAGCTTACACATGACAAGGAGAACCTGTAATAAGGTTCTCCTTTTTGATTTGCAAGATTCAGGAAGCCTTTAATTGCGGCAGGAGCTAAAAAGTAGGACTAAAATGGGAAAAAAGAAGATATAGTCTTATTTTCAAGGTGAAATGGCAAAGGTTTGTAGCTAACCCCTTTTTGGGAATTGTGTTTCTAATGTGGAAAAGATATAATATAGACGAATTTCAATTTGTATGTTAGATTATTATGTTTTCTTTGTGGTAAGGAGCGGTTAAAAATGAATATAAAAGAACAATTCAATTTCGTGGCACAAGAATATGATGCTAATCGAAAGAAATTTATACCTTGTTTTGATGATTATTACGAAAATACAACAAAGTTTATTGTTTCAAATATTGAAAAACCAAAACGAGTTTTAGATTTGGGTGCCGGAACAGGATTATTGTCTTATTTTTGGTATCAACAGTGTTCATCGGCAGAATATGTACTAGCAGATATAGCAGATGAAATGTTGAATGTTGCTCGTAAGAGATTTGCTGGTATAGACAGTATATCTTATCAAGTGTTGGATTATTCCAAAGGACTTCCGAACGGAGATTTTGATGTAATTGCTTCTGCTTTGTCAATTCATCACTTGGAGAATGAGGATAAGCAGAAACTATTTACACAAATTTATGATAAATTGCCGAGTGGTGGTTTATTTGTAAACTATGACCAGTTTTGTGCCGGACAGGATGAAATGAATGAATGGTTTAATTCGTATTGGGAAAATCAATTGGCAAAGAGCGGATTGACCGAACATGATATAGAATTATGGAAAGAGCGAAAAAAATTAGATAGAGAATGTTCTGTTGATGAAGAAATCGAAATGCTTCGTAAGAGTAAATTTAAGACGATTAAATGTGTGTATTCTTATCAGAAGTTTTCAGTAATTGTCGCCATAAAATAGCTTTTAAGCTATGCGATATGAATGCTCAAATTCCAATTCATATGAGGAGAGAAAACATGAGATTAGATAAATATTTAAAGGTATCAAGATTAATTAAGCGCCGTACCGTGGCTAACGAGGCCTGCGACAGCGGCAGAGTCATGATTAACGACAAGCCGGCTAAGGCTTCCACAAATGTAAAAGAAGGAGACATCATCACCATCTCCTTCGGCAACAAAGAAGTAAAGGTTGAAGTCCTTGACGTCCAAGAAACAGTCCGCAAAGAAGAAGCCAAAGAACTCTTCCGGTATATATAATTTGTTTAGGTCTATTTTCAAGCGGCCTTCATATACTTTATTAAAGTTCCAATTGGTTTATTTGTGCTGAGTATATATGTCATCGATTAGGCGCTTTATGTCCTACTCACGGGACCTTGAAAAACGCCGGTATTTGGGTTGCGTACTTTGCAACCCTATGTACCGCTGCGTTTTTCACGGAGTGGGAACGTTCCGTGATAGGATATAAAGCGCCTCAATCGATAAGATAGAATGCCCTACCACAAACAAACCAATTGGAACCTGCCAAAAGTTTGGAGGTGCCGCTATGGAAGATTTACATGCTACAGCCCGTATGCATAAGGTTACAATGACCAATCGCAGGAATTGTACTCTTACCGGGGTTAATGATGTGTTATCCTTTGATATTCATGAGGTTTTGCTTGAGACGGAGCAGGGAATGCTAATGATTCGAGGTGACGATTTGCATGTCAGCAGACTGACACTAGATAAGGGAGAAGTGGATGTAGACGGCAAAATAGACAGTTTTACCTATTCCGATGTATCCGGGGGGCCGGGTCATAAGGGAGAGTCATTGCTTGCCAAGCTGTTTAGGTAGGAGGGCAGCAGATGACTACGGAGACCGGATTTATGCTCCATGCTTTTTACATGGGCATTTACATTACCTTTGTGTATGATATTCTCAGGGTTATCCGCAGGGTAATTCCTCATAAGGATTTTCTGACATCCTTGGAGGATATGGGATTCTGGATTTATTGTGCTGTGGAAGTATTTCTTTTGATGTATCATGAAAGTAACGGAACGCTTCGGTGGTTTGCCATATGTGGCGCACTTGGCGGTATGTTTCTTTATTTAAAGCTGGTCAGTCCTATTTTGATTAAGTATGCTTCCCTGCTACTTGGGAAATTGTTGGAAATATTGATTAAAATCCTTTTCATTTTGTTACGTCCTGTGCTTAAGGTATTGCGGAGGCTGAAAAAAAAGTTGACGTTCCTTGGGAAAGTACTTAAAATGAACATAAAAGGAAGGTGTCACAATGGCCAAAGAGACAAGAAAGAAAGCGGCATATCGTAAGCCGAATCAGAACCGTTTCAGCATGGTTTTGGTTATTATAGTGATTTCGTTGATAACCGTAGTGGTGGCAATTCGAAGTGTGGAGCTGAATCAACGGCTGGACGAGTACAAGACTAAAGAAGCACAGTTAAAGCAACAGATTGCCGATGAGGAGAAACGGGCCGAGGAGATAGAGGTATTTCGTAAATACACACAGACAGCGGGCTATATTGAGGAAATTGCTATGGAAAAGCTGGGACTTGTGTATGAAGGTGAGATTGTATTTCAAGAAGAGGATTAACCGGAGCATGAAGAGGGCTCCGGTTTTTTTGTCGCAAAATCTTAAGGAAGACGGTCTATCTTTTGACAAAAACCGTGGACAGGGCTGATTATACTAGACTTCACGACGAAAAAAGGGAAGGAGCAAGGTATGATTACAGCATTAAATCGATGGAATAAACCAGAGGCAGCGGATAGTATCCGGATTCCTCAGCTTTATCGGGAAAAGCTTTTGCATTATGCGGAAAGCTTTCGGGAATTAGCCAAAAGTCTGGAGGATACGGAGCCTGTGGAGCGGGAGAGTATGGACAGACAAAAGGTTTTGGAGGAACAAAGGGCAGTGGAGAACAGACTGCTAATTAGCCATAATTTAAGCGAAGTGGCCCGGATTATGGCGGGGCTTGCCAGAGAGCTTTCTAATTGTCGGCCCATAGAGGAGCGATACCGTAAGCTGTTGATACATGCACTGCGGGCGGAAAGTATTTATGCGGAGCAGTTTTGTTATCTGGATGAAAAAATAGAAGATATCCGTGCCATTAGTATGATTTTACATACGGACAAGACGGGCGGATATCCGGCCACACAGGTGGTAAATATGTTATCTGTGCTTTTGGACAGAAAACTCCAGCTCTCCGCCACGAGCCCGTATACAATAGATGAAACGCCCCGCAGTTTTGTCTTTGTGGAGGAGCCTAAATATGTGGCCCTTACCGGGTTTTGCAAGGTGGTGAAGGAAAACGAGACAATATCCGGGGACCATTATTCCATTTTGGAATCTGAAAAAGGGCGATTGTCCTTGATTTTGTCCGACGGCACGGGTTCAGGAGAGCAGGCCAGCAAGGATAGTGAACGTGTGTTGGATTTGTTAGAAAAGCTTTTAGAGGCAGGCTATGAACGGGAAGCAGCCATAGATATGGTAAATGTGGCTTTTTTTGCAGGAGACAGGGAGTACAGCCATCCAACGTTGGATATATGCGATTTGAATTTGTATGACGGCAGTTGTAGCTTCTGTAAGGTGGGCGGAGCAGTTTCCTTTATCAAACATGATGAGAAGGTGGAGTCGGTCAGTCAGGGAAGCCTCCCTTTGGGTATATTCAGAAGTATTGATGCCCAAGGAATAGAGAGGCAGCTTTGCGACGGAGATTATGTAATTATGATGACAGACGGTGTGCTGGAGGCTTTTGGTGAGGAGAATTTTGAGGATGTACTTTCCTATGCCATCGGTGACATGAAGGATGTATGTCCGGGCGAAATTGCGGAAAAGCTTATGGAGGTAGCACTTATGTCCTGCGGAGGTCACATTTTGGATGATATGACCATACTTGTGGCCGGAATCTGGGAAAATGCGGCAGTTTAGCTTGCTTTTTATTCTAAATTACGATAAATTTACTGTATATGAAAGCATTAGAGAGCAAAATTTTTACCTACATGGAGGAACATCAAATGCTACTGCCCGGAGAGCGGGTGGTGGCCGGAATTTCCGGAGGGGCAGACTCTGTTTGCCTCTTGTTTGTGTTGCTTAATTGGAGGGAAAAATATGGTCTTGAGCTTGAAGTGGTTCATGTAAATCATGGAATCCGACTTAAGGCAGATGAAGATGCTATGTTTGTGGAAAATCTGTGCAAGAGATTTGATATTCCATTTTATCTGAAATGTGCGGATATTCCCAAGCTTGCCAAGGAACACAAATGCTCTGAGGAGGAAGCCGGCAGGAATTTCCGCTATCAGGTCTTTGAGGAAGTAGCGGAGGAAACAGGGGCTACCAAGATTGCAGTGGCCCACAATCAAAATGACCTTGCAGAGACCATGCTTTTTAATCTCTTTCGGGGAAGCGGTTTAAAAGGTCTTACGGGTATTGCGCCGGTAAGAGGCAAAATTATCAGACCTCTTCTGTGTGTGCAACGGCCTGAAATAGAAGCGTATCTTTCACAAATTGGTCAGAATTACTGCCACGATGTCACCAATGAAGGTGATGACTATACACGGAATCGTATTCGTCATCATATTTTGGATTATGCCCGGATGAACATTGCACCGGGCTGTGTGCAGAGTATGGGACAGACGGCAGAGATTTTAGCCGAGACAGAGGACTATTTAAAGGGACAGACAAAAGACGCCATAGAGAAGTGTGTCGCAGAGAAGCAAGGGCGGTACGAGCTGGATTGTAACAGTTTTGGAAAGCTTCATCCGGCTATTCAAAAAAGGTTGCTTTTTAAGCTGCTTGGATGCATGGCCGGAGCAAAAGACCTTGCCCGGGTACATGTGGATTTGTTATATGAGCTATGTATTACGGAGGGAAATCGGCAGCTAAATTTACCTCGTGGCATTATGGCTCGCAGAGAATATGAAACCATTTACTTACATCAGGAATCGGTGAATGACAATTTATCTAATCCTCTAGAGAATATTCAGGTTGTTTTTCAAGTGCTTGATGCATCAGATTTGCCAAGAAATCGTGAAAAAACATTGATTTTTCCACAAAATCAGTATACGAAATGGTTTGACTATGATAAAATAGAGAAATCGCCGGTTATACGAACCCGGGAGATTGGTGATTATCTGACCATCCGAGACGGTCAGGGAAAGCTTTGTCACAAGAAAATCAAGGATTACATGGTGACAGCGAAAATTCCGGCAAGAGAACGGAATAATGTACCTTTGCTGGCAATAGATTCTCATGTGCTTTGGCTTTTGGGATATCGTATCAGCGAATATTACAAGGTTAATGAGAATACAAAACGGATTTTGCAGGTACAATTAATATCAGACAATAAGAGTGATTATACGGAGGAAGAAAATGATGGAACGTATTAAGATGCTTTTATCGGAAGAGGAAGTAGATGCGCGTATTAAACAGATTGGTGAACAAATCAGCAAGGATTATTATGATAGAGAGGTTCATTTGATTTGCGTGTTAAAGGGCGGCAGCTTTTTTATGTGTGAGCTGGCGAAGCGCATTACTGTTCCCGTAACCATGGACTTTATGTCCGTTTCCAGTTACGGAGGCGATACGAAGTCCAGCGGCGTGGTAAAGATTGTAAAGGATTTGGATGAGTCCATCAAGGACAAGGATGTGATTGTGGTGGAGGATATTGTGGACAGCGGACGGACACTGAGTTATCTGTTGGAGATGCTTCAGGGTCGCGGACCGGCTACCATGAGACTGTGCACTCTGTTGGATAAGCCCGACAGACGAGTGGTGGATGTGGATGTGGATTACACAGGATTCCAGATTCCGGATGAGTTTGTTGTGGGATATGGTCTGGATTACGATCAGAAATATCGAAATCTTCCCTATATCGGAGTTGTAGAATTTGATTAAAACGAAGCAGGAGTAAAGTAAATTGAAACAGAACGGAAGAAGCATTAATTCTTATATTATTTGGTTTGTTATTCTGTTGGTACTGATTATCGGCCTTAATGTGTTTAAAAATCAGGGTGATGGGTATACACAGAATGAGTTAGTGGCTGATATGGTAGCTCAGAATGTCAAGGAAATTACCATACAGCCAAATAGTGAAACCCCTACCGGTTATTTGACAGTTGAACTTGAAAACGGTGCGGAAAAGCGATTATATGTAACAGATATCCGTGTGGCGGAGGAATTAGTTCGTGAATACGGATATGATCCATACACAGAGGATGTACAGAGAGAAAGCTGGGTACTGACCAGCCTGGTACCTCTTTTGATTGTACTCGCAGTGGGCGCATTTTTCTTTATGATGATGAACGCTCATAGCGCCGGAGGCGGCGGTAACAGCAAGATGATGAACTTCGGCAAGAGCCGTGCCAAGATGTCCATGGGTGATAAAGAGACCACCTTTGACAAGGTTGCAGGCATGCAGGAGGAAAAGCAGGAGCTGGCAGAAATCGTGGATTTCTTAAAAGATCCCGGCAAGTACAATAAGGTGGGAGCAAGAATCCCGAAGGGTGTACTTTTGGAGGGACCTCCCGGAACAGGTAAAACCCTTCTTGCCAAGGCTGTAGCAGGTGAGGCAGGTGTTCCTTTCTTTAGTATTTCCGGTTCTGATTTTGTAGAGATGTTTGTAGGTGTGGGTGCATCCCGTGTCCGTGATTTGTTTGAGGAAGCTAAGCACAATGCACCTTGTATCGTGTTTATTGATGAGATTGACGCTGTTGCTCGTATCCGTGGTACCGGTATGGGCGGTGGCCATGATGAGAGAGAGCAGACCCTGAACCAGTTGCTGGTAGAGATGGATGGTTTCGGTGTCAACGAGGGAATCATCGTGTTGGCGGCAACCAACCGTGTGGATATTCTGGACCCTGCAATTATGCGTCCCGGTCGATTTGACCGTAAGGTAGCTGTTTCACCTCCTGACGTAAAGGGACGTGAAGAGATTTTACAGGTTCACGCCAAGAATAAACCCCTGGCAGAGGATGTGGATTTAAAGCAGATTGCTCAGACTACTGCAGGCTTTACCGGTGCGGACCTGGAGAACCTTTTGAATGAATCCGCTATTAATGCAGCCAAGGAAGGCCGCGGCTTTGTAGTTCAGAAGGATATTCAGGATGCTTTCGTTAAGGTAGGTATCGGAACCGAGAAGAAGAGCCGTGTGATTTCTGACAAGGAGAAAAAAATTACCGCATATCATGAGGCAGGTCATGCGATTTTGTTCCATGTGCTTCCCGATGTGGGACCTGTATATACGGTGTCTATTGTTCCTACAAGCTCCGGCGCAGCAGGCTATACCATGCCACTGCCTGAGAAAGATGAAATGTTCCTTACTAAGAGCCGAATGCTTCAGGATATTCAGGTATCCCTGGGCGGTAGAATTGCTGAGGAACTGATTTTCGGTGATATTACCACCGGCGCATCAAGCGATATCAAGCGTGCTACCAAGGTTGCCCGCAGAATGGTAACCCGCTATGGTATGTCCGAAAATATTGGTGTAATCTGCTATGATGACGAGCAGGGTGAGGTGTTTATCGGTCGTGATCTGGCCCAGGCTAAGGGTCACAGCGAGGCAATATCCGCTGAGATTGACAAGGAAGTAAAGTCTATTGTGGATGATTGCTACGCAAAGGCTAAGGAAATTATTTCTCAGCATATGGATGTACTGCATGCCTGTGCAGAGCTTCTTTTGGAGAAAGAAAAGATTACCCGTAAGGAGTTTGAGGCATTATTTCCTGCATAATATGTGAAAAATGCACAAAAACAGATATGGGTTTTTGTAATATTTGTGAATTTTGAGTCTAGTAAAAATGTAGGGTCGGTGCTATTATAATAAGCGTAACCCCCCCAATACATTATAGTTTTTTGCTATACCCCATAAGTAAGAAATACCTTCTCTGAAAAAGGCAGCTACCCGGCTGTCTTTTTTACTGCCCAAATGTCTCGATTGTCTTCTTGGGGGTATCTGTAAAGTGCCCCAATCAGATATACACATCTCTCCAAGAAGAGAATCGAGACTAAAGTATTGAAAAGGGTGGGGTTTTTAGGTAAAATAGGGGTAATGGTTGTGTACTTTGAAAGTACATGTCAGAAAGGGAAGCAAACCATGGGTTTTGAGAATTTGTGGCAGACGGAATATAATCAGGCGTACATTGCAGGGATGAGGCCCGTGTTTAATCGTAGGGCGATTTACACAGATACGACTGCGGAGTATGTGACTCCGGCAGAGCCGGCGGCATATGAGCCTGTGACGATTCGAATCCGTACGGCCAAGAATAATGTGGACAGCGTGTATCTGATTTATCGGGGACAGAGGTACCCTATGATGAAGGAAGAGAGCACGGAGGATTTTGATTTCTATGCACATGAAGTAGAGTTGGATAATGAGAAGCTGACCTATCATTTCGAGCTTCGTACAGGGCATATTGTGGGTTATTTTGACGTGCGGGGTCTGGTACAGGACGTCAACGAGTATTATGATTTTGTGATTATTCCCGGTTTTAAGACGCCGGATTGGGCCAAGGGTGCGGTAATGTATCAGATTTATGTGGATCGTTTCTGTAACGGAGACCCTTCCAATGATGTTTTGACGGATGAGTACTGCTATATCAATGAGCCTGTACATCGTGTGGAGGATTGGTATTCCTATCCTGCCCAGATGGATGTGCGCAATTTCTATGGCGGCGATTTGCAGGGCGTACTGGATAAGATGGATTACCTGCAGGATTTGGGCGTTGAGGTTATTTATTTTAATCCGTTGTTTGTATCGCCCTCCAATCATAAGTATGATATCCAGGACTATGATTATATTGACCCTCATTTTGGTAAGATTGTGGATGAAAAGGGTGAACTTCTGCCTTACGGACAGAAGGAGAATCGATTTGCCTCCAAATATATTAACCGTGTGACCAACAAGGAGAATCTGGAGGCCAGCAATCAGCTGTTCATCAAGGTGGTGGAGGAAGCCCACAAGAGAGGCATGCGTGTGATTCTGGACGGCGTGTTCAATCATTGTGGTTCCTTTAATAAGTGGATGGACAAAGAACGCATCTATGAGGATGCCAAAGGTTATGAGAAGGGTGCTTACGTCAGCGGTGACAGCCCCTATCGCAGATATTTTGATTTCAGAAATGAGAACGCATGGCCCTACAATAACAACTACGACGGTTGGTGGGGACATGATACGTTGCCCAAGCTCAATTATGAGGCCTCCAAGGAGCTTTACAATTATGTTTTGGAAATTGGGCGTAAATGGGTGTCTCCCCCATACAATGCGGACGGCTGGAGACTGGATGTGGCAGCAGATTTGGGCCACAGCCAAAGCTTTAACCATCAATTTTGGCATGATTTTCGTCAGGCCGTGAAGGAAGCCAATCCCGATGCCATCGTTTTGGCAGAGCATTACGGCAATACCAGAGACTGGCTGCAGGGCGATGAGTGGGACACCGTTATGAATTACGATGCTTTCATGGAGCCCGTGACCTGGTTTTTGACCGGCATGGAGAAGCACAGCGACGATTTCCGAGAGGATTTATTGGGCAATGCAGACAGCTTCTGGGGCGCAATGCGCCACCATACCGGCAGCTTCGCCATGCCCAGCTGGCAGGTGGCCATGAACGAGCTTTCCAATCATGATCATTCCCGTTTCTTGACCCGTACGAACCATAAGGTTGGACGTATCAATACCATGGGTGCGGAGGCAGCCAATCAGGACGTGAACAAGGCTGTATTCAGAGAGGCTGTCATCATGCAGATGACTTGGATTGGCGCACCTACCATTTACTATGGCGATGAGGCTGGATTATGCGGTTTTACCGACCCGGACAGCCGAAGAACATACCCTTGGGGCAGAGAGGATCAGGAGTTGATTCAGTTCCACAAGGACATCATTCGTCTGCGTAAAGAAAATATAGAATTAAAAACCGGTTCCATCAAACCGGTGGATTCGGATTACAATTTGTTGGTATACGGACGTTTTAACCGTGAAAGTCAGTGTATTATTGCAATTAACAACAACAACCATCCCGTTACCAGAGAGTTTTCTGTCTGGGAGCTGGGCACGCCCAAGAGTGGCAAGATGAAGGTAATTATGCAGAGTAATTGTGACGGATATATTCTGAATGGGCAGGAGTATGATATTTATACGGGTAAGATTACCATTGAGCTGCCCCCCACATCCGGCACCATATTGAAATACGCAGAAGAGTGATTTTAGAAAGGACTTAAGATGCAGGCTTTAATATTTGGACTTACGTTTCCTGTGATTCCCTTGCTGATTTGGAAAGCGTATCACAAAAAGGAAACTATCAGCAAAAGAGAATGGCTGATACGATATGCACTTTATGCTCTGATACAATTGGTTTTAGTAAGTGTTATTATGTATTTTCTCTGTGATGAGGGCACTTCCTTTGCCGCCAAAATGGACGCATCGCCTACCTTTGTAATCAAATTTATACTGGTAGAGACAGCGGCAGCTCTTGGAGTAGCTTTGGCAGAATGGATGTATGTCACAGGCAAATTTGCCATCCGAGTGGAGTGGGAAGAGTTTGAGAACACGGCTTTTGGCAAATTTATGAAGAGATTTTTGATGCCTGCAAGCATTTATCTGCTGGCAATTCTTGTAATTGTACTGAATGTAAGCATGATGTTTGACAATGTGCTCTGGGGTGACGAATGCTTTTCCGGCAATACTGCACAGAAATCTTTGGCTGGTATTATGCAGGTAAATTACTTCTGGGACAGTCATCCGCCTCTTTACTATTTTTGGTTAAAATTGTTTGGAGAGGTTTTGGGTCACACAGGCCCTGTGTATCATCTGGCGTCTTTGGTTCCGTTTTTTGTAGGTATTGTTTTGGCGCTGTTTCCTCTTCGTAAGCGTTTTGGTAATATCCCAGCGGCATTCTTTATCATTGTCAGCGGTCTGGCGGCACCCTGTCTGCAGTATAATCTGGAGGTTCGCATGTACGCTCTGGCATTTATGGGCGTGGCACTGTGCTACTATTGTGCATACAGAGTCTTAAGTGGCGGTAAGGCAGCCTGGTTTGGCATGGTTATCTGGGGGCTGGTGGCAGCCTATTCCCACTATTATGCCATGATGGCTGCGGGATTGCTTGTCTTCATTACCGGTGTGGCAGCAACCATTCGCTATAAGGGCAAAACCTGGGTAAAGGCATTACTTGCACTCATCGGTTTCATCGGCGGTTATTCTCCTTGGCTTCCCAGATTGTTCCACAGTACAGAGAGTGTTAGCAACAACTGGTGGGAAACCGAAATCAAGAGTCTGGATAACAGCTTGCAGATGGTGTTGTGCGGACCTGAGTACCGCAAAATTATATTGATACTGTTGTTGGTATTCTTGGGAGCAATTCTTTTGACTGAGTCTTCCTTTTTCAAGATTACCAAAAGAAAAGACCGAACAGAGCTTTCCATACACAAGCCCTCTTTGAAGATGTGGTCCAACGAGGCTTATGGTGTGGCTGTGGGAGCGTTAACTATCGTGGGAACCTTGGTTGCAGCATATATTTTGTGCCTGATTATAGGGCCTATTCTGAACCAAAGATACCTGTATCCTTTGTGTGCAGTGACGATTCTTATGCTGGTGATCGGAAGCAGCGGTAGCCTGGCACTGGTACAGAAGCTTAGTAAAAAGCTTGAAAAGGAATGGTTGCATCGGGCCGCAAAGGCAATTCTTGTGTTGGTTATGCTTGCGATGCTTGTGATTGGTCTGCAAAATTACAAAACTGTTTATACACGGGTGAAGGCTGAGAAAGTGGCTACTGAACAGGCTTTGGGTTATGTAGGCGAGGCGCCGGAAGATGTGGTTTTCGTAAGTAATGGCGTGAGACATCTGGCATGGACTGTATTGTACTATTACTACCCGGACAATGAGATTGTCACCGGAAACTGTACGGACCAGGGAATGGAGTATGACAAGTTCTGGTATTATACGCCGGAACCCATCAATGATGTTGAAATAAGCGAACTGACTGATGCGGGATATACGATAGAAACCTTCGGTTCTCAACAAATAGCAGTCTATCCTTTTGAAATGTATTATATGGAGAGAACGAAATAGCTCTTGCATTTTGTGTGAAACTGTGATAAAATTTCACATTGTCAGGTAATTGTATAAAAGCGGTTACCTTACATGGATGGATTCCCGAGTGGCCAAAGGGGACAGACTGTAAATCTGCTGCAAATTGCTTCGGTGGTTCGAATCCACCTCCATCCACGCGGTCCTGATGTCAAGCATCGGACCGAGACCATAGCGTCCGCTGGTGTGGCGGAATAGGCAGACGCAAGGGACTTAAAATCCCTCGGGGGCAACCCCGTGCCGGTTCAAGTCCGGCCACCAGCAGTAAAAATCCAGCAGAAATGCTGGATTTTTTGTGTGTAAATTTGTTTACACCATGTTTACACGCTGATAAATACTAGAGATTTAGGGTTTTCTCCAGTTCATTTCTTTTCTGTTCGTCAGAGTATCGGGAATAGCAGTAGTGATTTATAAAAGTCTTTACATCCCGGTGTCCTGCCCATTCCATGGCGTCCTTTAGGTTAATGTTGGGATTGTCGGCAATCTTAGTTAATGCCGTTCTTCTTGCACCGTGATTCCCCTTCTTGGCAATTCCAAGTTGTTTACAGTACCGCTCATAGTAGCTGTCAATGGAATTAGCTGTAATCCGATTTCCGGCATGTTGGAAAATATAATCTTCCGGCTCGCAACCATAACCTCTTTGTCTGTTGGCTTCCCGTACTTGCTCAAATAAGGCAAGAGAAGAGGAAACCACATAAAGGGTTCTGACGCCGGCGGTGGATTTGGTATGCTCCACAACTGCCAGATAGGATTTCCAAGTGCCGTCTGCATGTCGTTCCCATTGCTTCTGCTCCATGCGTCGGATATGCAGATAACCGTCTTTTAGGTCTTTCCACTTAAGACCAACAAGTTCTGATACACGAAGTCCCAAGGATAGATTGATAAGCACCGCTGCCGCACCGATATGCTCCGGGTGTTCGGCAAAATCCTTTAGAGCAATCTGCTTCAATTGCTTTTCCTCATCTTCAATAAATACCCTTTCTTCTGCCTCTTTGTGCTTGGCAGGCGTAAATAGTGAGGGATTAATCTTGAAGTTGGCATAAGGATTGGTAGACAGTTCCCCAAGCTCCACAAGGTAGTCCAAGCTCTGGCGAATGATGATTGCCATGTTGTAATACTGCTTCTTGGTCATGTGTCCGGCTACAATCTTACTTCTTGCCCAGTTTTTGAGCTCTAGAGTAGTAAATTCTACAACAGGGCGGTCAATAATGGGGTCATCCACATAATGCCGTTTCCATTCGCCTTCGATATGCTTCATGTAGTTGGAATTGTTGGTGTCTTGCCATTTGTAGGCAAACCATTCCGGGTAAAGTCTGCGGAGCGTCATTTTCTTGCGGTTCTTTATCTGCTCCTGCTCCTCATAATAGGCAAGGATGGCCTTTTCTAAGTCTTCAAACTTTCGCTTGGCAATGGGTCGCATTTTTCGTGGAAGGGTTTCATCCGGCAGGAAAGAATGCCATCTGTTGTCTGACTCATAATATTTAGTTGTATATTTCTCCATGTGTGCCTTGATAATGCGTTCTCTTTTTTCTTTTCTCATATCTTCATTATCCGGCTCGCTCGCTTGTGGCTTAAGAATACTATCTTCTAAGACTTCCTGCAAGCAGTTTTTGATTACTTCCGGCGAAGAGGTGTACTGTTGGGGTACGCACCACTCCTGCACGATTGGTCTAACTATTCCCATAACTTTTTACCTTCCTTTCTAGAAGTTGCTTCTCTTTTGCTTTGTTGTAGCGATTGCGGAGCTGATTTTTACCGGCGTGTAATTCCTTTTCTAGTTTGCTGATGCTATCATAATAGCCGTAGTCAATCAGTTCCATTAGGTACTCGTCTGTCAGTTCCCGGCCGTCAATCCAAAACTCCCTGCGAGGACGTCCGGGCTTTTGGAGAGCCTTTTGTTCAAGATAGGCAATTCGCTTGGTAAGTACGGCGATTTGCTCATCTTTCCGCAAGTGAGCTTCAATTAACGCCGGGATTAGTACATTGTAATTGAATTTCCCGGTAAGAAGATTGTTTAATTCCTCGTCCGTCATTTCCTTAAGCGGTTTGGGAAATGGCATGGAATATAAAGGTCTGCTTTCGTAATTATCCATAGTAATTAATACCTCCTTGAAAGTTACCGATTTTGACGGTAATTAATATAAATTAATTTGTTGACTTTGTTTTTTGCTTCCAAAACAGATGAAAACGTGTCTTTTTTGTCCTTTTAGAAAAATTACCGAGACAGAAGTAGTAATTAATCAAAAGTAATGTAATAAGATGACAAGGTTACTTTTGCATATAAAAAAGCAAGACATATCAGAAGCAGAATGCTTCTTAAATTGTCTTGCCGTTTAAGGAACTATTTTTATTTTGTTGTGTAATATTGGTATCGGTGGGAAATGAATATCTATTTAGAGGGAAAATTATAAACTTTTTATAAAGTGAATGGAAATATAAATTCATTTTACAAATGTAAGTGATGTGATACAATGATTTATAATACTGTAGAGCAAATAAAGGAGGGTAAATTTGTGGGGGCTATTACATATCAAGAAATAAGCACGATTGTCAATGAATTTACTGAATTTGTAGCAGAAAAGAAAGAATCTACAAAGAATTTATATGTAGATATTGTCAAAGAATATTTGCTTAATGAAGTTCGTAATCAGGTGGATGATGCGGATTATGAAAGTATTTTTTCTGAAGATAGAATAATAGATTTTCAACAGAATTATAGAAGAAGTTTAGTAATACGTTCTGCATTGAGAAAACTTAAGGATTTTCTTATTAAGCAGGGTAAATTAGATAAGAGATTTGATTTTGAATTTGTATATATTGGGAACAAAGAAAAGAATAACAAATCCGTAATTTCACTTTCTGATATACAAAATATTATACTTGGGAAAGATGGAGAGTTTCGGAATACGGAAGAAAGAATAATAACCCAATGTATGAGTGCAATTTGTTATTTTTGTATATTTGAACAGAGACATATACGCCAATTAAAATGTAATGATGTGCTAATAAATGAGCAAAGAATAAGAAATGTTAGAATGGATGACAAGCCGGATGACGGTCTTCTTAAATGGATTCATCTTGGCGAAGAAATAATAAAGTATATTATTGCATATGTGGATTACTTTAAGATTGATATGCTTTCCGACGAACTATTTTTTAGAGCACCACAGGACGAAGCATTTGATAATAGTTATCAGAATTATCTATTTGCTAACTATAAGTTAAAAAGTAATGGATTTCTTACAGTAGGTAGCCAACAGTTAAACTATAGTAGAATTTATCATTATTTGGTTGCTACAAAAGGCAGAGGTGTTGCAGACATATTGCCAATGGTCGGTTTTTCAAATGAGCAATTGAAGAATGCTACTAAGGAATATACATCAGACTACGGAATAGTGTATAATCCCAATAGCATTGCAAATCTTCTTAGTATTGCAGACGTAGTTGAAAGTTATGATAAAGCTGTTGATTACTACGAAAGTAATATAGACCTTGAAGATGAAGATGATGCAAATGAAGAAGGTGCAGAATGGGTAACTGTTTGTAATAGATATTCTGAGGAGAATGATATCGGTATGGATGATGTGGTATTATATGATTCAATGAGTCAAAACAATCAAAAAAGTAAAGATATCGAATTGTCACGTTTGGTCAGAAGTACTTATTTAGCAGAAAATTTAAAACTGGCATATAATAATTGTTGTCAATTGTGTGGAACAAGATTGATGAAAACAAGATTTGAAGCTTATTCCGAAGCACATCATATTCGACCATATAACAAGATACACAAGGGAGATGACACAATTGGTAATATGGTCGTACTATGCCCCAATTGTCATTCGCAATTCGATAATTTGTACTATGCAATTCATCCAGGTACGAGGCTTGTGCATTGTTTGGATGAAGACGATAGATTTCATCTTGTAAATATTGAATTTATTGATGGTCATGAATTGGAAGAAAAATATCTGACATATACTTGGAAACTGTTTAAGAAAATGTAGACATATATTTATTTACATCTTTTTTAGAATTTTTGTTTCTAAAGTTGTTTTAATATTATGCTAATTATTTTCTAATTGTGGTAAAATATGTTATAATATTTAAAAAGATAAAAGGAGTGTGGAGTATGTTTTGTAGTAAGTGTGGTACGCAAATATCAGATAATGCATTATTCTGTTTTCAATGTGGTGCAAAAGTTGAAAAAAGTGTTCAAAATGAAAATCCTAAAACTATGGACGAGTTAATTATCGAAGCATGTAAGGATTGTATCAAAAAGCACCTTAAAGCACCTTCTACTGTAAACTTTGAAACAATAGAAATTCAAGATAAAGATAATTATGGAAGAATATATCTATATGCAGAAGTAGATGCACAAAATTCCTTTGGCGCAATGTTGCGAAATAAACTGAGAATTGTGCTGCAGCAAGTACAAGAAGATGGAACATACGAAGCATTAAATGAGGCTGTATATCCTGTTAGTTTTATCAATACTGAAGACGTAGTAAAACGAGTAAATAAATGGAATCAATGGAGATAGAATAGAAGGACATTAACACAAAGCCTTTTACTCCATATAGGGTAATGCCTTTTATTGTGCAAATTGCATAAAGGTCAATAAAAAAATAAGTTTTGCAGGTTAGAGAAAGGAGTCTTTAATTTTAATACACGTATAATAGTAGTTGTACTAATGCCTCCAAATTTCTATTAAAGAGTTATAATTGTGAAGGTTACAAATGGACTTATAGTAGTTGGAAAGATTATAATATAGATAATTAAATAATTAGATGTGGAGGTTGCAGTATGAAAGAAAAAGAATTAGAAACACTATTGACGGAATTGGGACTATCTTACAAAGAATTAGCGGTTGAAGGTGAAGTTGTTGCGGTTTCAGGTGGAGAAATGATTATGATTTCAAAGCAAGACTTAGGGAGAATTATAGAATCGCTTGAACGTTACAAGGCATGGCACAGGGTAGTTTCAAATATCTTAGTTACCATGACGCAGGCTAGACAGTTTCAGGATATGAAATTTGAGGCCGGAGATATTGAAAGACTATTCAACGATAGCTTGTTATAAAAGATGTTTACACTCCGTTTACACACCCAAGCGAGAGAGCCGGAAACTCCTTTCTATCAATGTTCCGGCCATCGGACTTTGTTTTCAAGTCCGGCCACCAGCAGTAAATTGAAGTAGGAGAAATACAGCAGAAATGCCGTATTTCTCTTTTTTTTGCTTAGAAACCAATTAGCACCACCGGCTTAGCCAGTGGTGCTAATTGACCATGAAGTGTTGATAATGTATAATAAATAGGAATTCCAATTGAAAAGTGCAGAAGTAGTATAGTTTTGCAGAATTAACTTAAAAGGAGAAAAAAGAATGAAAAAAAGTTTACGTATTATTTTGTGTTCACTATGTTTGTTGGGATTATTAGCAGGTTGTGGAAATCAAGGAAATGTGTCTGACGTAGAAAACAGTATAGAATCAACGACTGAATCTACAGAAGAAACTACAACTGAGTCCACTACAGAGTCAGTACCTGATGATGTTGTAGAGGATACTACGCAATCAACTACAGAAGAAAGTACAGAATCAAGTTCTGAGGATGTAACTGTCCAGTTTGATATGAAAAAAATGAATCTTTCGGGCCTTTATTATAGTGCATTTGATTCAGTTGGGGTTATTATTACTGATGATGGAAAAATTGTAGTTTGGGATTTTTATGAGGCCCCGGAGAAAAAAGAAAGAATATATGATGTTACTTCTGTTGAGTTGGAAACAGTATTGACATTCCATGTACCGGATAGCTTGTGTGATGCTACATATAAAATAATTGGAAAAGCAAGTGACGGAGAAGAATGTTTCATTCATACAGATGGTCGTATACTAAGAAATGAACGCTATGATGAAGAAGACGATTTTTATTATGCTAAATATGCTGCAGATCATGTACATAGTTACGATGAATATATAATGAGTGAAATGCCTTCTACTTGTGTGGTGCCTACATTTGACGAAGTGGTAACAGGTGCTGAATTGGACGCAAATATGCTCTCTGAGGTTTGCGGATTATACTATTCTCCTTCTATAGAATCTGGTAGCGATACACATGAGTGTGCTTTTGTTATTACGGAAGACGGCTATCTTTATGAATGGGATAGCCTTGGCGAAATAAGCTCTGATGGTAAGTGGCAGAAATCTGCGATTGTTAGATTACATGTACCTGAAGAAGGTGATTCTAATATAATTATTATTGATACACGTTATCATTCATATACCTTCAATCCAAATGGGGATAAAACTAATCTAAGCTTGATTTATAACGTATTGCAAAATTATATAGCAACATGTGATAAAGTAGATGAACTGCCAAGCAGTGTACCAGCGTTAGATTAATTAATAAAGAGTGAGTATCGTTATTATACCAACATATATGAAGTTTTCTAAAAAGGAACGCAGTTACAAGCGTGCCTCTTTTTTTGATATTTTTAGAATGGCCATTCATTGACGGATGTTCCCATCGGGCGTAAACTATCTGTAATAGGCTTAAAAATGCAAATGCAACGGAAAGTAGCAGAAAAATACCCAAATGACAACAAGTGTTTCTTGTTTGGTAAAGGTTGTTTTACTACTCTATGAGAGAGCAAGAGAGCTCACAAAACTTTATAGCGGAGGTTAAAAATGACTTTAGAAGAACAAATCAGAAATTGTAGAAAGCAGGCAGGCATATCCCAAGAGAAGATGGCAGAGATGATTGGTGTATCCAGACAAGCCGTTACAAAATGGGAAAACGGAACCGGAACACCGGACATAGCTAATTTGGTTGCGATAGCGGAGTTGTTTCAGATTTCATTAGATGAGCTTTTGCTGAATGGGAAAAGTGAAAAGGAACAGTCAGAGTATTTATACGAAAGCATAACCGAATACGACATCGACGGCGTTAAGGGTTATGATATCAAATTAGGCAGCGCACATACTGTAATTCTTACTTCTTATGTGGGAGAAAAAATAAAGGTATCTCTATTGTCAAACATCATAAAAGAGCTTCAAAGTGATTACAAAATTAAAATAGATGATGTGAAAAATAGGATTGACGTTGACTTGCAAAGAATGAATGGAGCAACAGAGGCACATGCAAAAGAAGGTATTGTGATAAGGATTGACATTCCTCAAAAATATATTGGCAAGGTTGAAGTTGCTGTTAATGCTAAGAGATTAGAAATAACAGATATTGAATGTAAAAGCATTGAATTTGATGGCAAAGTAACGGAAGTCTATCTCAAGGACAGCAAGGGCGAGGTAGAAATAAACTGCAACTTGGATATGTCGGTGGAAGTTGTTTCCCACGAGGGCGCTCTGGAAATCAATCAGATTTCAGCGATATCAAGAATAAAGGTACCCAATGATTTTTCCTTTAGAGCGAGAAAAAGAGGGATTGGCACGGCTATATACTATGAAAACCAGGGCACTCGGGTAGAGGATTTCTCTTCGGAAAATGCGGACAATTATATTGAACTGAATGGTATGAAGAGTGAATTATTCATTACCAGAGAGGAGGCGTAAGATGGAACGTTATACTTACAGGCCTTTTCGGTTTTATATTACTGTATTCGCTGTAACATGGTTTTTCTGGTTGCTTGCTATATTATGTAAAGAAAGTCCCCTGCTATTTTTGTTCATGCTTTTGGGCTTGATGACTCCTGCCATAGTGGCGGTTGTGACTGTTTTAACATCGAAAAGCAATGCATTAAAGCAGGACTTTAAGAGAAAAATTGTAGGTTTCTACCGTATAAAGCCAAGATACATCGTTCTTGCTGTTTGCTTATTTGCAATCGCAGTAGTGGCATCTATAGGAACTTCCATATTGTTTGGCGGTTCCGCAGAACAATTTTCTTTTACAGAAGATTTCTCCTTTTCCATAGGAGGAACATCTGCGTTACTTACCATATTACTGGCTTCCTGCATAGAAGAATTGGGATGGAGAGGATATGGAGAAGATGCTGTAGGTGCGTATTACAACTGGTTTAAGGAGTCCATTATTTTTGGTGTAATATGGGCATGCTGGCATATTCCGTTATTTTGGGTTCCCGGAACATACCAGTATGGTCTTAGAGAGATGGGAATTATCTATGTACTTAATTTCCTTGTGAGCGTGATTCCCCTTGATTTTCTGCAAACATGGGTATATGTAAAGAATAACAGAAGCATGCTGGCGACAATTATTTTTCATATATTCATAAATATTATGCAAGAGAAAATTAATATGACTCCGGAAACCAAATGTATAGAAACCATTTTTATCGTTATTGTAGCTATAATAATTGTACTTACCAACAAAGAGATGTTTTTTGAAACAAAACATGTGGGAAATCTTTTGGAGGAATAGAAAGCAAAGTAAAAGAGAAGGTAAAAGTACCTTCTCTTTTTTTGTGTTTATTTTGTAAATCAAGTAGCTGTTATGCCGGTATCTCGGCGGATAATTAACGTCGTCTCATGGCCTCAATTAAATTTAAGAGGGCAGTTATTTCCTCATGGGTTAAACCGGATAAGTCTATTTCCTGTTTATGCTCTAAGCCCAACAGATAGTCTGTGCTTACATTGAATATTTTCGCAATGTGAATCAGTACATCATAAGAAGGTAGGCGAAGACTGGTTTCGTAAGCACTGATGACAGATTTTGTAAGACCCAGCTTTTGTGCCAGTTGTGCTTGTGTCATGTCTTCTTTTATACGCAGTGTTTTCAGAGCGTTTCCAAAGTCAACCATATCAATCCCTCCTTGTCACTTATAATACTACACAATAGGTTTTGGAGTGGTGGAATAAGTATTGGGTTAGTTGACTTGAATTATAAAATATACTATAATATAAAACGCATTATATATTCAAAACAAAAGAAAAAGAGAGGGGAAAATGATAGTGAAGAAAGAATTGATAAAGAAATGTTTAATTTCTGCATTGGGCACTTTAATGGCTTTTAGTACACTATTTTCTTCCGTTGCGTACGCAAAGGAGTACGAGGATAAGTATGCTACGAATAGCAAAATTGGTAGTAGAGTCGGTGAGGGATATGAAGCGCTGTATGAATTAAACAATCATTGTGGAGCAGAGCAACATGTTATCATGTACTTTGTTCGACAGGACAAATGGACTGTCGAACAGAACGACTTTGAAAGATATCAGTTTGAGGGAAAGTTTGATTCAGAGGAGACGTATGGAACCCATCTGTTTGAGTTTGACCTGGGTATGCCTATGGAATACAACAAACTTGATACTGTACAGCTCGGAAATGAGACCGGTGTGTTACATCAGGCACAGTTTGGTATCTATCCGGGATATTATAATTTCCATAATTATGGATATGAAAATTATGTGGGATACGGATCAAATACTGCATGTAGTATCCAAACATTGAGCCCCGATTTTAAATTAGGAGAAGGATATACAGAAGATCCCGGGATTTGGGTAGAAGTAGAAGAAGGGGCAGGAGATCCCAGAATCTATGTATTAATTGGAGAAGTAGAGTGGATTAGTGAAGTTTCTGCATATTTTGAGGAGTGGGCAAAAGAGTACGACTCTAAGATTGTCGAAAATAGCAACGAGCAAGAAGTGCAAACGGAGGCATCTAACGAAAATACAAATACTCCCAATGCATCTGTGGATACAGATAAAACAGGAGCAGACTCTGGTGTAGTGGCAGAAGATAACAGCAAAGAAATGGAAGCTATTTATTCTGTAAATCCCAGACATTATGAAGATATTAAAAACGATGAGGTTATTGAAGATACTCAAAGAGAGCCGGAAATAGTAACAAATGCAGATACAGGTGAAGAGGTAGGTTCTGTTACATATGTGGCAGTAGATGGTTTGGGATATCCTATAGGAATGGGTGGCCATTATAAAGGATACACCGTTGGAACACGTTCTAATGTCAAGCTTGGTTATCGGTTTGTAAACTTGAGAGCATCCGGACTTTCATTTTATCAGGTGGAATGGAATGAAAATCTTGGAGAGTACAGCTATTCTTTTGTAACACCAAAGGGAGATGCGACGATTTATTTCTATTATGAACCAAAGGACTACGAAATTACAATAGATGATAAACTGGCAGAATACATTACAGTTCAACCTTATGGTGACGAAGGTGAAATGGTTCCTATTCGTATAAGTAGAGAATGTCCTTATAATGTACAGGTTCTTTTATCAAATGGTTCGGAAGAGCTCGAAATCGTTGATAAAGTAACGATTGTTGACCAGTCTTTGCACGATGAAGAAGGAAATTATTTAACAGATGTATATCATGAAGCATTCGAAATGTACGGGGAACCTATCAAATTGGTTGCTGTTGAAAAGGAGCAGGCAACAGATTCCGGTGCCGGCAAAATGGGTATTCTGATACCTATTGCAGCTGTAGGTGTTGTAGGCGTGATAGTATTCCTGGTTGTTCTGGGCAGCAAAAAGAAAAAGTAGGTAGTATTTATTGTACTTAAGAAGAAGGAGGTATAAGAGAGACTGTGTGGGTAAGATGGGATGTCTTTTTAATATTTAAACTTTTTACGTTTCCTATTAAGGTCCTTATTGAGTTAATTACTTATATTGCTCAAAATCATACCAGAGAAATGGTGTTGACAATGTTGGTAGGAATATCCTATCTGGTTTGGTATTTCGCCACAGGAGGCTCTGCCGATTCCATGTCCGTATTTGCGATAGAAAGAACGCTTTTGGCCAAGTTGGATGCAGATACGCTTTTTATGGTTGAGATAGATATTTTTATCTTCTTCGTCATTTTCCTGTTAATGATATGTTCCAGTCAGTTAACCATATGGAATTTAGCGGCAAGTTACGGTTGTGTTGCATCTATGACGTCTGCAACAATTTTATCATTTATAGAAATGCAGTGGCCGTCCCCAATGCCCAGAGTACTCTTTTTTGTATTAGTACTGGCATTTCATTTTGTGGGTGTGTACTTGGGATTTCGTTCGTCGGACACATGGATTCCGCCGGATTGTAGAATTTTAGGGCTTGTAGTAGGTATTGTTCCGTCTTTGATAAATACATTTATTTCTTTTTGTACAATACTTACTTTTTCCTTTCCGCCAACGGAAGATAATTTCACATTTGTTGTAATTGCTATTGTACTTGACATTGTAATACATGGTGTTGGCATTGTCTTGTTTTTCATGGGTGGCATTAAGATAAAAAGGCCTAATGTAATTGCAAAAAGCAGTAATACGGGTAGTGTTGTGGCAGAAAAGAGTGATGTAACACTTAATGCTGACATCATGGAGCAGATTAGAAAAAAGAATAATAAATAGCATTTTCGAAAAGCCAAAGTCTTGAAAAAAGTATTTATGACTTTGGCTTTTCATCATACTTTTGGGAGGAGAAATACAAATGGCTGATATTAAGATATCTACATGGCAAATGAAGGCGAAGTTCGGAGATGCGGTGGCGATGAATAAACTGGGACTTGCCTATCGGGAGGGCTCAGGTGTTGAGAAGGATTTGGCAGAAAGTGTGAATTGGTTTTATAAGGCTGCTACTGCCGGTAATCTGGATGCAACGTTCAATATGGCAATCGCATTTTATCAGGGACTGGGTGTGAAAGTAGATTTAAAAGAGGGTATCAAGTGGATGAGTCTGGCAGCAGAGCTTGGTCATGAAGATGCCATGGTTGATATGTATGCGAAGCATTACAAAGGTCAGATTGTTGATAAGGACCTTAATAAAGCTTTCTATTGGCTGGAGAAATCAGCAGAATCCGGACATATTCCCTCTATGAGATATATGGCATTTGCATATTGTAGGAAGGATTTTATGGAAAATATAGAAGCAGATGCTGTTAAGGCAACTGCTTGGTTTCAAAAAGCAGCTGAAGCCGGAGATACGGAGTCTATGTGTTATCTGGGTGATGCTTATCTACAGGGAAATGGAATAGAGCAGGATGCGAATATGGCTGCGGAGTGGTATAAAAAGGGCGCGAATGCCGGAGACTCTTCTGCAAAGACTGGTCTCGGCTTGTTATATATGAATGGCCAAGGTGTAGAACAAAATTATGCAAAAGCAATTCAGTGGTTTAAGAAGGGAGCAGATGGCGGAGATGGCTATGCGATGTACAATCTCGGTCAATTGTACGCAAATGGTCAGGGAGTAAAACAAGATTTTGCCAAGGCAATGGATTGGTATATAAAAGGAGCGGAAGCAGGAAGCGGTTCGGCTATGAATATTCTTGGAAAAGCATATGCCAATGGAAGTGGGGTAAATCAGGATTTGGCCGTAGCAGCCGATTGGTTCAAAAAGGCAGCAGAAAATGGTCATGTTGAAGCAATGTACAGTTTGGGTCTGGCATATTATGAAGGAAATGGCATACAGCGAAATTATAGCAAAGCGGCAAAATGGTTTGAAAAAGCGGCACAAAACGAATATGTTGAGGCAATGAATCACCTTGGTTTGGCGTATAAGTATGGCCGGGGAGTAGAGAAAGATTACGACAAAGCAGTAAAATGGTTTCAAAAGGCAGTGGAAAAGGGAAATCAATCTGCAATGGATAATCTTGGCCTGGCGTATGAGTATGGACAGGGAGTAGAGAAAGATTATGAAAAAGCAGCAATTTGGTTCCGAAATGCGGCAGAAGAAGGACATGTTGAGGGAATGTATCATTATGGTCAGGCATATTATTACGGCGAAGGAGTAGAGAATGATTATGTCAAGGCTGCAGAATGGTATAGGAAAGCAGCAGATGCCGGATATGCGCAGGCATTGCATAGTGTGGGTTTGTTGTATTATTCCGGTAAGGGCGTGGAACGGGATTTTTTAGAGGCGATATCGTGGTTTAAGAAGGCAGCAGATGCAGGATACGCTGCAGCTATGGGTAATCTTGGCGCAATGTATTGGGAAGGAAGCGGCGTAGAGCAAAATTATTCAGAGGCAATTGCGTGGTTTAGGAAGGCCGCGGATGGTGGACATGCAAGGACGATGTATACACTGGGTTTGGTGTATTATAAAGGTAGAGGAGTAGAGCAGGATTTTGCCAAGGCTGCAGCATGGTTTAGGAAGGCCGCAGAAAATGAATATGCGGAAGCAATGGGAAGACTTGGTGATATTTTCCGAAATGGTGAAGGAGTAGAGCGAGATCTTGAGGAGGCAATGAGATGGTATAAAAAGGGTGTAAATGCGAAAGATGCATATTCAATGCTTCGATTGGGATGTGCTTATCAGGAGGGTATAGGAACAGATAAGGATTTGGAAAAGGCAGAGAAATGGCTTAGCAAGGCTGTAGAGGGTGGTCAAAAGGAGGCATATGTTTTACTTGCCAAGAACAAGCTGACAAAGGAGAGAAGTGTAAGCGTTGCCAGAGAAGCCATTGAACTTTTGCAAGCTGTGGAGGATAGTTCTTCTTATGAGGATTATGACGAGTTATTGTCTATAGCGCAAAAGATAATTGCGTATGAGGAAAATTTTAAGCAAATAATGTATGAAAAGTTTAAGGTTGAAGTATTTGAAGATTTTCCCGGGCAAAAGTCTGCAATGGATGAATTGGACCGGATGATTGGTCTCCAGAAGGTAAAAGAAGAGGTTCATAACTTAAAGTCTTTTGTGGAAGTGCAGCAGAAATTGAAGGAAATGGGAAAAGAAACCCAGAAAATGTCATTACATATGGTGTTTACAGGTAATCCCGGAACCGGTAAGACCACAGTGGCAAGAATTATTGCAAGAATATTGCATGAAATAGGTATTATTCCTACAGAAAAGTTGATAGAATGTGACAGAACATCCCTTGTTGCAAAATATTCGGGTCAGACTGCATCCCAAACACTACAGGTTGTTGAAAGTGCGTTGGGTGGCGTGCTGTTTATTGATGAAGCTTATACACTCAGTTCAGCGGGTGATAATTTTGGTCAGGAAGCAATTGATACTCTTTTGAAGGCTATGGAGGATAACAGGGATAATCTGATTGTGATTGTGGCGGGATATACGAATGAAATGAGAGATTTCATAGACAGTAATCCCGGCTTGCAGTCACGATTCAATATGTTTTTGGAGTTCGAAGATTATACTGTGCCGGAAATGGTTCAGATGTTTAAATTAACCTGTGACAGCAAAGGATATGTTGTTGCTGACGATGCATGGCAAGCAGTAATTAATGAAATGACTAAAATAAATCGTAACAAGTCACAAACTTTTGCGAATGGTCGAGATGTAAGAAATTTCTTTGAAAAAGTTTTGAAAAAGCAAAATGTCAGAATAAGCCGTTTGGATATTAACAGTTTATCAGAAATGGACTTTATGACGATTTCTAAGGAAGATATTGTAGAAGAGGAAGAAATAAAGCAGTCAAGTCAAAATTCTGCACTGGCAGCATTGGACCGAATGATTGGATTGGATTCTGTGAAGGCAGAAGTGTATAATTTAAAGAAGACGATTATAGCACAGAAGAAGCTTCGGGATATGGGAAGAAATGTAGAGAGCGCATCTATGCATATGGTCTTTACAGGTAATCCGGGAACCGGTAAAACAACTGTAGCACGTATCATTGCAAAGGTTTTTCACGAAATAGGCATTATTCCTACAGATAAATTAGTGGAATGTGACAGAGCAACTCTTGTAGGACAACATGTAGGTCATACAGCCCCCAAAACGCAAGCGGTCATTGACAGTGCATTAGGTGGTGTATTATTTATTGTTGAAGCTTATGCATTGTGTCCCAAAGATAGTTCACGTGATTTTGGTCAGGAGGCAATTAATACTCTTTTGAAGGCTATGGAGGATAACAGGGATAATCTGATTGTAATCGTAGCCGGATATACAAAAGAAATGAAAGATTTTATAGATACTAACCCCGGGTTACAGTCAAGATTTAGCCTGTTTATGGATTTTGAAGATTATACTGTGGCGGAAATGGTTCAGATTTTCAAGTATACCTGTGACAGCAGGGGATATGTTGTTTCTGATGATTCATGGGAAACTGTGATTAAGGAAATGACAAAGATGATTAATAGTAAGAATGAAAACTTTGCAAATGGTCGAGATGTTAGAAATTTCTTTGAAAAAGTATTGAAAAAGCAGAATGTGAGAATAAGTCGTCTGGGTATCAACGGATTAACGGAAATGGACTTTATGACCATTATGAAAGAGGACATTGCAGATGAAACTGAAGAAGAGAATGAAGATGAGTCCGGAGTAGAGCAGACAAGCCAAAAATCTGCGCTGGAAGAGTTGGACGGAATGATCGGGCTGGATTCTGTAAAGATAGAAGTGCTTAATCTGAAAAAGAAGATAATTGCACAAAAAAAGCTCCGGGAGATGGGAAGAAATGTTGAAAATGCATCCATGCATATGGTTTTCACAGGTAATCCTGGAACCGGTAAAACAACGGTAGCACGTATTATTGCACAAGTATTTCATGAAATAGGCGTTATTCCGACAGATAAGCTGGTGGAATGTGATAGAGCTTCTCTTGTTGGACAATATATAGGAGAAACTGCCCCCAAAACGCAAGCAGTTATAGATAGTGCATTAGGTGGTGTGTTGTTTATTGATGAGGCCTATACATTGAGTCCTCAGGATAGTCCTCGCGATTTTGGCCGGGAGGCAATCAACACTATATTAAAAGCTATGGAGGATAACAGGGACAATCTGATTGTGATTGTGGCGGGATACAAAAAGGAAATGCAGGATTTTCTTGCCAGCAATCCCGGTCTAGAAAGTCGATTTAAGTACTTTATTGACTTCCCTGACTATATTCCGGATGAAATGTTTGAGATATTTAGGTCTTATTGCGTGAAGGAACAATATGAAATATCCGAAGAAGCCGTTCCTTATCTGAAAGAACATTTTGCAAGAATGGATGCCGAAAAAGGCGAAAAATTTGGCAATGGCCGAGATGTGCGAAACTATTATGAGAGAGTAGTACAGCGGGTTCTGGTCAGATTTACAGAGATTGGGGAGGATGCAACGGAGGACGATTTGGTCATTAGAGCAGAGGATGTAATCGAGAACTAATATAATGCAAAAGGAGCATTCCTGTTAAGTAACAAATA
>JAZQLH010000028.1:0-36640 GCA_045542555.1 Acetatifactor sp. | reverse complement strand
ATGAGTGATATGGACGGTGTGTCCGAGGCTAAGGATTTGGTAAAGCGTGCCTACAAGTGGGGACATAAGGCGCTTGCTATCACGGATCATGGTGTAGTCCAGAGCTTCACGGAAGCCAACCATGTGTGGGATGATCTTTGGAAAGAGGAGAAAAATAAGCGTAAAGAAGCGGGAGATTCTAATCCCGATAAGCAGGACTTTTTTAAGATTATCTACGGTGTGGAGGCCTATCTGGTAGATGATTTAAAGGAAATTGTCACCGGTGGCAGAGGACAGAGTTTACAGGATGATTTTGTGGTGTTTGACATCGAGACCACGGGATTTTCTCCTGTGAATAATCGGATTATTGAAATAGGTGCGGTAAAGGTAAGTGGTGGAGAAATCGTAGACAGATACTCTACCTTTGTAAATCCTGATGTGCCCATTCCTTTTGAAATTGAGAAGCTTACGGGTATCCGGGATGATATGGTGATTGATTATCCGCAGATAGACGAGATTTTACCGAAGTTTTTGGATTTTTGTGACGGTTGTATCATGGTTGCTCACAACGCAAGCTTTGACATGAGTTTTATCATGGAAAATTGCAGGCGCTTGGGTTACGCATCTGATTTTACATATGTTGATACCATGAATGAGGCCCGTGTGCTTTTGCCGGGTCAGGCTAAACACACTCTGGATGCTGTTGCAAAAACGTTAGGTATTTCTTTGGAAAATCATCATCGTGCAGTGGACGATGCAGAATGTACGGCTCATATCTTTGTAAAATTCATTAAGATGCTTGATGAGCAGGGAGTTACCACGCTGGCACAGTTAAATGAGCTTGGTGCGCAAAGTGCGGATTTGGTGCGAAAGCTTCCCAGTTACCATGCAATTATTTTGGCCAAGAATGATTTGGGTCGCATTAATTTGTATCGTTTAATCAGTGAGTCCCATTTGACTTATTTTAACAGACATCCCCGTATTCCCAAGAGCCTTGTGGAGAAATATAGAGAGGGCTTGATTCTGGGAAGTGCCTGTGAGGCAGGAGAGCTGTACCATGCGCTGGTGGATGAGCAGTCAGATGCACAGATTGCCAGACTGGTTCAATTTTATGATTATCTGGAGATTCAACCAACGGGCAATAATGCATTTATGATTCTTTCGGAGAAGTTCCGCAATATTAATTCTGAAGAAGATATTCAGAATATCAACAGAAAGATTGTGGCGCTTGGTGAGCAGTTCCATAAGCCGGTTGTGGCAACCTGTGATGTGCATTTTCTTGACCCGGAGGATGAAGTGTATCGCCGTATCATTATGGCGGGTAAGGGATTTTCGGATGCGGATAATCAGGCCCCGCTGTATCTGCACACCACAGAGGAGATGTTGGAGGAGTTTTCTTATCTGGGCAGTGATAAGGCCAGAGAGGTTGTTATTACCAACACCAACATGATTGCGGATATGGTGGAAACTATTGCACCGGTCAGACCGGACAAGTGTCCTCCTGTTATTGAAAACAGTGCGGAAAATCTTCGTTCCATTTGTTACAACAAAGCTCATGAGATTTACGGCCCCAATCTTCCGGAGATTGTAGAAGAAAGACTGGAAAGAGAGCTGAATTCCATTATCGGTAACGGATTTGCAGTGATGTATATTATTGCCCAGAAACTGGTTTGGAAGTCTGTGGAGGACGGGTATCTGGTAGGTTCTCGAGGTTCCGTAGGAAGCTCCTTTGTGGCGACTATGGCGGGAATTACGGAGGTAAATCCTTTAAGTCCTCACTATTATTGCAGTGAATGCCACTATGTGGATTTTGAAAGTGACGAAGTAAAGGCGTATGCCGGTAAGGCCGGTATTGACATGCCGGACAAGGCCTGCCCTGTGTGTGGGGCACCTCTTCACAAAGAGGGATTCGATATTCCCTTTGAGACCTTCCTTGGATTTAAGGGAGATAAGGAGCCTGATATCGACCTAAATTTCTCCGGTGAGTATCAGTCCAAGGCTCATAAATATACAGAGGTTATTTTCGGAGCAGGACAGACTTACCGAGCGGGAACCATCGGTACTTTGGCAGATAAAACGGCATTCGGTTATGTGAAGAATTATTTTGAGGAAAGAGGGCAGCATAAACGAACCTGTGAAATCAATCGTATTACGGCAGGCTGTACGGGAGTGCGAAGAAGTACGGGTCAGCATCCCGGCGGTATCATCGTGCTTCCCATCGGTCAGGACATTAATTCCTTTACTCCGGTGCAACATCCCGCCAATGATATGACTACAAGTACCATAACCACACACTTTGATTATCACTCCATTGATCATAATCTGTTAAAACTTGATATTCTGGGACACGATGATCCTTCCATGATTCGTATGCTACAGGATATGACCGGAGTAGACCCGGTTACCATTCCGCTGGACGGAAAGGATGTTATGAGCCTTTTCCAAAATACAGAGGCTTTGGGGATTACACCGGATGATATTGGAGGAACACAGCTTGGTGCATTGGGGATTCCGGAGTTTGGTACGGATTTTGCGATGCAGATGGTTATCGAGGCGGCGCCTACATCCTTCTCGGACTTAGTGCGAATTGCCGGACTTGCTCACGGTACTGACGTGTGGCTTGGCAATGCCCAGGATTTGATTCGAAGTGGAACGGCCACCATTTCTACGGCTATTTGTACCCGAGATGACATTATGACTTATTTGATCGGTAAGGGCGTTGAGTCCGAGCGGTCCTTTAAGATTATGGAGGCGGTGCGAAAGGGCGTTGTGGCCAAGGGTAAATGTGGTAACTGGCCGGAGTGGCGTCAGGATATGCTGGATCATGATGTGCCTGAGTGGTATGTTAAGTCCTGTGAGAAGATTCTCTACATGTTCCCCAAGGCCCATGCGGCGGCGTATGTTATGATGGCATGGCGTATTGCCTATTGTAAGATTCATTATCCGCTGGCGTATTATGGTGCGTTCTTTAGTATCAGAGCCAAAGCATTTTCATACGAAATGATGTGTCAGGGACAGAAGCATTTGGAAAATCTTCTGAATGATTATAAAAAACGACAGGATACCTTGAGCAATAAAGAGAAAGATGCCTTAGGAGATATGCGTATCGTGCAGGAGATGTATGCAAGAGGATACGAATTTATGCCTATTGATATTTTCCGTGCCAAGGCAAGAGATTTCCAGATAATTGACGGAAAGCTTATGCCTTCCTTAAGCAGTATTGAAGGATTGGGAGAGAAGGCAGCGGATGGTATTGTGGAGGCGGCCAAGGACGGTCCGTTCCTTTCCAGAGAGGACTTCAGGGAGCGTACCAAGGTTTCTAAGACAATCACGGACCTGATGGCAAGTTTGGGGCTTTTGGGAGACATCCCTGAGTCTAACCAGATTAGTTTGTTTGATTTTGCATAGCTGGGGTGTAGGCAGTCTATATCTTGAAAGGACACGTTCTCACTCCGTGAAAAACGTAGCGGTACTAAGCTCGCAGACGCCTTTGACGTCGTGCTTGCTAAGTACCGACGTTTTTCAAGGGTCCTTTGTAAGACATAGACAGCTACACCCATTATACAAAGTCACAATTCAAGAAAATGCAAAAAAAATTTAAAAAGTGCTTGCATTTTGTTTTTAGATGTAGTATATTAGACGAGTGCCGCAGATGCGGAAGACAAAATGGCTCGTTGGTCAAGCGGTTAAGACGCCGCCCTCTCACGGCGGAAACAGGGGTTCGATTCCCCTACGAGCTGCTCTGCTTAATAGAGCAGTGAAAGTTTTAAATAAATGCCGCAGATGCGGAAAATAAGATGGCTCGTTGGTCAAGCGGTTAACACGCCGCCCTCTCACGGCGGAAACAGGGGTTCGATTCCCCTACGAGCTGCTCTATTCAATAGAATAGCCCAACCCAGGAAAAGTATTGAAAATTTTAATTTTCGATGCTTTTTTTATTTCCAAAACAATGTTTTTTCTGTTATTTCAGGGCAAAAGATTGAAATTTTTTGAAAAAGTGATATAATAGCATGAAATGAGAGTCAAAAAGGAGGCAAGTACAAATGAAAAAGAAGATATTATCATTAATCTTGGCTACAGCATTGGCACTTACGTTGTTCTCGGGGTGTGGTGCATCGCAGGAAGAGAAAACGGAAAAGGAAGTTGTAGAAGAGGTTGAGAAAGAGCCTGAAGAGTCTAAAGTGGAATCTAAAGAAGAGTCAGTTGCCGAAGAGCCTGTTCCGGAAGTTGTACCGCTTGTTGCTGTAGAAATTGGGACGGTGGGTTATGATGCCTTAGATATGGCTAATGATCAATATTTCATTGTTAAACAGAATGACAAATACAGCCTGCTCACGCTTGACGGAGCGGCTGTGGATGCAGAGCAATGGGATTATTATACTACAGGAATGCAAAATGGATCATTTGCAATGGGACGTCTGAACGCAGATGAAACATATGAGTATGTTTTGTTTGACAGGGATGCCAATCCCATTTTTACGAATGCAGATTATCCGAGCTATTATATTGAGTCATACAATGAAGATATACTCCAATTATCCAAATATGACGAGGAAACAAAACAATATAGCAATGCGTATTATACGGATTATTCAAAAAAACAGGGTTTTATTCTCAATAGTGATACCGTGAAGGGGTGTAAAAATTCATCTGCAGTGAATAATGGATTGGTTGTGATAAGTAGTCCCGTACGTTTTGCAGATGATCGCTTTCTATGTTTTGCTGATACAACAGGAAACATAGAAGCCGGTCCGGAATCATGGCTTGCATATCCGTATGCTCCGACGGATTCCGGATATATTAATGGAGCAATCATGGATAAAGAAACCGGACGACAGGTGAATTTTGGCGTATATAATACTAAGACGGAAGAGATGATTATTTTACCGGATGAGGTGATATCCACAAATACATTTAAAACTGACGGAATACGCGTGACTGCAACAGATGACGGACATATGAGTGTTCAGAAGGAAGGAACAGATGCGAAAGCCATTTATGATATTGTTTCGCAACAATATGTTTCGGATTATGTATATTCTTATATAGGTTTTTCGAATTATGGTAAATCGGAGCATATTTTGGTATCCATAGAAGATGGAGAAAAATGGGGTTATTTGGATAGTGATTTGCAAGAGGTAGGAACCTGGTATAGTGATGCAACAGATTTCTCCGGTGGTTTTGCGTTAATTCAGGATACGGATGGTTTATACTATGTCGTAGATGAGAATTTCCAGAAGGTGTCGGAAGGAATCGAAGGAGAAAGTGCTCATGCTATCGGTGGTTGCTATAGCGGATACTTTGCTATTCAAAGAGATGGATTGTATTACACATTGCGGTTTTAGTGCCGGAATATTACATTAATATAGCTGTTTTCAGGGGGTAAATCTGTTGATTTATCCCCTGAATTATTTTGCGAGCCATGGTTTTATCCGCCCGGTGCTTCTCTTAACCACTAGATGTAGTACTTGACAATGCGGATTTCTCCCCTGTAAAATAACAAGTGTTCTTGTACTATTAGGAACAAGAGGTTACTCGACAATCTACAGATAAGGAACCCTGTGTGGGGAGAGACAGGAAGAGAAATTATGGCTCGTAAAGAATCCATTACCATTCAGATGATATTAGATACTGCTTTTGATATGACCAAGGAGGAGGGCTTTGCCAATGTGACCGCCAGAAAGGTGGCTGCAAAGGTGGGATGTTCCACACAGCCCATTTTCCGTGTTTATAAGAATATGGAGGAACTTTGGGACGCAGTATATGAGCGCGCAGCGGGATTTTTTCAGGATTATTATGCACTTTATCCCAGAACAGGCAAGACATCTTTTTCCAATCTGGGCATGGCATATATTGCTTTCGCAAGAGAGGAAAGCCATTTGTTTGAGCTTTTGTTTGCAACCCAGGGGGCTGGAGCAGAGAGTGCAGCTGTAAACAAAAAGAGCATGTATGAGCTTTTGAATGGACCGGAAGGCAATGTGGTTTATGAAATTAATCTGGCTAAGGCTGCCGGTTGTAAAGCTCCCAGTGACCTGTTTATGAAGATGTGGATTTTCATTCATGGCGCAGCGTGCATGAGTCTTACCGGAGATTATGATCTTACGGAGAAAGAGACGCTGACGCTTTTGGAGAATTGTTATCATTCTTTTGCGGGAATGTAATCTGAAACGAATGAAATCAGAGGAGTAAGCGGGCGAATGGGACGGCAATATGAAGTTTTACATCGGATAGAAGAACATTACGATAAAATGAGTAAGAGCCAGAAGGTGATTGCTGATTATATATTAAAACATTTTGACCAGGCAGTGTTTATGACAGCTGCCAAGCTGGGTGAAACCCTTGGAATCAGTGAATCCACGGTGGTGCGTTTTGCGGCGGGAATCGGTTATGATGGATATCCACAGCTTCAGAAAGCTTTGGAGGAGTGTGTTAAGGGGAAGCTTAACAATGTCCAGCGCATGGATAATCAATATGGTAAGAGTTCCCAGTCTGAAATTTTAACGTCTGTTATGAACGCAGATATCGAAAAATTGCAGCATACCATCAATCATTTGGATACGGCTGCGTTTGAGAGTGCGGTTACGACTATTTTGGAAGCGGAGACGGTTTATGTTATGGGGCTTCGTAGTAATGAACCGCTGGCAGGTTTTTTACAGTTTTATCTGAATATGATTCGCAGAAATGTGGTGCTTGTAAATACTACAAGTGTCAGTGAGACCTTTGAGCAGATTATTCATATTGGCGAAAAGGATTGCTTTATCGGCATCAGTTTCCCCAGATATTCCATGAGAACCTTAAAGGCAATGGAGTTTGCCAATGATAGGAATGCCAAGGTGATTGCAATTACGGACAGTGTGCATTCTCCCATGAATCTGTATTCTTCCTGCAATCTTTTGGCCAGAAGCGACATGGTTTCTATTGTAGATTCTCTGGTGGCACCTTTGAGCGTGATTAATGCATTGGTGGTAGCCCTGTGTCTGAAATGTCCCAGGGAGGTAAAACGCAATCTGGAACGTTTAGAGGATACCTGGAATAATTATCAGGTATATTTAAATGACGAGATTAATTTTATTGATGAGGAACCTATGTTAAATTATTCGTTGAGACGGGAAGAATAGTATGAGTGAGATTCTTGTAATCGGCGGTGGTGCAGCGGGGATGATGGCGGCAGTGGCTGCATCAAAACGCGGGCACCACGTTGTTTTATTAGAAAAAAATGAAAAGTTAGGCAAGAAGGTATTTATTACCGGGAAAGGTCGTTGTAATGTGACCAATGCCGCAGATATAGAGACACTTTTGGCAAATGTATGTACCAATGAAAAGTTTCTGTACAGTGCTTTTTACGGCTATGATAATCAGGCTGTAATGACATTTTTGGAGCAGGAAGGATGTCCTTTGAAGGTGGAGCGTGGTGACAGGGTATTCCCGGTATCCGACCATTCTTCGGATGTTATCGCCGCATTTCAAAGGTATTTAAAAAAGCAGGGTGTGGATATCCGACTAAACACAGAGGTAAAAAGTCTCTTGTGGGAGGAAAAGCCTGAGAAAAAAATGACGGGAGTGTGTCTCAAAAACGGACAAAACATTATGGCAGATGCCGTGATTGTATGCACCGGCGGTTTGTCCTACCCAAGTACCGGCTCCACGGGAGACGGACTTCGTTGGGCGGAGGAAACAGGCCATAAACTTGCAACGTGCAGGCCATCCCTTGTGCCTTTGGAGACTGCAGAGGATTGGTGCAAAGATCTAATGGGATTATCCCTTAAAAATGTTTCTCTTCGTATGATCAGCGGCAAAAAAGAATTGTACCATGAGCAGGGTGAAATGCTGTTTACCCATTTTGGTGTCAGTGGGCCTTTGGTTCTGACGGCAAGCTGTTATTTGAAGAATGCGAAGGAACCTGTTAAACTATATTTGGACTTAAAACCTGCGTTGTCGGAGGAGCAGTTGGACAAGCGGTTGCTTCGAGATTTTGAGGAGCAGAAAAACAAGCAGTTTAAAAATGCATTGGGCGGACTTTTTCCTTCCAGGCTAATTCCAATTATGGTAATGTTGTCTGATATAGACGGTGAGAAAAAGGTCAATGAGATAACCCGGCAGGAGCGCAGAGATTTTGTGACACTGATGAAAAATCTGCCCCTCACGGTGACAAAAACCCGTTCCTATGCAGAGGCAATTATTACACAGGGTGGTGTGGCAGTAAAGGATATCGACCCCTCCACCATGGAATCTAAACGCATGAAGAATCTTTATTTTGCAGGAGAAGTATTGGATTTGGACGCTCATACCGGAGGCTTTAATTTGCAGATTGCCTGGTCAACAGGGCATCTGGCCGGCGAGAGTGCAGAATAAAGGAATAAAGGAGATAAGAAAATGGCTTACAATGTAGCGATTGATGGTCCTGCAGGTGCAGGGAAAAGTACCATTGCAAAGGCAGTTGCGCGTAAAATGGGACTGATTTATGTAGATACCGGAGCGATGTATCGCGCCATGGCGCTGTTTATGATTCGTGAAAAGGTGAATCCTCAGGATGCGGAAGCAATCAGTGCCAAATGTCAGGAGGCAGACATCACCATAGACTATGAAAACGGTGAACAGGTGGTTCGATTAAATGGTGAAAATGTAACCGGTATGCTACGTACAGAGGAGGTTGGCAACATGGCTTCGGTAACCAGTGTACAGCCGGCTGTACGAGTGAAACTTGTGGAACTTCAACAAGCCCTTGCAAAGGTTCGTGACTGTATCATGGACGGAAGAGATATCGGCACTTGTGTGCTTCCCGATGCACAAGTGAAGATTTATCTGACTGCAAGCAGTGAAGTGCGGGCCAAGAGAAGATATGATGAGCTCACCGCCAAAGGAGAGGTTTGTGATTTGGCTAAAATCAAGGCTGATATTGAGGAGCGCGACTATCGTGATATGAACAGAGAACATTCTCCATTGAAACAGGCTGAGGATGCTGTTTTGGTAGATAGCTCTTATATGACGATTGATGAAGTGATAGAGAAAATTATCGGTCTTTGCGAAGGTGCAAGATAGTACGTTTGAAAGGAGAATGGCATGGAAGTCAGGTTGGCGGAATGTGCCGGATTTTGTTTTGGTGTAAAGCGCGCCATTGATACGGTGCATGAACAAATTGAGACAGGGAAGACTATATATACTTACGGCCCTATTGTCCATAATGAAGAAGTGGTTCGTGAGTTGGAAGAAAAGGGTGTAGCTGTTCTGGAAAATCAGCAGCAGCTACAGGACTTGGAGACATCCGGTAAAGAGGGAGCGGTTATTATCAGAGCTCATGGAGTTCCAAAGTCCATACAGGAGCTGATGGGACAAGGAAATTTGGAATGTATAGATGCTACATGTCCCTTTGTAAAAAGAATTCATAAAATTGTAGAAAAAGCGGGTCAGGATGGTCAGCATGTAGTGATTGTAGGAAGTCCCATTCATCCTGAAGTTGAGGGAATCAAGGGGTGGTGTAACGGTCCGGCAACAGTAATTGAGACAGAAGAGGAAGCAGAAAATTTTGTATCGGAGGATGGCAGAGAAGTTTGTCTTGTGTCTCAAACGACATTTAACTACAATAAATTTCAATCAATAGTTGAAATTTTTGAAAAAAAGGGTTACAATGGTAATATCGTGAATACTATCTGCAATGCGACAGAGGAACGCCAACGTTCAGCCAAGGCACTTGCGGCTGAGGCGGATGTGATGATTGTCATTGGCGGCAAGCACAGTTCCAATTCCAGGAAGCTGTATGAAATCTGCAGCAGAGAGTGTACACATACGTATTTCATACAGACACTGGATGACTTGCATTTAGAGCTACCTAAAGCTGTCCGACTAGTGGGTATTACTGCGGGGGCTTCCACCCCAAATAATTTAATTGAGGAGGTTCAAAATTATGTCAGAATTAACTTTTGAACAAATGTTGGAAGAATCTTTAAAGACAATACATGCGGGAGAGGTAGTCGAGGGTACAGTTATCGATGTTAAGCCGGATATGATTATCCTGAACATCGGTTATAAGTCAGACGGTATACTGACCAAGAATGAGTACACCAATGATTCAAGCTTAGATTTGACTACTGTTGCTAAGGTTGGCGACACCATGGAAGTCAAGGTTCTGAAGGTAAATGACGGTGAGGGTCAGGTTCTGTTGACCTACAAACGTCTGGCTGCAGGCAGAGGCAGCAAGAGAATTGAGGAGGCCTTCAACAATAAGGAGGTTCTCACCGCACCTGTTGCGCAGGTTCTGGATGGTGGCTTGAGCGTAATCGTTGAGGAAGTAAGAATCTTTATTCCTGCAAGCCTTGTGTCCGACACCTATGAGAAGGATTTGACCAAGTATGCAGGTCGGGAGATTGAATTCGTTATCAGCGAGTACAATCCTAAGAGAAGAAGATATATCGGTGACCGCAGACAGCTTGTAACTGCCAAGAAGGCTGAACTTCAGAAGGAGCTTTTTGCAAAGATTAAAGAAGGCGACATCGTTGAAGGTACCGTTAAGAATGTTACCGATTTCGGTGCATTTATTGACTTGGGTGGAGCTGACGGTCTGCTTCATATTTCTGAGATGAGCTGGGGCAGAGTTGAGCATCCTAAGAAGGTATTTAAGGTTGGCGATAAGCTGAATGTCCTGATTAAGGAAATCAACGGCAGCAAGATTGCATTGTCCTTAAAGTTTGATGATGCAAATCCTTGGAAGGATGCTGCAAGCAAGTATGCAGTAGGCAATATTGTAACCGGTAAGGTTGCAAGAATGACTGACTTTGGTGCTTTTGTTGAGCTGGAGGCAGGTGTTGATGCATTGCTTCATGTTTCTCAGATTGCTAAGGAGCACGTTGAGAAGCCCTCAGATGTTTTGAATGTTGGCGATGAGGTAACTGCAAAGGTTGTTGATTTTAACGAAGAAGACAGAAAGATTTCCCTGAGCATTAAAGCTACTTTCGCTCCTGATCCTGCAGAGGAAGCAGTAGAGGAAGAGTCTGATGCAGATGTGGTATCTGTTGACATCGATGCAGTGATTGCGGCTGAGGAAGCTGAAGAAGAGTAATTCCGGGCCGGTCACAGACTAATATTTTAGGATGGTGCAACCATGTCATATGATTATGAATATTTTAAACGCGAGATTCTGGCGCTGACGCAGATCGATTTGAATTGCTACAAAGAGCGCCAGATGAAACGTCGAATAGACTCGCTGATTACAAAGCACAGTATCACGGGATATGATCAGTACGTCAAAGCACTGAAAGAGAATAATGAGTATTTTGAAGAGTTCATAAATTTCATTACCATTAATGTGTCTGAGTTTTATAGAAACCCGGAGCAGTGGAGAACTTTGGATGCCACGGTATTTCCTGAGTTGATTAAGAGATTTGGTAAGAATTTACGGATTTGGAGTGCTGCATGTTCTACGGGTGATGAGCCCTATTCTCTTGTGATGGCATTGTCCAAGCATCTGCCTCTTAATCAGATTAAGGTTATTGCGACAGATTTGGACAAGCAGGTAATTGCGAAAGCAAAAGTGGGATTATACAATGACAAGAGCATTGCGGCCGTACCTGATGATTTGAAACGCAAATATTTCACTCAGGTGGGACCTTCCTACAAAATTGCAGATGAAATCAAAGAGAGGGTGGAATTCAGAGAGCATAATCTGCTCAAAGATCCTTACATCAATGATTGTCATTTGATTGTGTGCCGAAATGTACTGATTTATTTTACTGAAGAAGCCAGAGATGATGTTTTCCGTAAGTTTAATAAATCTCTTGTATCGGGAGGTTATCTGTTTATCGGAAGTACGGAGCAGATGATTAACCACAAAGAAATCGGTTATGAGAGAAATGGTGCATTCTTCTACACTAAACCATAAGACTAAGAAAGGAATCGGATAACCGATTCCTTTTTTTATATCTTGATATTTAGCATTTGGCTACAATCATCTGCAATACCTGATTGGCATAAGCGGTAAATGCAGCTCTGTCTTTTTTCATTTCATCCGTCAATTCAAAATACAATTCCTTGCTTTCGTAATCGGATTTGAAATAGGGTTGGAAGCTTCCATCCCATTGAGGGAGATATGCGGCCTGCTTGCGTGTGTAGCAATTGGCGGCAGATGCTTTAATCCGGTGTTCTTTGTCCACAAAACCGGCCACGGATTTATGAAGAGCAATGTCTTCCATGGGAAGGTAATAGTAATCCTTGTAGTTGGAATAGAAATATTTCAATTCACAGTCAAAGATAGGTACCCGTAAAACACCATCTGCTCCCTCGCCTTTGAAAAAGCATCCGTTTGCAGAGGCTGTCACGGTTTTGGGAAGTTCAGCAGGAAGAACAATGGAAATCAAAAGTTCTCTGCGTAGCTTGCCGTTTATATCCCGATAGGAGTTAGCCTGTACTTTGCGGGCACGCACATCGGTACTTAAAATATCACCGTAAGCAAGCAGGGGAAGAATTTCTAACATTCCCTTTAAATCATCAGAATTGTGCAGGAACAGGGATTTCTCCGCAAATTCGCGAGGGTCCTTTACATATTCATGGTAAATTCCAATTAATTCTCCTCCGGAGAAGACGTCTTCCCTGTCAATGCCGATAAACTGTTCCAGTGTTTTTTGCTTGCAATTAGGCAGCTTTAGGAGCGATTTACAGGGGGAAATACGCTTATACAGGTCAATGCCTTCAAATGCATCCAGACAATGGGGAATTCCCAAATGTTCACATTTTTGCATAAGGAAAGGCAAATCAAAGTTATTGCCGTTAAAATGCACCAGATAGCGGTACATTGCAGCAAAGTCAAAGAATGCCTGTAAAATTTCGGTTTCCTGTTCATAGTTGTCGGCCATCCATTGTATGGTATGCCACTTGTTTTCCTGATAGTAAGCACATCCAATCATGTATAATTGAGAGGAGCGGGCGGTAAAGCCTGTGGTCTCAATGTCTAAGAACAGCACACTTTCCAAGGGAGCCAGCGTCTCTAAGGGATATGCAATATTAAAGTTTTCTATTGTTTCTCTGCAAATTGTCATAATTTTTCCTCATATTGACGTTATAAGATATTACCAGATATATCATAACATAAAAAAGAATTTTGTAGTAGCTATTTTTCGCAAAAGATAGTAAAATTAAGTATACTATTGAAAAATTTTGTCATGAAAGGAAGAGATTATGGCGAAGTTGACGTTTAAAGGCGGAATTCATCCATACGATGGAAAGGATTTATCTAAGGACAAGCCCATACGGGAGGTGCTTCCCAAGGGGGAGATGGTATATCCTTTGTCCCAGCATATCGGAGCACCGGCTAAGGCTATTGTGGCAAAGGGCGACCGTGTTCTGGCAGGGCAGAAAATTGCAGAAGCAGGCGGTTTTGTGTCGGCGGAAGTATATGCGACTGTATCCGGTACAGTGAAAAATATTGAGCCCAGAAGGGTTGCAACCGGTGATATGGTAATGAGCATTATTGTGGATAATGACGGAAAGTATGAGGAGGTTTCCTTTGAAGGAAATGACCCGGAAGTCATGACTAAAGAGGAAATCGTGGCTGCTATTAAGGAGGCCGGTATCGTAGGAATGGGTGGTGCAGGTTTTCCTACCCATGTAAAACTGTCTCCCAAGGAGCCTGATAGGATTGAATATGTGATTGCAAACTGTGCGGAGTGTGAACCCTATTTGACCAGTGACTACCGCAGAATGATTGAGGAGCCTGAGAAGGTAATCGGTGGCCTTAAAATTGTTTTGAAGCTTTTTGATGGGGCGCAAGGGATTCTTGCAGTGGAGGACAACAAACCGGATTGTATTGAAATATTGAAAAAGCTTACGGCAAATGAGCCTCGTATTAGCGTGAGGGCACTTAAAACTAAGTATCCCCAGGGCGGTGAACGTGCTTTGATTTATGCAGTTACCGGAAGGGAAGTTAATTCCAAAATGCTGCCTGCTGACGTGGGATGTGTGGTAAATAATGTAGACACTATGGTGGCAATTTATCGGGCGGTTACAGAAGGAAGACCTCTGATGGAACGTATTGTAACCATGACCGGAGATGCCATGAAGGATCCCTGCAATTATCGTGTGCGAATCGGCATGAGTTATGAAGAACTTTTAGAGATTGAGGGCGGTTTCAGAGTACAGCCGGAAAAGATTGTTTGCGGCGGACCCATGATGGGTAATGCATTGTTTGATTTAAAAATTCCTGTAACCAAGACGTCCACGGCACTTCTGGCTCTGTCGAAGGATGAGGTATCAGCCAATGAGCCCGGTCCCTGTATTAACTGTGGAAGATGTGTGGAGGTGTGTCCCGGAAGGGTAATGCCCAGTAAGGTAGCTACCTGTGCAGAGCATTTTGACGAAGAAGGCTTCCTTGCGTTGGGCGGTATGGAATGCTGCGAGTGCGGATGTTGTAGTTTTGTTTGTCCTGCAAAACGTCCTCTTACTCAGCAGATAAAGTCCATGCGTAAGATTCAGCTTGCAAAGCGCAAGAAATAGGATAGAAATAGGAGAGCATCATGAGTGAACAAAAGAAGATGTTAAAGGTTTCATCAAATCCCCATATCCGCTCCGTTTTGACGACGTCACAGATTATGCTGGCGGTGGTGATTGCATTGTTACCGGCGGCGGGATATGGTATCTATAATTTTGGTCCCAGAGCCATGGCTGTAATCGGCGTAACGGTTGCCAGCACGGTGCTTACGGAGCTTATATATGGTTTTTTTGCCAAAAAGACAACTGTTACGGATATGTCTGCGGTAGTAACCGGACTTTTATTGGCACTGAACCTTCCTGTAAGTCTTCCACTTTGGATGGCTGTATTGGGTGGTGTGTTTGCAATTCTGGTTGTTAAGCTTCTGTTTGGAGGCTTGGGACAGAATTTTATGAATCCGGCTTTGGCAGCCCGTTGCTTTTTGCTGATATCCTTCCCCAAGGAGATGGCTAACTTTACCACAGAGGCTGTTAGTTGGGCAGGATTAAACTGGGACGCTTACACAGGGGCAACTCCTCTTGCTGCGCTTAAGGCAGGAGAGTGTGTCAATGTGATGGATATGATTATCGGAAGAGTGGGAGGTACTATCGGCGAGACCTCTGTGATTGCCATTGTTATCGGAGCATGCTTTTTGCTTCTTCTGGGTGTGATTGATCTTCGCATTCCCGGAACATACATTGTTACATTTGCTGTTTTTGTAGGTGTGTTTGGTGGAAGAGGGTTTGATCCGGCGTATATTTCCGCTCAGCTTGCAGGCGGTGGTCTGATGCTGGGAGCATTTTTTATGGCCACAGATTATGTAACCAGACCTATCACTGTAAAAGGACAATATTTGTATGGCATTTTCCTTGGAATTATGACGGGAATTTTCCGTATTTTCGGACCCGGTGCAGAGGGTGTTTCCTATGCGATTATCATCGGAAACCTGCTTGTGCCTTTGATTGAAAAGGTGACTCGTCCTGTGCCTTTCGGATGTAAGAAGGGAGGTGCCACTAACTGATGGAAAATAAAACAGATAATGTTACGGTAATGTTAAAGGAAGCGGCAATTTTATTTGCCATTACGTTGGTATCCGGTTTGCTTCTTGGATTTGTATATGAGTTGACCAAGGAGCCTATTCGTATTCAAGGGGAAAAAGCTGTTCAGGAAGCCTGTATGGCAGTATTTCCCGGTGCGGAAGAGTTGGGGATTGTCTTTGAACAGTTAAACTATACCCCGAATGAAGCTGAGGCCTTGGCGCTTTCTGCAAATGGTGTAGAAGTGGGGGCAGTATTTCAGGCTACTGATGCAAACGGAGCCCTTTATGGTTATGTTGTGGAATCCACATCTGCTGAAGGGTACGCAGGAGATATTGTGCTTTATGTAGGTGTGAAAGCTGACGGTGTTGTAAGTGGCGTTTCTATTCTGGAAATTAGTGAGACAGCAGGCCTTGGTATGGAGGCACCCAAGGTGCTTGTGCCTCAGTTTGCAGGCAAGCAGGTGGAAAGCTTTACTTATACCAAGACCGGAAGTCATTCCGAGTCGGAGGTGGATGCCATCAGTGGTGCAACGATTACCACTGAGGCTGTGGTAAATGCTGTAAACGGCGGTATTAAAATCGCGCAGAGTCTGATGGAGGGAGGTGGCGCAAATGAGTAAATTTTTGACACCGGATAAACCGACAGAGAGACTTTATAATGGATTTATCAAAGAAAATCCTACATTTGTTTTGATGCTGGGTATGTGTCCCACCCTTGCGGTAACCACATCTGCAATTAATGGTTTGGGTATGGGACTTACTACCACAGCGGTATTGATGCTCAGTAATCTGCTTATATCCGGCATGCGCAAGATTATTCCCGGCAGAGTGCGTATTCCTGCGTTTATCGTAATTATTGCTACTTTTGTGACAGTAATTGAGCTTTTGTTGGAGGCATATATTCCATTTCTGAATAAGGCACTTGGAATGTATATTCCATTGATTGTTGTAAACTGCATCATTCTGGGAAGAGCAGAGAGCTATGCGTCCACTCACAAGCCTATTGCATCCTTCTTTGATGGTCTGGGTATGGGACTTGGCTTTTCCTTTGCACTGACATGTATCGGTGCAGTAAGAGAAATCTTAGGTTCCGGTAGTGTATTTAATATTGAGATTCCCGGATTTACTCCGATTCGTATTTTTTCACAGGCTCCCGGTGCATTCTTTGTCCTTGCGGCACTGGTTGCAACGCAGAATGTAATCAAGATGCGCAGTAGTAAAAAGAATGCCAAGGAGGAGACAATTCCTGCCGGTTGTGGACAGGATTGTTCTGCATGTGATATAAGCGGTTGCGCCTCCCATGGAAAGTTCTATGACATGGAAGCTGCAGACAAAACCATAGAAGAAGCAGCAAAAGAAAAGATGGAGAAGGATGATTCTCTTGCCGTAATCGAATTAGAAGAGGAGGGAAAATAAATGGACAGTGTAAAAGAATTGTTTGTTATTTTGGTTGGCTCCTCTTTGGTGAGCAATGTTGTGTTAAGCCAGTTTCTGGGACTGTGTCCTTTTCTGGGTGTATCCAAAAAGATTAAGACGGCAGCGGGTATGGGAACAGCGGTTATCTTTGTAATCACTCTTGCCAGCGGTGTTGCGGGGCTTATTTATAAGTTTGTATTGCAACCCTTTGGTATTGAATATTTACAGACTATTGTATTTATTCTGGTGATTGCGGCTTTGGTGCAGTTTGTGGAGATGTTTTTGCGCAAGTGCATGCGTTCTCTTTATGAATCGCTGGGAGTATATCTTCCTTTGATTACTACTAACTGTGCGGTGCTTGGTGTGGCGCTTACCAACGTGCAGAAGGAGTATGGTATCCTGACCGGTATGTTAAACGGATTTGCAACGGCAGCAGGTTTCACGATTTCCATCGTGATTCTGGCAGGTATCCGTGAAAAAATGGAGTACAATGATGTCCCCGAAGCTTTTAAGGGAATGCCGATTGTTTTGGTTACAGCCGGACTGATGGCAATTGCCTTTGTAGGCTTTTCCGGACTATTATAGTTGGAGGGGATAAGTATGAGTATAACAGGAATTATTGTTGCAGCGTTTGTGGTGGGGCTGGTAGGTATTTTTGTCGGGCTGTTTCTGGGCGTTGCAGGTTTAAAGTTTAAAGTAGAGGTAGATGAGAGGGAAGCGGCTGTTTTGGAAGTCCTTCCCGGTAATAACTGTGGTGGTTGTGGTTTTGCGGGATGTTCAGGCCTGGCAGCCGCTATTGCCAAAGGGGAGGCAGCGGTAAATGCCTGTCCCGTGGGTGGAGAGACTGTTGGTAACAAAATAGCAGCTATCATGGGTGTTGAGGCGGAAGCGTCAGAGAAAATGGTTGCATTTGTACACTGTCAGGGTGACTGTGAAAAGGCCGGTAAGGACTATGAGTACAGTGGCGTGGAAGACTGCCGCATGATGAGTTTTGTGCCGGCAGGTGGTCCTAAGTCCTGTAACAGCGGTTGTATGGGATACGGAAGTTGTGTGAAGGCTTGCCCCTTTGATGCTATTTGTGTGGTAAACGGTGTCGCTGTGGTGGATAAAGAGAAATGTAAGGCTTGTGGTAAATGTATTGCAGTTTGTCCCAAGAATCTGATTTCTCTGATTCCTTACAAATCAAAGACAGAAGTGGCATGTAAGTCTACGGATAAGGGTCCTGTAACCATGAAGGTATGCTCCGTGGGCTGTATCGGATGCGGAATCTGTGCCAAGAATTGTCCTTCAGAGGCTATAACTGTAGCTGATTTCCATGCGACTATCGATCAGACGAAGTGTACCGGTTGTGGTGTGTGTGTTGCAAAATGCCCCAAGAAGGCGATTATAGAGTTGTAGGATACAAAGGAGGTGTGACCCATGCGTCTGCCTGATGAGTATTATGAAGAGAAAAATACCGGTATGACGCCCACTGTTTTATCAGCGGTTGTTGCGGTAACACTTTTTGTGGGAATTATATTGGTGGTCGTGCTTTTGCTCAATAGTAAAGGTGAGAAAAAGCCTGTAACGGCTGTGGAGGAAAGTGTGGAAGCAACCATGTCTTCAGGGCAGAATTATCCTGATACAAATGAGCTTTTGAGTGGTAGTACCTTATCTCCGGATGATTTGGATTTCTGGGATAAATATCCGGAAAATCAGTCTCAGGAAAGCAGTATATCCACACAGGAAAGCGCATCCAAGGAGGCAGAGGTGGTGGAAAATGATCCGTCCACAGATGGAAAGCACACCCTTGTAGTTAATCGTGACGGTAAAGAGGAATGGGTACTAATCAGTCCTTATCTGCCAAAACACGAGTATGATTTTGCCAAGCTGGTATGTCAGTCAGATTTGATGAAATATTATGAAGATGGAAGACAGGTCTCCTATGTGGGAGCAGAAATTTCCAAATATCAGGATTATGTAGACTTTGTAAAGCTGAAAAAAGCAGGAATTGATTACGTGATGATTCGCGTCGGGGCCAGAGGATACGGAAGTGGCCAATTGGTGGCAGATGAAAGCTTTGCGGATAATATCAAACGTGCAACGGATGCCGGTTTGCAGGTGGGTGTATATTTCAGCTCACAGGCAATCACGCAGGAGGAGGCAGTGGAAGAGGCCAATCTGGTCATAGAGCAGCTGGGTGAATACAAAATTACGTATCCGGTTGCATTTGACATGGGATTTGTGGATAATGATACTGCCAGAATCGAGGAGCTGACTAAAACCGAGCGTACAGATATTACTAAGACATTTTTGGATACTATTGCAGCCGCCGGCTATAAGACTGTAATTGCTGCAGACAAGGAATGGTTGATTAAAGAAATTGACATGTCCAAGCTCACGGCCTACGATGTGTGGTTGGACCAGTGTCAGGATGTGCCTGATTATCCATATCGTTTTACCATGTGGAATTATATGGAAACAGGTACTGTGGATGGTATAGCCGGGTATGCTGATTTGAGTATCAGTTTTATTGATTATTCTGAGAAATAGCAGGCTTATATTTTAAAATGCGGGGGGAAATCTCCAGCTTGGTGTAAATATCAGCATAGCGGCTGGGGGACATGCCCTCAATGTAATTTAGAGTGTAGTTTTTACGGATGCCGTTTTTGCGAAGCGTATCAACGGCTTTGTTGTAGGCGATGGCAGCTTCTTCTTCGGAAGCATAGCGGCCTACCAGATTTTCGCCATAAATATGAATGCGGACAGTATAAACGTACTGTCCGTTTTTTTGTTGGGTACGACGGACTCCGTGATAGGTATTTAAAATTTCTATGTTTTCACGGCGAAAGTCTGTGGAATCACCGTTGATGAAGCGAAAATCTTTTCCTTCTACCGCATAGTTTTTGATGCCATAGCGGGAGACCAGATTGACCTGCATACCATAGTCTGCAACGAAGTAGTGGTTGCCACGGCACATAATTTTATGAGAAGAATAGTAAAATAAATCATCTAAATCAAACTTAAGAATCAGGGTGGGACTTAGGTAATAGTAAAATAGTTTCTGTCCCATATAGATAGGTTTGCCGAAATAAATGCCATTGTCCCTGAAGTTCAAAAGGCAAATCCATTTATCAAAGGCAAGCAGGGAGTCCGGGCGGTACTCCATCAGTCCGATAGAAGAATCCGTCAAAAGCTGTTGTCCCTCAAGATATGCACTGTGGGCTTTTTGGGGAGTATCATAGCTTCCCAGACTGATGTGCTTTCGGCGATGTGTTAGTGATGCGCGAAAATAAGGCGTTCCGTCTTTTTTATATGCAGGACAGACGCCATCAAGGTTTTTATTTTGTTGTGTTTTGTCGTGTGTTGTATTATTTTCCATGATTTAAGTATAGCATTATTCATAAAAGAATGGCAAGCCGCATACATATGTTTATTGGAGGAAAATAATATGTATAAAAAAGCGTTAAGTGTATTGCTTGTCATGCATTTGATTTTTTTGTTCGGTACATTGTGTGTGAAAGGTATTTCGCAAAACAGACAGGCTGCGATGCCTGTGTGTGAAATGAAACTGGACGAGCGGGTGTTGGCCAAAAAGGGCAGCAGTACCATAGGGATTGTGGAGACGGCAGTTTCCGGACAGCGCATTGCAGATGTGCAGCTTGTACAGCGTACCAATCAGTATATTTTGAGCGAAGAGGATTTGAATATGCTTCTTCGTATTGTGGAAGCTGAGGCGGGCAATCAGGATGAGGAGGGCAGGCTTTTGGTGGCAAATGTGGTTTTGAATCGTGTGGAAAGTGAAAAATTTCCGGATACGGTGACGGAGGTGGTGCTTCAAAGAGAAAACGGCGTGTGTCAGTTCTCGCCGGTGAGCAATCAGACCATTTGGCAGGTGTGTATCAGCGAGGAAACAGAGGCTGCCGTTGAACGGGCTCTGCAGGGGGAGGATATTTCAGAAGGAGCACTTTATTTTGCGGCCAGAGAATATGCCGACGGCGATAAAATGAAGTGGTTTGACGACCATCTTACTTTTTTGTTTAAGCATGGTGGACATGAATTTTTTAAATGAACCAATTAAAATTAAATATTGTTGTAGGATTGCGCAAGGTTTAAAAATGTGCTATACTACTGTATTGCTATAGGATGAAGATGCCCAAAGTGGCAGAAAGAGGGAAGAAAAATGGAAGTTTTATACAACAGTACCAGAAGTAAAGGCGCGTCTGTGACTGCATCACAGGCAATTTTGAAGGGACTTTCCGATGATGGTGGTCTGTTCGTGCCTGATCATATTCCTGCATTGGACAAGAGCCTTAAGGAGTTGTCCGAGATGGATTACAAGCAGGTTGCATATGAGGTTATGAAGCTGTACCTTACCGATTTTACCGAGGAAGAGTTAAAAACCTGTATTGCAAGAGCTTATGATGAGAAGTTTGATACAGAGGTGATTGCTCCCCTTGTGGAGGCTGAGGGCGCTTATTATCTGGAGTTGTTCCACGGTTCCACTATTGCATTTAAGGATATGGCATTGTCCATTCTTCCGCATCTGATGATTACTTCTGCAAGAAAGAATCAGATTAAGAATGAAATTGTTATTTTGACTGCTACATCCGGTGACACCGGTAAGGCTGCTCTGGCTGGCTTTGCAGGGGTTGAGGGCACTCGAATTATTGTTTTTTATCCGAAGAACGGTGTGAGCCCCATTCAGGAGAAGCAGATGGTTACCCAGAAGGGTGACAATACTTTGGTAGTAGGCATCCACGGCAACTTTGATGATGCTCAGACCGGTGTGAAGAAGATTTTCTCCGATAAGGAACTGGCAAAAGAGATGGAAGAGAAGGGATTCCAGTTCTCCTCTGCAAATTCCATCAATATCGGTCGTCTGGTTCCACAGATTTGTTATTATGTATATGCGTATGCAAAGCTGATGAACGAGGGTAAACTGGCTGAAGGAGAGACCATGAACGTGGTAGTTCCCACCGGTAACTTCGGTAATATTCTGGCTGCATTTTATGCAAAGAACATGGGTCTGCCCATTGGCAAGCTCATCTGTGCATCCAACGACAATAAGGTGCTGTATGACTTCTTCCGTACCGGTACATATGATCGTAACAGAGAGTTTATGCTCACAACCTCTCCTTCCATGGATATTCTGATTTCCAGCAATCTGGAGAGATTGATTTATCGTATTGCAGGCAATGACGCTGACAAGAATAGAGACCTTATGAATGCACTTACCGGTGAGGGTAAGTATGATATTAGCGCTGATATGAAGGCTCAGCTTAACGATTTCTATGGTAATTTTGCAGATGAGTCGGAGACTGCGGCTGAGATTAAGCGTCTCTATGAGAGCTGCGGATATGTTCTCGATACCCATACCGCTGTAGCATCTTCCGTATATCAGAAGTATGTGAAGGAGACCGGGGACAATGCCAAGACTGTGATTGCATCCACTGCAAGCCCCTTCAAGTTCACAAGAAGCGTTATGAATGCCATTGATGCAAAATACGACGCAATGGGTGATTTTGAGCTGGTAGATGAACTGTCTAAGCTGGCTAACGTGAAGGTTCCTAATGCAATCGAGGAGATCCGTACTGCACCTGTGGTACATGATGTTCAGTGTGATGTGGACAAGATGCAGGATACAGTAAGAGGTTTCTTGGGAATTTAAACTAATTAGAATTATAATGTTGCAAAAGCTCACATCCTATATGGATTGTGGGCTTTTGATATATGACATGTCAGTGTAGATGTGAGGAGCGGGGAGAAAATCATGCTAGCAAGTATAGAAGTGAAGATTGTCATTCTTTTGATTATGGTACAAATGCATATTATTGATGATTATTGTCTCCAGGGAAAACTGGCGAGCTTTAAACAAAAACGCTGGTGGGAAGAAAACTATCCTGACAAAATGTATTGCCATGATTACCTGATGGCACTTATTTTACATGCCTTTAGCTGGACATTCATGACCATGCTTCCGGTGGTTGTGTATAGGCTGCTTTTAGGAGAGTTGCCTTTATGGTGCTATGGTGTATTTGCGGTAAATTGGCTGATTCACGGTGTGGTGGATCATTTCAAAGCCAATAAGCTTGCGATTAACCTGATTACAGACCAGTCCATTCACTTGGTGCAGGTAGCGGTAATATGGGTGGTGTTGGTACTGTTGTAGAAAGATTAAGGGGATTGATTATGAAGAAGATTTCACTTACGACCCTGTGTTATATCGAGCAGGACGACAAGTACCTGATGATGCACAGAGTCAAGAAGGACAAGGACTTAAATAAAGACAAATGGATCGGTGTAGGCGGTCATTTTGAGGCGGACGAGTCCCCGGAGGAGTGCCTGCTTAGGGAAGTGAAGGAGGAGACCGGACTGACCCTTACTTCATGGAGATTTCGAGGAATCGTTACTTTCCTGTCCGATGAATGGCCGGAGGCGGAATATATGTGTCTCTATACGGCAGATGGCTTTGAGGGTGAGATGACTACCTGCGACGAGGGAACTTTGGAGTGGGTTGATAAGAGTAAAGTGTATGAGCTGCCCATCTGGGAGGGGGATAAGATTTTCTTTCGGTTACTGGAGGAAGATAGGCCGTTTTTCTCGTTGAAACTAAGGTATGAAGGAAGTAGGTTGGCGGAAGCGGTGTTGGATGGGAAGGGAATAATGTGAACTGGCGAGAAAGATGCAACAAAAAATATTGACCAGAGCATTAACAAAGGCAGTAAAAATCTAAAATAATGGAGGATTTGAAAATGACCAATCAGGAAATGTTAGCACATGTAGACCACACCCAACTTAAGGCGTTTGCCACGTGGGAGGATATTATAAAGTTATGCGATGAGGCGGTGGAATTCGGTACAGCCAGTGTGTGCGTGCCGCCCTGCTATATCAAGCGGATTCACGATACCTATAAAGACAAGCTGAATATCTGTACCGTGGTAGGCTTCCCTTTGGGATATAGTGTTACTGCTGCTAAGGTTGCAGAGGTAGAAGCCGCTTTGTCAGACGGTTGTAATGAAATAGATATGGTAGTGAATATCAGTGATGTAAAAAACGGCCTGTTTGATAAGGTGGAAGAGGAGATTCGCACCTTAAAGGCCGCTTGCAGTGAACATATTTTGAAGGTGATTATCGAGACCTGTTATCTGACTGCGGAGGAGAAAATTGCCATGTGTAAGGCTGTTACAGCAGCAGGTGCAGACTATATTAAGACATCCACCGGATTTGGAACCGACGGAGCAACCAAGGCGGATATTGAGCTTTTTAAGGCAAATATAGGACCTGACGTAAAAATGAAGGCAGCAGGTGGCGTGTCCACAGTGGAGGATCTGGAGATGTTCCTTGGATTGGGCTGTGACAGAATCGGCACATCCAGGGCAGTGGGTCTTTTAAAGGGTGAGCAGACCAGCGGTTATTAAGTTTTAAGGAGAGTTAACGTGGCAGAACAGGCAAGCAATCAGAAGATTCAAAATAGATTACAGCAGCTTCGCACAAGGATGCGGGAGACCGGAATTGATTATTATATGATTCCTACAGCAGATTTTCACAGCTCGGAATATGTAAACGATTATTTCAAGGTACGGGAGTATTTCAGTAATTTTACCGGCTCTAACGGAACCCTTTTGGTGTGGCAGGAGGGAACAGGTCTTTGGACGGATGGGCGCTATTTTATCCAGGCGGAAAAAGAACTGGAAGGAACGGGAATTGAACTTTTTCGCATGATGGAGGAGGGCGTACCTGATATTGCCACATTTTTGGCTGAAAAGATGACGGAGGGACAGACGTTTGGCTTTGACGGAAGAGTTATCACGGCTTCTGAAGGTAAGCGGTATGAAGAGAAATTCGCAAAAGCAGCCAAAAAAATTATTATGTCCTATCAAGTTGATTTGGCAGAAAGTATCTGGGCTGACAGGCCTGCATTCCCGGCAGGAGAGACTTGGGTGGTTTCTGAAGAACTTGCAGGAAAAAGTGTAGCCGACAAGCTCGCAGAGGTTCGCAAGAAAATTGCGGCAGAGGGCGCGGACAGTTTCTTTTTAACGAAGTTGGATGACTTGATGTGGCTGTTTAATTTAAGGGGCTGTGATGTGGAATGTAATCCGGTGGCTATGTCCTATGGTTATGTAACACAGGATAGAACGGTGCTTTTTGTTCAGGAGAAGGTTCTGAGTGAAAAGGTGCGAACATACCTTGCTAAGAACAATATCGAGGTACAACCCTATGAAAATGTTTTCTCTTATCTGGAAAGAATTGCGGCAGGAACAAAGCTTCTTGTGGACGTGCGGTATTGCAGCTATGGATTCTATAAAATGCTTTCTAAGAAGCATACAATGGTGGAGAAGCATAATCCCACGGAATTGCTCAAAGCAGTAAAAAATTCCACAGAGCTTGAAAATATGCGCAAAATTTATCTAAAGGACAGTGTGGCTTTAACCAAGTTTATTTGTTGGCTGAAAACAAATATTGGAAAAATTGAGATGACGGAGCTTTCTGCTGCGGAGAAACTGGAAGATTTTCGCCGTGAAATTCCGGAATTTTTGGATTTGTCTTTCCCTACCATTGCAGGATACGGCCCCAATGCGGCCATGATGCATTATGAAGCGACGGAAGAAAACTATGCGGTATTAAAGCCGGAGGGATTCCTTTTGGTGGATTCCGGCGGTCAGTATCTGGGGGGAACTACGGATGTGACTCGAACCATCACACTAGGTCCGCTTACAGAGGAGCAGAAGCTCCATTACACAAAGGTGGCCCAGGGTATGCTTCAGATGACCCATGCAAAATGGCTTCATGGCTGTACCGGACGTAATTTGGATATTTTAGCCCGAAAGCCTCTGTGGGATATCGGGCTTGACTATAAGTGCGGTACAGGGCATGGTGTGGGGTATATACTAAATGTACATGAGGGTCCCCACGGTCTTAGATGGCGCTATGTAAAAGGAGTAGCGGAAGCAGTACTTGAAGAGGGCATGGATGTGACCAATGAGCCGGGTGTCTACATTGAGGGCAGTCATGGTATCCGTATTGAGAATGTGATGGTGGCCCGTAATGCCGAGAAAAATGAATACGGGCAGTTTATGGAATTTGAGACGCTGACCTGGGTACCTCTGGATATGGAAGCCATTGATGTTGGGTATTTGAACGAGGATGCCCGGAAGATGCTCTATGCTTACCAGAAGCAGGTTTTTGATAAAATTTCTCCTTATTTGAACAAAGAGGAGCGAGAGTGGCTTAAAAAAGAGACAGAAGTTGAAAAAATCGAAAATTCGGATACAGAAAAACAAATGTAAATTCTCCATAAAATCTATTGTCAATTATTGACTTTTGTCTGTACTTTTGAGATAATGACAAAGAATATGGCGTACTGTATGCGCCGTAAAAACAAAACCCACCATACATAGTGTGGTATAAATAAAATTAAGGAGGACGTAATAAATGTCAACAAAAGCTTTTTATCCGATTTCTGAGATCGGTGCTGGCAAGCCTGGCTTCAGCAAGACTCGTTCCATCATCGAAGGTGCTTTCTACGGCAACAACGTAGTAAAAGTAAACACTCTTAGAGAGGCTTATGATTTAGCAAAGAATTCTCCCGGAACCATCGTTACCGATATGCCTGTATACAAGGCTGAGGAGCAGGGTCTTGATAGAGATTCTAAGGTTCTTCTGTTCAACGACGGCGCAGTTACCGGTCGTTATGCACAGGCTCGTCGTATCAAGGGTGAGCCCGGTGTAGATGCTGGTAAGCTCGATAAGGTTGTTATGGATGCTATTTACAAGACTCGTTGGATGACCCTGTATCATGCAGAGTGTTTCATTGGTCTTGATCCCGAATTTATGGTAAAGGCTCACCTTCTGATTCCCGAAGGCGAGGAGAATATCCTTTACAACTGGATGCTCAACTTCCAGTATATGTCCGATGAGTATGTGAGAATGTATGGTGAGTCCAAGCCCGTTGGTAACGGTAATGAGCCTGACATCTACATCTTCTCCAATCCTCAGTGGGAGCCCACTCCCAGCCCCGATGTAGATTACAGCTGTCTGAGTGATGATCTGACTCTGTGCTACTTCGACACTGATCAGAACTGTGCTGCAATCCTTGGTATGAAGTACTTTGGTGAGCATAAGAAGGGTACTTTGACCATGGCTTGGGCATTGGCTAACAGAAACGGTTATGCTTCCTGCCACGGCGGTCAGAAGGAGTACACCCTTGCTGATGGTTCCAAGTATGTTGCTTCCGTATACGGTCTGTCCGGATCCGGTAAGTCTACTTTGACTCATGCTAAGCATGGCGGCAAGTACGATATCAAGGTTCTTCACGATGATGCTTTCATCATCAACACCGATACCTGTGCATCCATCGCACTTGAGCCTTCTTATTTTGACAAGACTGCAGATTATCCTACCGGTTGTGAGGATAACAAGTATCTGCTTACCGCTCAGAACTGTTCCGCTACTCTGGATGAGGACGGCAAGGTTCAGCTGGTAACTGAGGATATCAGAAACGGTAACGGCCGTGCAATCAAGTCCAAGCTTTGGTCTCCTAACCGTGTGGACAAGATTGATGCTCCCGTAAATGCTATCTTCTGGATCATGAAGGATCCTGTAATTCCCCCTGTACTGAAGCTTAAGGGTGCAGCTCTTGCTTCCGTAATGGGTGCAACTCTGGCTACCAAGACCTCTTCCGCAGAGCGTGTAGCTGCCGGTACCGATATGAACGCACTTCGTTTCGTACCTTACGCTAACCCCTTCAGAACCTATCCTCTGGTTAACGACTATGAGAAGTTCAAGAAGCTTGTAGAAGAGAAGAACGTAGATTGCTACATCGTTAACACCGGTGACTTCATGGGCACCAAGGTTAAACCCGCTGATACTCTGGGTATCCTTGAGACCATCGTTGAAGGTAAGGCTAAGTTCGAGAAGTGGGCTAACTTCGATGATATCGAGATTATGTACGAGTGGGATGGCAAGACTGCTGACTTCACTCCTGACCTTAACAATGCTGAGTACGTTGCAGCACTTAAGGCAGCTATGCAGAGCCGTGTAAACGCTGTTGAAGGCTTCGCAACCAAGAAGGAAGGCTATGACAAGCTTCCCGATGAGGCTCTTGAGGCTTTAAAGAAGCTGGTTGAGCAGGCATAATTTGTCAATTGGTTTTAATACAATAATGAAGACCCTCCCTGTAGTTTTATAGGGAGGGTTTTTGAAAATATGTCTAAATATATGGGGAGGTAAAATCTGTGAATAAAGTGTTGATGGGGCTTATGTCTATCATTCCAATGATTATATTTGTTATATATATCATGGCTCTTATAGCCGGCTCGGAGAGTATGGTATTGATTGGCGGTTTGTTTTGCCTGTTGGGATTGATTACACTAATAGATACAATTTGGTTTATTGTATATGCCTGTAAACAGAAACAGTGGCCTACCGAGAAAAAGGTAGTATGGGGAATTGTGCTTTACTCTTTTAATTTTCTTGTATTTCCCATATTTTGGTGGTTATATGTTCGTGTAGATTAAAGCAAAAGACTTCTTGTTTTGACAAAAATTGCTGTTGTATTTTACAAGCAAATTCGGTATAATATAATTAACCTGAGATGCACGATAACCTTTACTAATTTTGAACCTACATTTACTTTAAACGGGATTCCTATATTGCCAAATGGCTGTCAGGCCTCCACGATGGTGCATGCACTGTCGGATCGCAGTGGAAGGCAAAAGTTTGGTTGCGGTGACCCACCTAGCTACGCTAGGAGTCAAAAAGTAAAGGGCGGCATTTTGGGCATACTAACAAAAGAGAGAGCAGTCCGTAAGGGCTGCTCTTTTAAGATAGTACGATAGGTAAAGCAATAAATAATAAGAGGATTTTAAGGGATTGGGAATTGGAAAACAAACAAATAAATTGAATAAAAGCGAGCGAATGCAACTGAAGGCATGGATTTGCATATTGGGCATTTTCCTGTTGTTGTTTCTCTTTGTAGGGCAGTTATATAGATTGTTTCATCAGGAGGAAGAAGGACCTTCACCTTTTCCCCATGTGCCGGTGCTTAAAATGCTTTCCAATGTATGGATTATCGAAGTAGGAGAGGATAATCTGTTAATATACAGGGATGGACAGGAGGAGAGCTACGACTATGGTGCGATTACTGTAGCTGTAGATGAGAATGGAGAAGTATTGTGGGATGTGCCTCTTGAGGAAGCTGAAGCCACAGAGCTTCATTTGTATCAACCGGACAGCAACTGCAGAGAGCAGTTGGCGGATGTATTGCTTACAGATGGCAGGGTGACTTCGGTCACGGTTAAAAGTGAGAAAATCCACGGTGTTATCCTTAGTGCGAATGAAAATTTTGTGGAGGTAGAAGGATACGGACACTTGCCGTTAGCTTCGGATTATAAGGGGTATCGAATCTTTAATACACTTGAAATGTGTACATATAAGGACATGGCTTTCGGTTATGACTTTGCGGATTTGGTTATGGAAGACGGCGAGATTTGCGGTATTTTGATGGTGCGTGAAGAGACGATGGACTCTATTCGTGTGCTGATTAAAACCGGAGATTTTCAAGAGTCATTGCATGAAGAGATTGTTTTCACCTCGGATACGGATTTTGCAATCTGCTTTGGCCCTATGGGACAGGAAGTGACGGAAACGCATTCGGCGGGAGACGAGATTATGGTTGACACAGACAGTGAATACTTTAGCGGAGAGCGTATCGTTATTAAACCTGTGGCACTTACCGGAAAGGTTAAATTAAAAAATGTCAATCGTAGCCAGGGTGTTCCTGCATATCGGGGGCATATTGAGTTGATAAAGGAAGCAGACGGGATTGCTGTAGTCAATGAGCTTTCCTTAGAGGAGTATTTGTATTCTGTGGTGCCAAGTGAGATGCCGGCATCCTATCCCAAGGAGGCATTAAAGGCCCAGGCCATCTGTGCGAGGACATATGCTTACGGACATATGCAGCATGCAGCGTTCCCGGCTTACGGTGCCCATGTGGATGACAGTACAACCTACCAGGTTTATAATAATATTTTGGAGAGTGAGAGTACAACAAGTGCGGTAAAGGAAACTTATGGCCAGTTGTTGCTTACGGCGTCAGGCGTTACGGCAGGAACTTATTATTACTCCACATCCTGTGGTGTGGGAAGCGATGCCAATGTGTGGAAGACAGATGCTGCTAAGGCAATTGATTACCTGCGTGCAGAGACAATCAATGAAAACACCATGCAAAAGAAGCTTATGATGCGGGAACAACAGACTGCGACGGATGCTGTTGATGCGTCAGCAACTGTGGATATGGGTGAGTATCTGCGCAATGAGGCGAATTTTGCGGAATTTATTACCGGATATAATGAAGACGATTTTGAGGCATCAGAAGGCTGGTATCGCTGGACTTATACGGTAAAGGAGCTTGATGCAGAACACATTTGTGAAGTTCTGAAAAAGAGATATAAGGCATCCTCAAAGCTGGTTTTAAGCCTTGACAAAAAAGGGAAGTATATCAGTCAGGAGATTAAAGATTTCACAGAAATTCATGAGCTTTATATTGAAACCCGTGGTAGCGGAGGAGTGGCAGATGAATTAATTTTGAAGACTGACAACGGAACCTATAAGGTAATTACGGAACACAATATCCGATATGTATTATGTGACGGTGAAACAAAGGTGGTTCGTCAAAACGGCAGTAAAGTGGATATGCCATATCTTTTGCCCAGTGGTTTTTTCATTATAGAGGCTGATACGGAAGACGGAAACGTGGTATCCTATACTTTAACCGGCGGCGGATTTGGTCACGGCGCAGGCATGAGCCAGAATGCGGCCAGAGCCATGGCCAGGAAGAATTACACCTGCGACGATATCTTGCTGTTTTTCTATGAGAATTGTCGCGTGGAATCTATTTACTAGAAGGTAGATATATGCTTCATAAATGTTGGTTAATTTGGCGGGATTTTTCCGTTAAAATGCGAAAATTAAATATTGCGGCTCACGCGGCCGGTACTGCATTTTTCTTTTTTCTATCGCTGGTACCGATGCTTGTGGTGATCTGTATGATATTGCCCTACACACCACTCACGGCAGAGGATTTGCTGGGATTGGTGCGTCATGTAGTCCCGTCAGCTGCGGAGACGTTGGCAATCGGGCTTGTGGAATCCGTATATCAAAAATCAGCCGGGAAATTGTCATTAGCGATTGTGGTTACCATATGGTCGGCAGGAAAAGGTGTATTGGGGCTTATGCGAGGCTTGAATGCACTTAATGATGTTGAGGAGAAGCGAGGCTACTTTCTGGTTCGTACTATTTCAAGCTTTTATACAGTGGTAATGCTTGTGGTTATTATTTTGTTTCTCGTGGTCATGGTATTTGGCAATCAGTTGGCACAATTGATTTTGTATCATGTACCACAGCTTCAGATGTTGGCAGCTTTCTACATGGAATTTCGCTTTTTGTTTGTATGGGCACTTTTGACTATGCTTTTTGCGGCGGTATATGCCTATGTGCCTGACAAAAAGCTTAGGTTCAAGGAACAGATTCCGGGAGCTTGTTTTTCGGCGATTGCGTGGAGCGTGTTTTCCTGGGGATTTTCTCTTTATGTGAATCGCTCGGGTGCGTTCAGTATTTATGGTAGCATTTCCATTATTGTGATAGTGATGTTCTGGATGTATCTGGGGATGTATATTGTGATGGTAGGTGCATGGATAAATCATTATTTTGCACCGGTAAACAAGGTGCTTATGAGAACGAACAAGGAAGAGAAAAAGGAGACAACTACTTGACATTTTGCGGTAAATTCACTACAATAGAATGCAGTTGAAAAGCTGAGAAGGTGTAAAGTAGTGTTTTATTTTCTGTCAGAGAGAACGGGTCGATAGGCTGGAAGCCCGTTTCAGTTCAGATAAAATGTCGAATTTCCCACCGGAGCTGTTCGGGTGAATGAATTTATAGTAGTCCGAGCCGGGTCGCGCACGTTATGCGTAGGATAAGTGCCTAAGAATCATGAGATATTCTTGGGAAATAGGGTGGTACCGCGTATTTTTACGTCCCTTGCCAATTTTGGCAAGGGATTTTTTATTTTAATAACGGCGCCATAGAGCGCAGAAAGAGGAATGAGATGAAAGCTAAGGTAGATCAAATCAGAGAACAGGCTCTGGCACAGATTAAAAGCTGCGAGACAATCGATCAGTTGAACGAAATTCGTGTAAGTGTTCTGGGTAAAAAAGGTGAACTGACAAGTGTGTTAAAGTCCATGAAGGATGTTGCACCCGAAGACAGACCTAAGGTAGGTCAGTGGGTAAATGATGCCCGTGCAGAGATTGAGGCTGTGCTTGAACAGAGTAAAACTCAGATGGAGCGTACACTCCGTGAAGCGCAGATGAAAGCGGAGGTTATCGATGTAACCTTGCCTGCTAAGAAGACGGAAATTGGCCACAGACATCCCAATACCATTGCGCAGGAAGAAGTAGAGCGTATTTTTGTAGGTATGGGGTATGAGGTTGTGGAAGGACCTGAAATAGAGAAGGATTATTACAACTTTGAGGCACTCAATATTCCTGCAGATCATCCTGCCAAGGACGAGCAGGACACCTTCTATATCAATGGAGATATTTTGCTTCGTACCCAGACTTCCGGTGTACAGGTTCATGAGATGGAGAAGGGTAAGCTTCCCATTCGTATGATTGCACCCGGAAGAGTGTTCCGTGCAGACGAAGTGGATGCAACCCATTCCCCTTCTTTCCACCAGATTGAAGGTCTGGTAATTGATAAAAACATTACTTTTGCAGATTTGAAGGGCACTTTGGCAGAGTTTGCAAAGGAGATGTTCGGTGAGGATACCAAGGTGAAATTCCGTCCCCATCATTTCCCCTTCACAGAGCCCAGCGCAGAGATGGATGTAAGCTGCTTTAAGTGCGGCGGAACCGGCTGTCGCTTCTGTAAGGGAGAGGGCTGGATTGAAATCTTAGGATGCGGCATGGTACATCCTCACGTGCTTGAGATGAGCAACATCGACCCCGAAGAATACACCGGCTTCGCCTTTGGTGTGGGATTAGAGCGTATCGCCCTCCTCAAATACGAAATCGATGACATGCGCCTTTTATACGAGAATGACATCCGTTTCTTAAAACAGTTCTAATTATGAGAATATTGTAGGAATCGACAAATTTTTTTGACTAATGTTTGTTGTTCCTTATTTATGAAATGTAAATTGCCTTTTTGTAGGGCAGGGCACCGAGTATGTTCTTCTTCGGACCGTACAAAAACGTCGGCACTTGGGCTGCGTACTTTGCAGCCCTATGTGTCCGCTACGTTTTTGTTCGAGCGAGAGCGTGTCCGAAAAGAATATACTCGGTGCCCGGCCCCTACACCAAGGAAACTGACACTTGCAACAAGAAAGGAAGAATAAATCATGAATACAGCATTATCATGGATTAAAGCATATGTACCTGAGCTGGAGTGCAGCGACCAGGAATATCGCGATGCGATGACCTTGAGTGGTACTAAGGTAGAGGGATTTGAAAGAAAAGATAAGAATCTGGAAAAGATTGTGGTAGGTCAGATTGACTCTATCGAAAGACATCCTGACGCAGACAAGCTGATTGTCTGTCAGGTAAATATCGGTAGCGAGGTTATTCAGATTGTTACCGGTGCACCTAATGTAAAAGAGGGGGATAAGATTCCTGTAGTATTGGACGGCGGAAAGGTGGCAGGCGGTCATGACGGAAGTCCTCTTCCTGAAGACGGTATCCGTATTAAGGCAGGTAAGCTTCGCGGCATTCCTTCTAACGGTATGATGTGTTCTATTGAGGAGCTTGGCTCTGATAAAAATATGTATCCCGATGCACCGGAAGACGGCGTCTATATTTTCCCGGAAGATGCAGAAGTTGGTGCGGATGCAGTAGAGCTTTTGGGACTGCATGATACTGTTTTTGAGTATGGAGTAACCAGTAACCGTGTAGACTGTTATAGTATACTGGGTATTGCAAGAGAGGCTGCAGCCACATTTAGAAAGCCCTTTATTGCGCCTGAGGTTAAGGTTACCGGCAATGAGGAAGATGTAAATGACTACATCAGTGTAGAGGTAAAGGATACTGATCTTTGTCCCCGTTACTGTGCAAGAGTCTGCAAGAATATCAAGATTGCACCTTCACCTGAGTGGATGCAGAGACGACTGGCAGCAAGCGGCATCAGACCTATCAACAATTTGGTTGATATTACCAACTATGTGATGGAAGAGTATGGTCAGCCCATGCATGCTTTTGATTTGGACACCATAGCAGGCAAAAAGATTATTGTACAGCGTGCGAAGGATGGGGATGAATTCCAGACTCTGGACGGACAAATGCGCAAGATGGATAGTGATGTACTGATGATTTGTGATGCCGAGAAGCAGATTGGTATTGCAGGTATCATGGGAGGAGAAAACTCCAAAATTACCGATGATGTGAAGACTGTACTGTTCGAGGCTGCTACTTTTAACGGTGCAAATATCCGTAAGTCAGCTAAGAGAGTGGGGCTTAGAACCGATGCTTCCGGTAAGTTTGAAAAGGGCTTGGATCCCAGAAATGCAGAGGCAGCCATCAATCGTGCATGCCAGCTTATTGAGGAGCTTGGCTGTGGTGAGGTTGTAGGCGGTATTGTGGATGTAAAAGAGCCCTTAGCAGAGCTTAAGGTACTTCCTTTTGAGCCCGAAAAGTACAATCAGCTTCTTGGAACTGATATTTCTAAGGAAGATATGTTGGAGATGTTTAAACGCTTAGAAATCAAAGCGATTGCTAATACCAACGGAGATATTGCTCTTGAGATTCCTTCTTTCAGACAGGATCTTTTGAGTCGTGCGGATATTGCGGAGGAAGTGGCAAGATTTTATGGATATGACAAGATTCCTACCACGCTTCCCAGCGGTGAGGCTACCATGGGTAAGCTTCCTCATAAGCTTCGTATTGAAAAGCAGGCAAGAAGTATTGCTGAGTACTGTGGTTTCTCGCAGGGAATGACCTATTCTTTCGAGAGCCCCAAGGTATTTGATAAATTGCTTATCCCTGAAGGCGATGTGCTTCGCCAGACTGTGAATATTTCCAATCCTTTGGGAGAAGATTTCTCTGTAATGAGAACCATTTCTTTGAATGGTATGTTGAACAGCTTATCTACCAACTATAATCGTAGAAATAAGAACGTGAAGCTGTATGAGCTTGGCAATATTTATCTGCCTAAGGAGCTTCCCGTAACGGATTATGTGGATGAGAGAATGCAGTTTACCCTTGGATTCTATGGCGATGGCGATTTCTTCACCATGAAGGGTGTACTGGAGGAGTTCTTTGAGAGTGTGGGGATGGATGGCAAAAAGGAGTATGATCCCGAAGCCGGCAAGCCATTCCTTCATCCCGGCCGTCAGGCATTGGTAAAATATCAGGGTGAGGTTATTGGTTACCTTGGTGAGGTTCATCCCGAGGTTTGTGATAACTATGATATTGGAACCAAGGCTTATGTAGCAGTGCTGGATATGCCAAAGGTACTTCCTTTCACCACTTTTGACAGAAAGTACGAAGGTATTGCAAAGTTCCCTGCTGTAAGTCGTGATATCAGTATGGTTGTACCGAAAGACATCCTGGTTGGGCAGATTGAGCAGATTATTGAACAGCGTGGCGGCAAGCTTTTGGAGAGCTATATGCTGTTTGACCTCTATGAAGGAAGTCAGATTAAGGAAGGATTTAAGTCTGTAGCATATTCTATTACCTTCCGTGCAAAGGACAGAACCTTGGAGGAAACTGATGTAACAGCGGCAATGAAGAAAATCTTAAATGGTTTAGAACAGATGGGAATTGAGCTCCGTCAGTAAATTTGAATTAGAGAGGAATGGCCATGGAAAAGAAGAATACCTGGGAGACTTATGACGCCAAAGCTTTAAAGAAGCTGGAGAAATTGAATGAGGAGTACAGAAGATTTCTTGATAATGGTAAGACAGAGCGGGAATGTGTGGATAATATTGTGAATATTATTGAGGATGCAGGTTATGTGGAACTTTCCGCGTTGGCAAAAGATGGTGTAGCATTAAAACCCGGTGATAAGGTCTACAGTGTGTGGATGAATAAGTCCATTATTATGTTCCGTCTGGGCGATAAGCCTTTAAGTGAAGGTATGAATATTTTAGGTGCTCACATCGACAGTCCCAGACTGGACATCAAGCAGAATCCCCTCTATGAAGATGGCGGATTTGCGTATCTGGATACCCATTACTATGGTGGTGTAAAGAAATACCAGTGGGTGACCATCCCCCTGGCAATCCATGGTGTTGTGGTGAAAAAAGACGGCACCACAGTGGAGATTAATGTGGGTGAAAACGAAGATGATCCCGTATTTTTCGTGTCTGACCTTTTGATTCATTTGGCACAGGAGCAGTTGGAGAAAAAAGCTGCCAAGGTAATTGAGGGTGAAGCCCTTGATATTATCGTAGGCAATAAGCCCCTTGTTATTGAGAAAAAGTCCGGTAAAAAGGATAAGAAGGATGAGGCCGAAAAGGCTACAGCCAAGGATGCTGTAAAAGGCGGAATTCTTAAGATTTTGAAGGAAACATATGATATGGAGGAGGATGATTTTCTCTCTGCAGAACTGGAAGTTGTTCCGGCAGGCAAAGCAAGGGAGGCAGGTTTTGACCGCAGTATGACTTTGGCATATGGTCAGGACGACAGAGTCTGTGCTTTTACTTCTTTGAAAGCAATGTTAGATTCAGATAAAACTTCCAGAACACAGTGCTGTATTCTGGTGGATAAAGAAGAAATCGG
>JAZQLH010000027.1:0-2196 GCA_045542555.1 Acetatifactor sp. | reverse complement strand
GGAAACGTAGGAAATTTTCAGAAATGCAAGGTTAGTATAATGGTTCTACGCGTTTCGCGTGGGCTGTTATCTCCATTTCTGTATTTCAGGTTTCCTACGACCTCCATTAACGATGTGGCGTATCAGGCCACGCTTCTTTTTTACTTTAGTTAGGTTTAATTTATTAACTTTATGTATAACTAAAAATATTACAGTGTTTTTGCAGAAATATAAAAATGCATGTATATAAAAACTTCAACTTATATGATAAAGAGAATACTGATTACTAGCATTATATTATTGTACGCGATATCGAATGCTAATGCTCAGACAGGCACATGGTCTGGCAAATTAGATATACAAGGAACGAAATTGTCCTTAGTCTTTAATCTTGATGGAGATAAACCTACTATGGACTCCCCTGATCAGGGTGTAAAGGGGTTAGCTGCACAGGTAGAGAGAGGTTTGGACGGAAAGATTATTGTCAAGGTCCCTTCACTTGCTATAAATTATGAGGGAGTATGGCAAGAAAATAAAATTGTTGGTACTTTCAATCAGATGAATGTATCGCTTCCTTTAACGCTCACTCCGGGTGAGGATAAGCCAAATCGACCACAGACTCCTGTAGGACCATTTCCGTATGCTACGGAGGAGATATCATTTGCAAATGGCAACTATATATTAAGCGGTACCCTTACTTTGCCTGAAGGATATTCGCGAAAGACCCCAGTTCTTTTAATGGTGACTGGTAGCGGACAGCAAAATCGTGATGAAGAGCTTTTCGATCACAAGCCGTTCGCAGTCATTGCAGATGCTCTTGCCCGTGCAGGTATCGCAACTTTACGGTACGATGACAGAGGATTCGGCGATTCTTCTGCAAAACCAATGGAGTGGACTACTGAAGATTTTAAATTAGATGCCTTGGCTGGCCTTGAATTGTTAAGAGGAAGATTTGACAAGGTTGGAGTACTTGGTCATAGTGAAGGAGGAACGATCGCCATGATGATTGCAGCTGAAAAAAAAGCTGATTTCATTGTCAGCCTTGCAGGAATGGCTATTAGCGGTGCAGAAACACTTTTATGGCAGAACAGAGTTGCACTTAAAGGGCTAGGATTTACGGATGAGCAAGTAGAATCATATTGTAAGATGCTTGAGACAGCTTTTGACGTCAGAGTTAACGGAGGCAGAATGCCTAATCCGGATGATTATGATGTCCCTGAATCCTTGTTACAGAACTATTGGGCTGTGGTAGCTCAAATTCAGATGCCATATATGATACACCTCCTGTCTCTGGATGCCCGTTCTATACTTAGTAATGTAACGTGTCCAGTATTAGCCTTGAATGGTTCAAAGGACAATCAAGTAGATCACGAAAGCAATCTAAGCGCAATCCGTAATGGTCTTCCTAGTAATTCAAAAAACTGCATTGAAACAATTGATGGTGTTAACCACCTGTTTCAGCATTGTAAAACAGGCCAGGTTCCAGAATATCGAACTATTGAAGAAACCTTTGCACCTGAAGTACTAGAAATAATCATCAAGTGGATGTCTGATTTCAAATAATCTAATCCCGCCACGGCGGATATACCCTATCCGTCGTTTATTATGAGTATTAGGGTCTGTGCCCCAAGAAAAACATACAGATTTCTGGAAAAGTCCATAAGGTCTGCGAAGAATAGACGAAGGCGTACTTCGCAGGTCTTATGGGCTTTTTCGTTGCTTACTTGCCCAACCTCTTATTCAAGCAACCATTTCCATATAGGAACTGCCCCTATAGTTAGTCCGTTTACTTCGATTGTCTCTTCTTCATCATAAGTGATGATGAGGGCTCTCTTCAGTGAGTATGGAGGCGAGGTGATATATGGTTTTATTTATTGCCAGTAAACAAAAATAAAGATATTTGTTTATTGGTAGTAAACAAAACAATTGTTTTCCACCCTTAACTAAAGATATTCTACACCATCTTACACCTTCAGGAACACCTGCTGCCTATACATCACTCGCAGAATCTGATAGATGATGACTGCATTGGCAATGGCGATGAGGGTGGGGTAGAAGTCGCCGGTGTAGGCTTTGAGGCCATACAGCAGGGAGTTAGATACACTGCTGAAGTTGACGCACGTAGCCAGCATATAGGCTGCGATGGAGTTGGTGCCGTAGACCTTGAGCCAGCGGGTATGCTTGTTCCATCCCTTGCAATCGATAAGCCAGTAGAAG
>JAZQLH010000026.1:0-60166 GCA_045542555.1 Acetatifactor sp. | reverse complement strand
TTGTTATCTTCATAAGAAACTCCTTTTGTGGTATGATTATGTATTATAACAGATTATGAATGAGGATGTATATGAAACAGATAATTTTTCACATTGATGTAAATTCTGCATTCCTTAGCTGGACTTCCATAGACCGCCTGTCAGCCGGCGAAGATGATTTACGGGAAATTCCCGCCATCATCGGCGGCGATACTTCCACACGCCACGGCATCGTGCTGGCCAAATCCATCCCGGCCAAGGCCTATGGCATACAGACCGGAGAACCTGTGGTAAACGCACTGCGCAAATGCCCGAACCTGGTCATGGTTTCCCCCAATCACAATCGATACAAGGAACACAGTGCCAAACTCATGGCCTTTTTATCCGATATCTGTCCGGACATCGAACAAGTCAGCATTGACGAATGTTATATGGATTATTCCCCCATCGCTGATAAATATTCCTCTCCCGAGGTTGCAGCAAACATCATTAAGGATGCGGTTTATGAAAAATTCGGTTTTACCGTAAATGTAGGCATCTCCGACAAAAAAGTTTTGGCCAAGATGGCCTCTGATTTTAAAAAACCCAATCTGGTACACACCCTGTATTCCCATGAAATTCGGGAAAAGCTTTGGCCACTTCCTGTGTCAGAGCTATTTACCTGCGGCAAATCCAGTACACAGACTCTGCAAAAGCTTGGCATTTGTACCATCGGCGAACTGGCACGAACAGACCTTTCCATACTGGAATCTCACTTAAAAAGTCACGGCCGTACCCTGTGGAATTTTGCAAATGGTCGTGATGATTCCACAGTGGAAACCAAGCAGGCCAAAGCCAAAGGTATCGGCAATTCCACTACACTTGCCCAGGATATAACCACCAAAGAAGATGCCCGGAAAGTACTCCTTGAGCTGTCAGAATCCGTGGGCAAACGCCTGCGTGTTTCTCACTGTATGGCAGAGGCTGTCTGTACGGAAATCAAATACAACAACTTCCGCTCAGTGTCTCACCAGATGCTTTTGGATACTCCCACCGCCTCTACCGACACCATCTATCGGCATGCCTGCATTCTGTTTGATGAACTCTGGGATGAAACACCCATACGACTGCTGGGCGTGCGCACCACCAAGCTGGTAGAAGAGGACACCCCTATTCAGTTAAATCTTTTTGACTATCAGGCTCCCGTTTCCGAAAAACAACAGAAACTGGATGAAGCACTGGACAGCATCCGCGCCCGATACGGCAAGGACGCAATTAAAAGGGGAAGTCTGTTAGACTCCCCCAAATAATCACTATTTTTTACGAACACTGTAACCGAAGGTTCCCAGTGCTTTTCCACATTCAAAATAAGTACCATGAGAATACACAATAGGCTCTGCTTTTTCTAAATGAAACTTCCTGTTTTCATCCATGTACTTCTCATCTGCATGAACCGCAACTACATCTGCCAGAAACATATCATGAGACCCAAGTGCAATCACGTCACGCACCTTACATTCGATATTCACAGGGCTCTCCCCTATCAACGGTGCCTTTACCTGCGATGCCGGGAGTGCCGTCAGATTCATCTCCTTAAACTTATCCACATCCCGTCCGCTTTTCACTCCACAGTAGTCTGTGGCAAAGGTCAGGCCTTTGGTGGTAAGATTAATAACAAATTCTTTTGTCTCCTTTATGATTGAATGGGAATATCGCTCCGGTCTTACCGAAATGGACACCATGGCAGGATTGGTACAAACCGTCCCCGCCCATGCGACGGTTATGATATTGTTGCGCCCTTCCTTATCCGCAACGCTTACCATAACAACCGGCAATGGATACAACATATTTCCGGGTTTCCAAATCTCTTTTGCCATGCCATTCTCCTACACAATTCCAAAAATGCCCAGTATCTGAAGCACCAAGCTGATAGCAGAGATTGTAAGTGCTGCGATGGAAATCTTCTGAACATTTATTACACGACGACTCATGGGCTTTAAAGTGTAATCCAGATTATCATTCTGCTTATTATTCTCCTCGCCCACAACAGCCTGAACATTACGATAGACCTTTACACACTCTCTGTGTACAAACTCGTTGGAACCGCTAAGCTGAGTCGCTAAATCCTCTTTAATCAGATTAAGCTGTGACTCAAGCGTATCATTCTGCTTATCAATAGCACTGCGCAAACCATCAAGCTGTCCTTCCTGATTGTTCTTCAAGCCACTGACCTGCGCCTTTACCATGCTGCGCATACTGTCAAGCTGATCCTCCATGGAATTGCGCATTGTCTCAAACTGTGCATCCTGCAAGCCACGGATACCTTCCATCTGCGCATCCTGCAAGCCACGGATACTCTCCATCTGCTTTGCCTGAAATCCCTGAATGCTCTCCATCTGCATGGACTGAATATCCTTAATCGCATTGATTCGACCATCCAGCTCGTTACGGAGTTCTTCAATCTGAGCAGTCTGTGATGCCTTCATCTCATCCAACTGCTCTGCTAAAAGTGCCCGAAGCAAATTGTCAGATTCCGGATCACTTGCAGAATTCTGCATTGTCTGCCAAATTTCCAAAAGCTGCTCACGAAGCTCGTCCGTATTAAGCTGTGCAGAGTCCATCTTATCTTTTGCACTCTCAACAGCCTGCTCCATATCCACACAGATTTGCTTCATACGATTCAAGCAGCCGGTGTACTCCTCCACCTGCACCTTCAAACGGTTCATTTCCTCTGTCTCCGCCAAAGAATTTGCCTTGATTAATTCCTGTGCGGTAAACTTCTGTGCCAGTTTGTCCATAAATGTATCCATAAGTTTTCCTCCGAACATATCCGTCTCTACCCTCATTATAGTTTCTATAACGAATTTATCCTAATGAGGATATTTTAACATCTTTTTGTTTATCTGACAACAAAAAGCTTATTTAACTAAGTATTTACACCGTGTTCATATTTTGTTCATATTTATTTGCTATATTTTTATCAAGACAGATAAGACAGTAGATAATTTTTTCATAATAGCCCGGGTGCCGAAAGGCATTCGGGCACTCCTCATCTTAGAAGCATTTTCCACAAGATAAAAATACAAAAGGCGATGCATTATTATGCACCGCCTTCTTTATTGTCCTAATATTGTCCTAATCCTGTTCTCTTGCACTCAATTCCAGAATTTCTTCGTTAAGTGAAAGCATTTTCGCATCCAAATCTGATACCATTCGCGCACACTCCACCAACTCCTCACGGATATGCTGGGGCGCATCACCTTCAAATTTGTAATGAATCTTATGCTCCAGACTGGCCCAAAAATCCATGGCAACCGTGCGAATCTGCATTTCCACCTTGGTATCCACAATACGGTCAGACAGATACACCGGAACCGTAATTATCATATGATAACTCTTGTAGCCACTTGCTTTGGGATATGTAATATAATCCTTTACTCCAATAACGCGAATATCCTTCTGATCACTAATCATATCTGCTATACGAAAGATATCCGATGTAAATGAGCAGATAATACGGATGCCTGCAATATCATTTACATGTTTTACCATATTATCAATGGTAGATTCATATCCCTGTCGCTTTAACTTCTTGACAATACTCTCCGGAGTCTTGATTCGAGCCTTAATATGTTCGATGGGATTGTACTGATGCACATGTTGAAACTCTTCATTCAGTATCGCCATCTTTGTTTCTATTTGTCTAAGAGCTGCATTATAAACCAGCGTCACTTCCTGCCAGCTATCGATACCCTCTCCGCCTGATACATTTAAATCCATCTTTATTCCCTTCCCCTTTGGATCCATCCAATTAATATCAAAACCATTATAACATATCATTTTGCAAAAATGTATATATTTCACAAAATTTTAAATTATTTTTAAGAATAGTTAGTATTTTTCACTATCACATGGACACCACCATACAAATATATGCCGTTTTCTTATTAGAAGACCAAAATCTTTTCGAGAAAATAACTTGAATTTCTAAATCGTTTGACATAGAATTGGGAATGATACCAGATGACATCAGAACTCTTAGCCGGGAGGTCCACAAATTGCGTATTTGGGCTAAACTATTCGAAAATAATCATATGTTGAGAGATACTGTTGTAGAAGACAACAGTGCAGACACCCGCACACACAAGGTTTTTGGCGCCTTAGAGGAAGTCTGTCACCAATTTGACTTAGGCCAGCCCATCTGGCTTGATAAAAATATCAATGAGTTTAAGCGCCATGCCAAAACCCGTTTTTTTCAGGACAGCTTTATTGAGACTGTAGAATTCGATTATCTGGAATTCCATGTAATCGAGGAAGATTAACTGAATAAATTATGAAACCCGATTCCCCTTGCGTAATACAAGGGGATTTTTTATGCCTACTTGTTATTTTTTCCAAAATATTATTGACATATTCAAAAACGAGGTGTAACATCAATAATGTAGGACGTGGTTTTTAAAACTACGTGTTGTGATTCGGTTTTTTCATCCTGTTTTGAACATACTATAGATTACGAAATGATTTCAAGGAGGTCTTCTTATGCAGATAACAATCAGAGAGCCCGGCAGTGCCATAACCCATTTTATTGCCATGATGTTGGCAGTTTTTGCAGCAGTACCGCTTTTGGTAAAGGCCGGTTTATCCACAGGCGACCAGAACTTTATTGCCATGTTGATTTTCATCGGCAGTATGATACTGCTCTACGGCGCCAGTACCACCTACCATACAGTCAATGTAACCGGCAAACGACTTCATCTTTTCAAAAAAATCGACCACATGATGATATTTGTACTGATTGCCGGCTCCTACACCCCTGTTTGTCTCATCGTGCTGGGCGGCGAACTTGGACTGCAGCTTTTAGCCGTTGTATGGAGTATTGCTCTTATTGGTATCGCAATTAAAGCATGTTGGGTTACCTGTCCTAAATGGTTTTCATCCATGATTTACATTGCCATGGGTTGGGTTTGTGTCTTCGTGTTTGGACAGCTTTGGTCCACACTCCCTACCGCAGCCTTTCTGTGGCTCTTAGCAGGTGGCGTCATCTACACTATCGGCGGTGTAATTTATGCCTTAAAGCTTCCGATTTTTAATTCCAAGCATACTAACTTCAGCTCCCACGTGGTGTTCCACCTCTTCGTCATGGGCGGAAGCATCTGCCACTTCATCTTCATGTATTTGTATGTGGCATAAAAGCTCAGAAAATGCGAAAGACCGAAGCCTATACTAAAGCTTCGGTCTTTTTTTAATCCTCATATCCGTTAGGATTGTTCTTCTGCCATCTCCAGGAGTCCTCGCACATCTCACGGATGCCGTACTGCGCAGTCCAGCCCAGTTCTTCCTTCGCCTTGGACGCATCTGCATAGCAGGTGTCGATATCTCCTGCACGTCTCTCCTTGATTACATAAGGAATCTTCAAATCATTTGCTTCCTCAAAATTCTTTACGATGTCAAGCACGCTGTAACCTACACCTGTACCAAGATTATAAATCTTAAGACCGGCTTTTTCCTCGACCTTCTTAAGAGCCTTTACATGGCCCTTTGCCAGGTCAACCACATGGATGTAGTCTCTGACACCGGTTCCGTCCGGAGTATCATAGTCGTTACCAAACACGCCCAGTTCTTTTAACTTGCCCACCGCAACCTGTGTAATATAAGGCATCAGGTTATTAGGGATACCATTAGGATTCTCACCCATGGTTCCGCTCTTGTGGGCACCGATAGGATTGAAATAACGAAGCAAAATTACATTCCACTCAGGATCTGCTTTCTGAATATCAGACAAAATCTGCTCCAACATGGATTTGGTCCAACCGTAAGGGTTGGTACACTGTCCTTTGGGGCACTCCTCTGTGATAGGAATAAATGCCGGACTTCCGTAAACCGTCGCACTGGAGGAGAAAATGATATTTTTCACACCGTGCTTTCTCATCACATCCACTAAAGTTAACGTACCCGCAATATTATTCTCATAATACTCCCAGGGCTTCTGCACAGATTCACCTACCGCCTTCAATCCCGCAAAATGAATTACTGCATCCACCTTCTCCTTTGAGAAAATTTCTTCCAAAGCTGCTCTATCCAGAATATCAGCCTTATAAAAAGGTACCTTCTTACCGGTAATTGCTTCCACTCTCTTAAGGGACTTCTCGCTGGAGTTAGACAAATTATCCAGTACTACCACATCATAACCCGCCTCCTGAAGCTCTACCACGGTGTGGCTTCCAATAAAGCCCGCACCACCTGTAACCAAAATACTCATATCTGCTCCTCCAAAATTTACAGCACTACGCCATTTTTCTCCAAAAGCTTTCTTGCACTCTCCACAGAGTCCACACCCGTTGCATTTTTGATAGGTGCGAATTCCTTCTCGCGCACCACCTCAAAGGGCAGGCAGGAATCCATCTCATGAATCATATCAAGCACCAGATTTTCAAACTTGTATCCGTTGGGTTCTTCAGGCTTCACAAGCTCCCCGTCCTCGTTCAAATAAGGAATCTTTTTCTCCACAATGTGAAGCTGCATGTTAGAAGCCATCATAGTCTCAAGCTCCTTTACCTTAAACAGGTAGTTCAAAATAACACCAAAGTAATATGCATAATCACCCTTTTCATCACGGGCATTCATCATTTCCTCAGTAAGCTCATAATATTCCACGATAGAGGGCTTACCATCCTCAAGACACATTACACCAACCTTCTCATCAGGGGCGCTCTTTCTTACTACCTTAGAGCCCACCACACAATTTTTCTGAATGGTTGCACCCACAAAACAAGGGTCTGCAATACGCTGCAATACATTGTCTACCGCAAATACATTCAGCCACTCAATCCCGTTTTCATGAACCAAGTCCAGAAGACCATTTTTCTGCAGGGAAATAAACCAGCCGCCGTTACCATTAGGCGAAGTAGAAAGCTTGCCCTTCTCCTCCAGATAAATCTTGCCGTTATAATCGGTAGCTGCTGCCATCTCCTGTTTGAAGAAATGAATGTACTCTGCCTTGTAGCCGAAGTAATTCTTCTCCTTCAGGAATTTCACGGTAGCCTCATGGTTTTTGTCACTGGTCATCACAAAAAGGTGAATCCATGCATCCGCCTGCTTTACCACATCCATCAGATTATTAATCAGACACTCAAAAATATAAAGTTCTCTGGTGATACCCACATTATACATTCCTTTGGGGTCATCGGAACCCAGTCTGGTACCCATACCTCCGGCCAGGAGCACCGCACCAACCTTACCTGCACGAATAGCATCAAGTCCTGTCTGTGTAAAACTTGCCCGATTAGCCTCAATCTCATCCAGCTGCATCGCTGCCAAGGGTGTAATCTCGCCCTTCTTTGCCAAGTCCTCTTTATGGAGACACGCCTCCAGAATACTCATATCTGTGGCATCAATCTGCTCCAAAAGTGCCTGCTGCTCTTTTGCAGAAAGCTCCTCATAATATTTCAAAACATGTGACTGACCATACTGTTCCAGCTTCTCTTTCGCCTGCTCCAAAGTCATTTTCATAATCATCCTCACTTTTTATTCTCCATTATGTATGTCCCGCTCCGTTTATTTGCGAAGTTGTAAATAGACGAAGCGGAACTTAATAAAAGGGAGATATTGGTTCCAATATAGCACAAATAAATCGTTTCGTCATCGATTTTAAAGGAAACTTCAAAAACTATTAAGAATTTTCCACATATTACTACAGTTCCAGTCCTGCAAAGAAATCCGACTGTCCAAGCTTTTCGGTTTTATATCGCATAAGATACGCCCGAAGCTGTGGATTATCCTCTCCAACATCCACCAAAAGGCTTTCAAAATTCGCCTCCGTAATACATCCCAACTTTGCAAACAATTCATAGTAAGCTCTCTCATTACCATATTCCTGCAAAACAACCTGCCAGGTCTCTTCATATTCACAGCCCTTGGTGTGTTCCTTTAAATATTCCTCCAAAGCCTGACGAATATTTTCTTCAAGCTCCACAGGATAAAGCAAACGAAGCAGTGCCAGCCTGACCTTCCGTTTTCTTCGACTACTTTGATAGGCTGCCATGTCAGTACTGCCATAGTCTTCCTCGCCACACAGCACCTGTTTGGAATATCCTTCCGTGTCTGCACTTTGCAAAATCACAATCATTCTTGCATCCCACTTGGCAAACCATTCCTTACTTCCAACCTCATCTGCATCAAGCAGATAAGGCGCATCTGCCGCAGTTACCGCCGCAGCCAAAAGTGCAGCAACAGCCGCCCCCTCCGGCCCCGCCGTTTCGGGTGTTGTTCCCACATATACAAAACGAAGACCCCTGCAATCCAAAAATACCGACCTGCCAAACACAGGCTTCCCCTCAAACACAGCAGTGTGCAGGTTATCGCAATATGCAAAAGCCCAGTCACCCACAGTTTCCACACAGGACGGCACTGTAATCTTGCGCAAATGCTTTCTGCTCAAAAACTGTTTGCGCTCTATTGTATACACAGGACATCCATCTATTTTCTCGGGAATCCTCACATCCCCTGTTGTCTCCCAATTCATCATAAGGAAAGCCCCGCAATCTGTGCCTTAATATCCTCACTGCGTTCACTAAGCATCATCTCCTGATTATGACGACTGTAAGCCTCGCAGCCAAAGGATGCGATAAACTGTGCACCTGCATTGTCCACAGTAAGCTCTGTTACCAGAATCAACATTTCATTACCCTGAGCAAAAGCCTCCTCCACAAAGGCAAACAAGCTCTCCAACTCACCTTTGACTTTATCAGTCTCACGCTTCATGGACGTAACCGCTACATCATATTTCTCCTTAAGAAAAGCAAACGCCGCCTCACCACTTGAGGCATCTTTCATCAAAAGCGCCTTCTTTTGCTCCTCCAGAAACCGGATTACCTTCATAAGCTTTCTATAATCAGCGTCCGACAAAGAATTAGCCGTTTGAAGATTGTGCATTTGTTTTCTCTTCCCTTCCGCAAGCTGCTCCAAAAGAGCAATTACTGCCTCCGCCTGCGTAGCTTCTGCTTTGGCCTTAACAGCTTTCAGGGGCACTAATAAATCCGACAGAAACGCTCCTTCCTCCATCACATCCTTCATATCTGCCAACACACGGTCAAGCAACATACCAAGCAAGGATAAACGTTCATCAAAGTTAGCCTCCTTGGCTCTTGCAATAGCCTGCACCGAAGGCTGACCCTCCAGAATATCATTGATCTGATAGTCTCTTTTATATTTATTATACAAATCATAATAGGCGGTAAATTCCTTGACAATCCTGTCATTTCGAATATACTGCCCCACAAGACTCTCCTCCACCGGCATCTCTTCCTCCTCGTAGAGAAACAGCATCTGGGATAAGTCCTCCCAACCTCTGGCAGTCACATAGCTCCTACCCTTGGTGGTCATTTCCATACAATAAAAATATTCCTTTTTCAAATCCAGGAAATTGGTAATGGCAGGATGAAGCCGTTTCTCTCTTGCATACTCCTTCCAAATACGAAGTTCAGGCTCAATCTCCAAAACCTTCAATCGGTCCATAGTCACCACATCAAACTCCCGCACAGACTTATTGTACTCAGGAGGATTACCCGCCGTCACAATGACCCAGCCTTCCGGTACCTGATGCCTGCCAAACACCTTGTATTGTAAAAACTGCAACATAGAGGGCGCCAAGGTCTCCGACACGCAGTTAATCTCATCCAGAAAAAGAATTCCTTCCTTAATACCGCTCTCCTCCATGGTGTCATAGATAGACGCAATAATTTCGCTCATGGTATATTCGGATACCTGATACTCCTCGCCACCATAAGTTTTCTGCGTAATGAAAGGCAGTCCCAGCGCCGACTGTCTGGTGTGATGGGTCATGGAATAAGACACTAACGCCACGCCCAGCTCCTGCGCAATCTGCTCCATAATAGCCGTTTTACCGATACCCGGAGCCCCCACCATAAAAATCGGTCTCTGACGTACCACAGGCACTCTGTACTCACCAAATTCATTTTTCTTCAAATATAAATTGACGGAATCCTTGATATATTCCTTAGCCTGCTTAATATTCATCTGCTTCTTCCTCCAACGAATCACTCTCCAGAATCACCTTAAGACTCCATGACGGCACTGCCGCCCTGTTCTCATCCTCATCCAAAAAAGCGAATATCACATCGTAATCCGGCATCTTTTCCGGATATATTCCATAGCCGTCCGTGAAATAGATCAGCCCTTTTAAGTTCTCAAATTCACCCTGTTCTTTTAATTTATCCAGATAATCAAACACCGGCCTGAAATCCGTGGCTCCAAAACCGTTTAATTTGCCATACTTCATGAAATTATCAAAGTCATCATCACAGGTAATTTTGGTATCGCTTTGCACCTCATTGTCACACTGGATAATATGCACATTAATTTTGTGAAAGAAATTCTCCGTTCCCTTTAGAATGGAATAGGTCTTTTGTAAAAACGCCTTAACCAAAGGCCCTCTACATGATGCAGAGGTGTCAATGGCAATGGCAAATTCCTTTACCTTATGGGCCTCCTTGTACTCAAGCGGCTCAATTAGCGGCAGATTTCCATAATGCTCCAAACCATAGGTATAATAAATATAATCGAATTCATCATCATTTACCGTGATATCCTCACCCATCACCGTAAATCTCTTCAAAATATCGCTGTAATCGTATTTATCCCGGGTGGTCTCCTCCAGATTCTTCTGTAAGGTCTCCGCTCCGGATTTCGCCTTAGTAAAGGATTTTAAATCTGCCTTGATGCGCTCACTGATTTTCTTCCACTGCTCCAGTGTAATCTCCAGATTCTCCACCGGCTTCCACAGGCTATGAGCATCCCTGTAAAACAGTCTGTGCAGCTCCTCCCGTTCCCTGTCTGTCAGAGGATTATGCCGCAAATACCGATAAATCCGCTCAGCCGTAAGCGTACCGATGTCCTCTTTTAAGATTTTCATTTTCCGCGCAGAATCTGCATCCGCCTCCAAGGTTACTCCCGGAAGCGCAAGTTCCAAAATCACATTCTCCACGGCAATATCCGCCGCCAAGTCCCACAAATCTGTCTCCAGCTTATCATATTGGAAGCTGTGGGCAAACACACAGTGAAGCAACGTGTGCAGATAGGTTCTGGCCACCCGTTTTTCTTCTCCCTGATAGGTCTTGAGAATATACAGCGAGTCGTAATAACACACCCTGCCATCCGTTGCAATGCAACCCATTCCTACTTTTTCTCTCCACGGAAGTTTATTTAGCGCTGTATCCAAAAACCGAAGATGCATTAAAATATCATCGTGGGCCAGCTTTAATATTTGATTGGCTATGGAGGATATTTTCCCTGCATCCTTTGACATAATGACTCCCTTCCACAACATGACATGATACCATGTATTCCTCATTTATTTTAACATGTGCAGCCTTTACACACAAGTCACCCTCTTTTCTTTTCGGCTATCCTATATTATAATCAAACAAGCTATATATATCATTTCATTTAGAAAGGATTTCAGATATGATACTCTTGGACTTATTTATTTTTGCTCTCAATGCCGTTATGCCAATCATTCTACTGATTACACTGGGCTATTTTCTTAAGAAAAAAGAACTCTTTACCAAAGAATTTTTAAAAGTAGGCAACAAAACCGTATTCCGGGTACTTTTGCCTGTATTACTTTTTACCAACTTAGCCAAAATGGATGGATTCTCCGTACTCCGGGCTGATTTGGTTTTATACGTGACACTGGCAATCGCAATACTTTTTATGATTGGGTTAATTCTTGCACACATCACCCCTGACTCCAGGCAAAAGGGCGTACTGCATCAATGCGTGTTTCGCTCCAATTTTGCCCTGATTGGCGTACCTCTGGCCCAGTTGCTTGCCGGAGACAACGGCGTACAATCTGCAGCAGTTCTTTCCACTTTTACCATTCCAATTTTCAATATACTAGCTGTAATCGCCTTGTCCGCATACACCGGCAATCAGACTGCCGCAGGTCCCAAGATCAAGAAGATTCTAAAAGATATAGCCCATAATCCCCTGCTTTGGGGTGTAGCCTTAGGCATCCTATTTGTGTGTATCAAGCCTTTCTATGCCACACTTCCTGCATCTGTCACAGAAATATGCAGGAAATTCACATTTATATGGACCGCCCTTGATTATCTGGCCAAGGCATCCACTCCGGTATCTCTTCTGGTATTGGGTGGTCAGTTTGAGTTAAGCCACATCAAAGGCCTGCGCAAACAGATTATCCTTGGCGTATCCGGAAGACTCTTCTTCGCCCCGCTTTTGGGCGTAGGCGGTGCAGTTATCTTACAACACCTGGGCGTCATAAACTTTGACAACGGTATCTACGCTGCGCTGATTGCCTTGTTCGCCACCCCCGTGGCCGTAGCAAGCGCCATCATGGCAGAAGAGATGGACAACGACGGAGCCCTTGCCGGACAGCTGGTTGTCTGGACCACCCTGCTGTCAGCCGTGGTAATATTCCTGGCAATTGTTTTACTACGTGGGCTGGGAATGCTGTAAGCTATGCGACAAAAATCCCCAAGCCGATTCGACTTGGGGATTCTTTATACATGTATTCTAATTATAACCAGAAGGATGTCAGTCTCAGATTCCAAATGATGTCATTCAGCTGCTTCTGACAATCGAACAACTCAGTAGCCACATCTGCCACCTTGTCACCTAAATCCTGCATTGCATCACGATTCTCAACCATGGCTTTCATATACAGGGAGTAGGTTTCCAGATTGCCCTCAAACTGATTCTTAATCTGCATCAGCAAAGACTCCAGCGCACTGCGGTAATCAGCACTGTAATCATCACACATACTGTCTGCGATATTTACCAGCATCTTCTCAACATCCTGAATAAATCCTGCTTTATCCAGATATTCGCCCTTAAACATCAAGAAATTCTCTGTACGGCAGTGAGAGTCATACAACTCACCCCAGTTGGTAATACCGGGCTTTACTACCTGAGGCACGGGCACATCCAGGAAGAACTTCTTGGCAGCCTTACTGATATTACCGTTTTCCATAATGGTCTGCTTTACAGCATCCATGAAGGCATCTCTCTTGCCCTCTAAGAGAATCTTTCTCTGAGTCAGGAACTGATCAGTATACTCATCAATAGCACGGTTAATCATGTCACGGACATTGTCCTTATCACGATCTCTAACCTTTACTCGGCCTAAGATTCCAAGGAACCAACCTCTCAACTCCTTATCCATGTAATTCTTGGTGTTACCCACGATGGCACTATAAAGAGTTGCCCTGTCCAATCCCAAAGCATTTACTGCCTCCTCAGGAATGGGCATATTCTCAGGAATGGAAGATACACTGTACTCCCATTCAATGGTCTCATTGATGGTCTTACGAAGCTCAATGATGTTCTTCTCGATCTCCTTAATTTCCTCACGATTACTCTCACGAAGAGATACGGCACGATTGCTCAATTTAGACAACGCCTTATCCACGCTGTCGATGATAGCGGATGCCTTAACAGCGGAAGCATACTTCTCGCCGTACTGCAAAATCTCGCTCTCCAGTGCGTACAGACCCGCAGCCACTTCCAATACGGAAGTATCATCCTCTTTCTCCTGCGCATTGGTAAGAGCTTCCTCGCAACGCTCAATCATACGATTGGTTGCAAACTCTGACATTGCACATCTGTTCTCTCTATAACAATAACCGCCGAACTTGTCGGTCATGTTGTTAAGACCTTTTCTAAACTCGCACTGATCCTTCTCAGATGCAATACCATTCTTAACCGCTCTTGCAGCATAACCAAATTTTGCAGAAAGGAAGAACAACTTCTTGTCAGCCAGTCTGATGGAGAAAGCATCATCATCCTTGTACTTAATCTCCTCATGCTGCAAATCTTTTCTTGCATCTGCATCAATACTATCGGACCAGTTAATAACAAAAAGGGAACGACCAATATCAATACTGGTCTTGCTGTTCTTTTCCTCAGCCTCCTTCAAATACTTCAAAAGCGCATTGTTACCGCTTCCCTCAGTCTTGTTGGGTGCAGCTACGAAAATCAGAATAGACTGCTTCTGCTCGGAAAGCGCATCCATCAATACGGTCTGATGCTCCGCATAGTTACTGTCCGTACCGGGTGTATCATAAATTATGTACTGCACACTGGGACTATCCAAAGCTACCGGGAAGTAGATTCTGATATCCGAAGAAACCTCATCCATACCATTCAGCATCGTCAAAATTGCACGAATCTGATCATGCTGAGCCAACTTCTCTTCCTTCACACGAGTTACTTCACCCTGAATAAGCTCCTTGCTCTCATTGCCGGCAGGTGCCTGCGTAAACTCAAAACAAAGCTTAAGCTTGCTCCACTCCAAAGCACAATAAGTCTTATCAATCTCAAAGACAATTCTTACATTCTCATCTGCCTTGGGACTTGCAATTCTGAACATCTTAGCTGTCTCAGAAGTAATCTTCTCAGGCAGAATCTTATAGCCCAAAAGCGCATTAATCAAAGTAGACTTACCGGCACTGTACACACCGGTAAAGCAAAGGCTCACTGCATTGTCATTCAGACTGTCAATCTTGTCATGAATATTCTTACGCTCTTCATCAATCTGCTCTGCGAAGCTCTCCGCACTCTTCTTAACATTCTCATTCTCAAGAGGAATCTCAAAAAGACGCTGTCTGTGCTTACGCAAAATCTCTGCAGCCTGCTCACCATACTTCTTAACCTCTGCAAAAGTATGAACCATATCCGGCAACTCTGCAATCAACGTAGGCGTAATCTGACATGCATCGGGCTCTGCATTATGATACTCTACCATCTGGACAAAGTCTTCATAGTCCATCTTCGTGGTAACAACCTGCATCTCGATGTCATTTTTGTCCTCAAATGCACTGGCAATGTCCTCAAAGAAAGCATTACCATGGTCCTGCAGCACAAAATTGCCCTTGGAATTCATATACTGCGTAAGGCGACTGTCGCCCTTAATAGCAACCTCCGCTCCATCCAGAAAGCGGTGAAACTCCACTTCCTTCTTGGCCGGATGATACTTCATCTGTAAAACCTGCTTGCTCATGCTAACCTCCCATATATATACCTAACGACTCTGAAAATCGATATATTTGTACGCCTGGGGCAACCAATAAACCTTCTACCCCCATCATGAAATTATCTACATTATAACCTATTTGTTCCACATAATCAATGTGCAATTTATAAAAAAAACAAAACCACCGCAGATTTCTCCACAGTGGCCTTGTTACAATATGTATTTCCCATTCGCCCTTCCTATTAGCATTTATGCAGGTATTTTTCCTTTGTAGCCAGACCACCCCTGATGTGTCGCTCCGACTTGTTCACATCCAGTACTTTTCTGGCCTGTGAAGCCAGCGTAGGATTAATCTGCGCAAGTCTGTCCGTTACATCCTTATGTACCGTAGATTTACTGACCCCAAACGCCTTGGCAGTCTGACGTACCGTAGCATTGTTGTCAATGATATAGTTAGCGATGCCTACTGCCCGCTCTTCAATATAATCCTTCAAAAGAATGCCCCTTAAGAATCTTTTTTACATTCTATGTAAGATTCTTAAGGGGTATGACTTTTAGTTGAAAAGACCTTCTGTTTCCCAAAGTCCTTTTCGTTGTTCTTTTGCTCTTTCGCAAGCTTTTTGTAATTCACCTGCATATTTTACATTGGGTTTGTACTCACTGTTGACAGCGTAACCATCCTCAACCAACCGATAATTTAAACTCTCTTCAAAAGGTGCCTCATCATCCCAATATACATAGGCTAATAATCTGTTATAGGAATCATATTGTTCTCTGTCATATTCCAGATAAACATAGGCCGTCTGTGAAAGTAGCTCTTCTGCATAGTCCGTAGCTGCCTCACCAAACTGCGTATTACGCTCTTCTTCAGGATGCACACTTTCCGGCGCATCCACTCCAATCAGGCGTACGCTCACAGCTTCCTGCCCACATTGCACCTCTATGGTATCACCGTCTATCACACGTAAGAACTTGTATGCCGTTCGTTCTGTGGGCTCCTTGACAATCCGTGGTACAATTGCCACAGCCAGGATAGCAAGCCACAACAGAAAAATATGTACCCATTTTCTGTTACTCTTCTTTTTGCATCCCATTCCCTTTACCTGCCGTCTCACACAGACTCCTACACAATCCTTCGCACGGACAGAATCGGCCTGTACTGCGCATTATTACCGACTTTAATACCGGTTTTTTGAGTGCTGGCATGTACAATTTTACCATCACCGATATAAATTGCCACATGTCCGCTATAACAGATTAAATCTCCGGGTTGTGCTTCACTATAACTTACTTCCGTACCGGCACTTCGCTGCTGAGAAGAGGTTCTGGGCAAACTATACCCAAAATCGGCATAGACCCTATATGTAAATCCGGAGCAGTCTGCTCCATTTGTCAGACTGGTACCTCCCGACACATAGGGATTTCCCACAAACTGGCAAGCATACTTTGCTACCTGTTTACCCAAATCACTACCGTCCGCCCCATCTATAATGGAGTTATAGTCCGTAGTATAAGTGCCATTTGCTGCATTGCTGCCACTGCTGCCGTTTTGCTTGTTCTGCTCCTTCTTCCTCTGCTCCTCTTTCAGACGCTCCAGTTCCTTTTGCTCCTGTTGCAACTTTGCCTTGGCAACACTGGCCTCCTGCTGCGCCTTCTTAATCTGTGCATCGTAATTATCTGATTTCGCTTTAAGTTGAGCCAACAATGTATCCAGCTCTGTTTTTTGCGATTCGAGACTGGCCTTATCTGCTTCAAGACTTGCTTTGGTATTCTCCAGATCTTGCTTTTCTGCCTCCAGTTGATTCCAAAGATTCAGCGCATCATTCTTGGCCGTTTCATACTCCTCCACCTTAATGCGGTCGTACTCGTACACCGACTCCACATTATCCATGCGATTGAGCATGTCACTGAATCCATTCCCGGACAAAAGCAGGTCCAAGCCGTCCGTCTCGCCCTTCTCATACATCTTGCGCAGCCGGATTACCATATCTGCATATCGTTCTTCTTCCAAAGCCTTTGCTGCTTCATACTCTGCAGTTGTAGCATCAATATCGCTTTGCTTATTCTCTATCTGGCTCTCTTTTTCTGCAATCTCATCCTCTTTCATACCAATACTTGCTATGGTATTGATGACCTCAGCATTTAAATCCGCCATTTCTTCTTCCAGAACTTCCTGCTGTTCTTCCATATCGGAAATATTTTGATTGATATTGCCGATTTGCTGGTTCAGATTGTTGATATTCTGCTGCACCTGCCCTATGGTAGTTGCATGAGCAGTGATATCATATTCTGTCGCCAATTTCAGTGCTGCAAAAACAATTGCAATCGCAAGGCAGGAATGAAACAGTTTCTTCAGGTGTACTCTCACACAATCAACCTTTCTAATTGCAAAAACCAAACCTACAGTTCACAGTTGTTTACAGTTCTGGGGAAAGGAAGAACGTCGCGGATGTTGCCCATTCCGGTCAGGTACATTACGCATCTTTCAAAGCCCAGACCAAATCCTGCATGACGCACGGAGCCATATCTGCGCAAATCCAGATAGAAGTCGTAATCCTCCTTGTTAAGCCCCATCTCGTCCATACGTGCCTCCAAAACTTCCAACTTATCCTCACGCTGGCTGCCGCCGATAATCTCGCCGATTCCGGGCACAAGACAATCCATAGCCGCAACGGTCTTGCCGTCATCATTAAGTTTCATATAGAATGCCTTAATCTCCTTGGGATAATCAGTAACAAATACAGGGCGCTTAAACTCTACCTCTGTCAGATATCTCTCATGCTCGGTCTGCAAATCACAGCCCCAGAACACCTTATAATCAAACTCATCATTGTGCTTTTCAAGAATCTCAATAGCCTCTGTGTAAGTTACATGTCCAAAGTCAGAATTAACCACATGGTTCAGACGCTCAATCAGCCCCTTGTCAACAAACTGGTTAAAGAAGGCCATCTCCTCTGGCGCATTCTCCAGCACATAACGAATTACATACTTAAGCATGCTCTCTGCCAGAATCATATCATCTGTCAAGTCAGCAAAAGCCATCTCGGGCTCAATCATCCAGAACTCGGCCGCATGACGGGTGGTATTGGAATTCTCCGCACGGAAAGTAGGTCCAAAGGTATAAACATTCTTAAATGCAAATGCATAGGTCTCTACATTCAACTGGCCACTAACAGTAAGATTGGTGGGCTTTCCAAAGAAATCCTGTGAAAAATCAATGCTGCCATCCTGGTTCTTGGGCAAATTATTTAAATCCATGGTAGTTACCTGGAACATCTCGCCTGCACCCTCACAGTCACTTCCGGTAATAATGGGAGTGTGTACATACACAAACCCTCTCTCCATAAAGAAGGTATGGATTGCGTATGCAATCAGGGAACGCACACGGAACACAGCCTGGAAGGTATTGGTTCTGGGACGCAGATGTGAAATGGTACGCAGATACTCAAAGGTATGGCGCTTTTTCTGCAGAGGATAATCTGCATTGGAGGGTCCCTCCACCATTACCTCAATTGCCTGCATCTCAAAAGGCTGCTTTGCCTGCGGTGTTTCCACAATGGTACCGCGCACAATAACAGCAGCACCTACATTCATCTTACACAGGGTCTCAAAATTCTCCAGTGCATCTCCATATACAACCTGCAAAGGCTCAAAAAAGGTTCCGTCATTGATAACAAGAAATCCAAAATTCTTGGAGTCACGGTTGTTTCTTACCCATCCGCCAACGGTTACCTCCTTGCCGATATACTCTTCTTTGTTGCGGTATAAATCTTTAATATCTGTCAGGTTCACGATATCCCTCTTTCTGCGCTTTGTGCGCTTTTCTTTCTCTTTTACTCAGCTATTGTATTTACGGCATTTTTTGCCAGGAAGGTCATTACATCCTCATACATGAAGCCTTCTCTATATTCATCCTTAGTTACTCCGCCTGCCAAAAGATCGTCCACGGTACGTCCCGAAGAACTTGCCACTTCCTCCAGACGCGCATCCAGCTGTTCATCTGTAAGCAGCATACCTTCTTTGGTAGCAATTGCCAAGACAATCATAATCTCCTTGGTATAAGATTCTGCCCCCTCTGTCACAATCGTCTCATAATCACCTGCATTCTGCATTGCTACATAGGTTGCTCCATCCACGCCGTACTGAGAGCCCAAAAGATTCAGATACTCTCTGTAGGCCTGCTTATTTGTCTCTACAATTGCGGGAGGCAACTCTTTAAACTGAGAATTCGACATCAGATAAGCCATAGCAGCTACTCCTGCATTATAATTGTACTCATCCTCTGCCATGGCAGTCAGCTCTTCCTTTATAAATGCACTGAGACCATCTACCGTATTAACGCCTTCAAACCCTATGCTTTCAACCTTCTCGTCCTGCATTTGTGCAATGAAATTGACAGTCACGGTAAATACAACCTCCTGACCTGCCAGCTCTGCATTGCCATAAGCATCAGGGAACTTCAGATTCAAATCTACGGTTTCTCCGGGCATAACACCAATCAGTCCCTCCTCAAAACCATCGATAAACTGACCGGAACCGATAAGGAGCTTATAATTTTGAGCGGTGCCGCCTTGAAATGCCACATCGTCCTTCTTGCCCACATAGTCAATGTCAACCATATCGTAAAGCTCTACTGCACGGTCTGTAATCCCTTCTGTCTCAGCCACATAGCCAAAATATGTCATCTTGGTCTGAATGTCAATATCCTCATCTGTATACTCAACCTTTGCAGGTACAGAAATAGAAATATTTTTATAGTCACACAGAGTCACGTAATCATCCGCATTATAATCGGTGATAACAATGCTCCCTTCAATTGCAACACTTTCTCCCTGGGATGCTTCCCCGGGCTTGTTTGCATCATCGTTACAGCCACACATCATTGCCACACAGGCAACTGTCATAATCATACTTAATAATTTCTTTTTCATAACATTTCCTTCCTCAATTTCTAGGTTTTTCCCCCACTAATATACAGTTATACCACAAATCGTTTCGGTTTAAAAGACTTTTTCCTCATAAAAGAGGTGATAACAGACGACATACCTGTTCTTTTATGCGCAAAGAAAGCTTTCTGGAGGCATACATATCTCTGGTTATACGGGTACAATACTTTAAATCCTCCCTGAAGATTCTCTCCATCTCATAGGCTTTCTCATGATTATAGACGATTGCATTTACCTCAAAATTCAGCGCAAAACTGCGAATATCCATATTAGCTGTTCCGTAACAAAAAGTTTTACAATCCACAATCATACCCTTACTGTGCAAAAAACCGTTATTATAGGTATAACATCTCGCTCCTGCCATGACCAGTTCCCCGATATAAGAATATGTGGCCCAATAGACAAAGGGATGATCCGGCTTACAGGGAATCATGATGTTTACCTCAATTCCCGAACGAATTGCTATCTTGAGCGCATTAAAAATAGACTCATCAGGAATAAAATAGGGGGTCTGAATATAAATACTTTTGCGTGCCTTGGTTATCAGCCGCATATAGTTATCCCGAATCTGCTCCACATGATGGTCAGGGCCGCTGCTGATAATCTGCAATTCGCAGTTATCCCGTACTCCCGGCTCAAAATCCTCAAATAATTTATGATTCTGCAAGAGATTCTCTCTTGCCGCATAATTCCAGTCCAGAATAAATCGAAGCTGAAGTCCCATGACGCCCAAGCCCTTAATCCGCAGGTGTGTATCCCGCCAATATCCAAATTTATCGTCCAGCCCAAGATATTCCTTGCCTATGTTAAATCCACCCACATAGGCCACACGATTGTCAATCACCACTATTTTGCGATGATTGCGATAATTGATACGAAGCTGAAGTCTTCTTAAAATTGCCGGGAAGAACTCTGCCGTCTGTATCCCCATCTCATTCAATTTCTTCCAGTAACTATGAGGCACAAAGCGACAGCCCATGGCATCAAAAAGCACGCGAACCTCCACGCCCTCTGCTGCCTTCCTTGCCAGCACCTCCACAATGCGATGAAACAGCGCATCATTTCGAATGATGTAGTACTGCATATGAATAAAATGTTTGGCCTGTTCTAAATCCTCTATCAGCGCATCAAATTTTTCATTGCCATCCGTAAAAATATCAACATCATTATCCCCGGAAATTACCGAACCCGCAGTCTCCAGATTATACATAATCAAATCCGTAAAACCGCCAATTTCCGTATCCTCTTCGCTAAACTCTCTGGTTTTGAGTTGATATTCCTGCTGCCTGATTGCTTCACTCAAATGGTCTTCCACCTCTTTTAAGCGAAACATTTTGCGCTTGCGCATGTTTTGTCCCAGAAACAAATAAAAAACGAACCCTACTACCGGTATAAAAAAAAGCACCATAAGCCACGCCCAAACACTTTTGGGGTCTCTGCGCTCAAAGAATACAATTACCACAGCAAATATCATATTCCAGACCCAGAGATGATCAGCACAAAACCGCATCACCTCACGAACAATTTCCAAAAAGGCCTCCACTCAGGCAATCCTTCCTTTCCCACAAACGCACAACATATTCTTAAGTAGTATAACATAATACACACTTTTTTAAAATGTTTTGTTGCTAAGTTTGCCGCTTATGTGTTATAGTTATCAGTAGACATTAGATAGGAGGTTTGGCAAATGAATCAAACACTCATTACCTTTTTGGTAATATTCGCAATTATTGCCATAGTTATGACAATATTATACTTCCTCGGCAAGAAGGCACAGAAAAAACAAGCCGAACAGCAGCAATTGATGGAAGCCAACAAACAAAGCGTCTCCATGTTGATTATCGACAAAAAACGCATGAAATTAAAAGACGCCGGATTACCCCAAGCCGTTTTAGACGAAGCACCCAAGCTGATGCACAACACTAAGCTTCCCATTGTTAAGGCTAAAATCGGCCCCCAGATTTTCACTCTGATTAGTGACGAAAAGGTTTTTGATTACATCCCCGTAAAGAAAGAGGTAAAAGCTGTTATAAGCGGCATTTACATACTGGATGTAAAAGGACTCCACGGTAAGATTGAAAAAGCACCCGAGACCAAGAAGAAAGGCTTCTTTAAGCGTCTGGGTTCCGCCATTCAGGAAAAGGGTGGCGCAAAGCCCGTGAAATAACTCCATATGAATCACAAAACACTGCCAAATGGCAGTGTTTTTCTTTTCTACATCTTTTGTTCAATTACAATCCGGTAGTTGCCTAAAACCTCACCCTCATTGTATAAAGCATACTCCACAGTGGTTTCCGCCCATTCATTCTCTGCGCTGTCTCCCACGGTCAGTTTATCCGTTACAATATCAAGAAGCAACATACCATAGGGTGTGTAATACTCCGTGCGATACGACTGTCCCGGGGCAAAAAACATGGCACTTCCGCCAGGCCCCTGACGATGAATTTCAAGGGTTTCACCCTTTCTCTTTATCCGCGTTTTTAAAGGAGTCGGATACCCTTCCGGCTGCTCCTCATAAAAAAGATAATTACTTTCCCCTTTTTGAAAATATTCCGCTTCCGCCTCTTGCACAGTAACAAACGGCTCATCGGCTGCTCCTGCCTGCGCCGGATACTGCCTCCCGGTAATCGTGATATGAATCTTTTGTCCTGCCGCCATATCAATACTCCTCAATATTGATGGTTTTTGCAGAGAGAATGCCATATTTTATAATAGAATTGGCAAAACGCTTAAATTTCTCTGCCGCATCGCTTACATAAAACTGATACTGATTGGTGCCAAGTTTGGGCGCCTCTTCATTGAGAAGACCTCTTTCCCCAAGCATCTGTTTTAACTCGATTGCAGTCTCATAGGCAGGATTTACGAGTGAAACCCCTTCTCCCATAATCCTGCCCAAAGTAGATCGGATTAACGGATAGTGGGTGCATCCCAGAATCAAAGTATCAATATCGATATCAATCAACTCTGTCAGATACCGCTTGGCAATCTCATCTGTCACCGGATCCTGCCATAGTCCCTCCTCTACCAACGGAACAAACAAAGGACAGGCCTTGCCGTAAATGGTCACATCCTTATTCAGTTCCTTTATGTATTGAGTGTAAATCTGACTTCCGATGGTAGCCTCCGTAGCAATTACACCAATTCTCCCGTTCTTAGTCACTTCTGCCGCAGTCTTGGCGCCGGGCTTTACCACACCGATAACGGGAATGTCCGTCTCCTGTTCCAATGCATCTAATGCATAGGCACTGGCCGTATTACAGGCCACCACAATTGTTTTTACGTTAAATGTCTGCAAAAAACGTACAATCTGTCTGGAATAACGGGTTACCGTCTCCTGCGACTTACTACCGTAAGGCACACGGGCCGTATCCCCGAAATATATGATTTTTTCATTGGGAATCTGACGCATAATTTCCCGGGCTACCGTAAGCCCACCCACACCGGAGTCAAAAACGCCGATGGGCGCATCCGCCTGCAATTTGCTACTGATTTCCTGACTCATGAAATTCTCTCCAATCCGTAAGCAGCCTGCTTTTAAACTTAATATTTCTACAATCCTCATTCAACAAGGACCAATAAAGCTTGCTGCCTTCAAGCTCTGCTTCCGTTATATCATCACAAATCATGGCATCTTCATCCTCATAAACAATGCCGTAGGTTCCCTCCACCAGCGTAAACTGTGGATACAGTGCCCCCCACCAGCCGATAGCTGCGCAAACTGCCATAATTCCCGATACAACTTTTTTCATGATACTACCTCCCAATCACTTTGTATTGGAAAGTATTACCATTCACTTAAGCTCTTATACTAAATTTTTTCCCGATCCATCCGGATTCTGTGGATAATCGCTTTCTTTTGATTGTCAATGTGAATCTTAGCCGCCTCGCACGCTGTTTCCTTGTCCTTATTCACAAGACTCTCATAAATAATTCTATGCTCTTCCACCAGTCTTTCATGCTGACTAAAATCCTTGATATATTCATAGCGGTAGCGATACATCTGCTCCGACAGATTATTAACCAACTGAATCAGACGGCTGTTCCCTGTTGCGCGCAGAATAATATCATGCAATTCCACATCTGCCCGGGCAATTTTCTTCACATCTTTTGTTTTTACCATCTGCTCAAAGTTGTCGCATGCCGTTCTAAGCTGTGAAAGCTCTTCCTCTGAAATACGCTCACAGGCAAGTTCCACACACAAAGCATCCATGGCACGTCTTACCTCAAGCACATCATTCATACTCTTTTCCGTAATCTGGGCAACCTCTGCACCTCTGCGAGGTATCATGGTCACAAGACCTTCCAGCTCAAGCTTGCGAATGGCCTCTCTGATAGGAGTACGGCTCACCCCCAGCTTATTGGCAAGATGAATCTCCATCAGTCGCTCGCCGGGCTTCAATTCTCCTGTGAGAATCGCCTGTCTGAGCGTGTTAAAGACCACATCTCTAAGGGGCAAAAATTCATCCATTTTTACCTGAAAATCATCCTGCATTCCGCTCCTCCTATCCTTTCACAAAACCGGTCAAAAAAATCTGCTTGGTTACATTATCTAAAACCATCTGATCATACGCATTGTGCGCTGCTATTTCATCCGTAAAAATTCCGAATACGGTAGGACCGCTTCCGCTCATCATACTCTCTTTGGCTCCCAGCTCCTTCATCCGCTTTTTCAGCGTATCAATGATGGGATGGGCCGGAATCGTCACATCCTGTAGTACATTTCCCATACGCATGGTTACACCTGCAAGATCGCCGGCCTCAATGGCTTCCACCATACCGTCAATATCAGGATGTTCATAGGACTTTAGGGAATCCAACGTCTCATATACATATTTGGTGGAAACATTGATATCCGGCTTTGCAACCAACAAATAACAGTCCGGAGCCGGTGTAAGGGCTGTTAATTTCTCACCGATACCCTCTGCCAGTGCCGTACCTCCCATGACACAGTAAGGAACATCCGCACCGATTTTGACTCCAAATTCCTTCAACTCCTCTAAATCACACCCCAGCTCAAACAGCTCGTTAATACCCTTTAAGGTAGCCGCTGCATCCGTACTGCCCCCGGCCATACCGGCTGCGATAGGAATATGCTTTTCCAAATGGATTCGCACACCTTCCGTCACGTGATATTTATCAAGCAAAAGCTTCGCAGCCTTATAAATCAGATTGTCTTCATTGGTGGGAAGCTCGCCGGAATCCGTAGTAATTACAATTCCTTCCGATGCCTTCTCAAAGGTAAGAACATCATAAATCCCTACTGTCTGCATTACCATCTTCACTTCATGATAGCCGTTGGGTAATACCCCCAGTACATCCAGACCAAGATTAATCTTGGCATATGCTTTTTTTTCTATTTTAGAATTTGAATTCTGTGCACTCATAGACATCCCTCTTTTATGTTGAGTGATTATAGGGTTCAAAAATATCAATGTACTCCGAATGTATTTTGTATACATGGATTGTATTTAATTATATACAATGTTAAATACTATGTCAATGTTTATCCGTCCCCGAAAAACAACTCGTATATATTTTTTTAAATCCTCTATAAAGTTTCTGCTCAAACATGCCGATATGATTTATACAAGTCACGGATGACAGTCTTACTGCGCCCTTTTGCAGGAGACCCACCAGACGTAAAGAACGTCGGAAAGAAGGTAAAATATGAGTGTAAACGGAATTACATCAAACCAGGCCGGGGCAACTTATACATACTCTTCCCCCGTAAAAGAGTCTCAGACTGCCCAGCAGAGCTCTACCGCCAAGGCAGAAGAGGTTGGCGCAGTTTATGAACCCTCCAAGGAAATTCAGACTGACTCCACCAAGAAGATTTATACCCCTGATACAAATTTAATTAATAAGTTAAAAGCTGACGCAGATGCAAGAACTGCACAGCTTCGCAGTCTTGTTGAGCAGTTGATGACCAAACAGTCCACTGTTTACAGCAATGCAACGGACATCTGGTCCTTTATCAAAACCGGTCAGTATGAGGTTGACCCTGCAACCAAGGCTCAGGCTCAAGCTGACATTGCAGAGGACGGATACTGGGGCGTCAACCAGACCTCCGATCGCATTATCCAGTTTGCAACTGCTTTGACCGGCGGTGACCCTGACAAGATCGAAGAAATGCGTGAAGCATTTAAGAAAGGTTACGCACAGGCAGAAGAGACATGGGGCGGTGAGCTTCCCGAAATCTCCAAGCAGACCTACGAGGCTGTTATGAAAAAATTTGACGATCTGGCAGCGCAGGCAGGCTTAACTGTTACCGAATAGCCAATACTTGTACATTAAAGCAAACCGGGGCAATGGTTATCCATTGCCCCGGCCTTTTCATTTCACAATCAAAAGCTTCTGTCCTACTTGCAAATCATCCGTACTAAGTTGATTCAGCTCCCGCAATCTGTTCACAGACACATAGTATCGCTTGCCAATATTCCACAGGTTATCCCCTTCTTTTACCACATAGATTACCATCCCCGGCAAATTTCCCATTTTTTCACTGTCCGGTTCGGATATTTGAATATCCCCAATCAATTCAGCAGGTACATTCTTAAACACCATGGTTGAAAAACACAGCACTGCTTTTACATCCATTTCCTCGCCGTCCAACATGTTTACCTGCAACTGCTCTACTTCACCGCGAACCTTGCCCATGTCCTCAGAGCTGATCCCGGGAACCTCTAACGTATATTGATAAGGAATCTGCGCTGTGGTACAAGCATAGGGATTTTCATCATCCCCCGTAATATACATTACCTTGACCAAAATACCACCCTTTAAAAGGATTCCCTCCTCTGTAATACTCTGCTGCACCTGACACACCTGCGCCTCACTGTGCAATAGCTGCAAAATGGCCGCATTTCCATTTGGAATCCTGATATGCTCTGTAACTTTGGTTTTGCCGGTCACACAGGAAAGAATCCGTTTCAGATTCGTGCGATGCGTCTGAGTCTGCACCTCCTTTGTAACACCGTAAATATCTGAAAGAATCTCCACCGAATCTTCCTCATACATATGGATTCCGATATCCAGAACCATCTCAAGTCCGATACACCGCTCCTCGCCATCCAAATCAGGCCGCACCACTATTTCCTGCTGGCCGGGGACACAGCGGATGTCCGGCAACATTCCTTCCCTGCATCCATGGCACTCCATCACTCCCGCAAAGGGTAGAATGGTCTCCATACTACGAACAGGGTGATCTTCTCCCTCACCTTCGTAGAGCACAAAAAACTGCACCTCTCCCTGAATGCTAAGCCTCTCATCCATCACCTTAAAATCAATATCTCCCGGCTGGATATTGCTCCACAGAATCCGATATATATTGGGATAGTTGGAGGGGAGATTTACTTCATCCCGAATACGGAAAATATCATTTTTACAAATAGCAATCTGGGCCAGTTGCAAAGGCGCTTTGCGATACTCCAAAGCATCATTCTTTTCCTCGCTGTAAATTCCGATAGGCACTTCCTCATCATAGAGTTCTTCCACCAAAGCGTTAAGGGTCACTAAAGAACGAATGCTAAGCTTTCTGGAATTAATACAGCTTACACTGAAATCCTCCACTTCCCCCGAAACATTTACCGTATCCGAAGACACAACGCCCTTCACAATCATTTTCTCTTCAATGGGAAGCTCGCCTTCGAAATGCACCAGACTACTTCCCGGTTCCTGTGTATGATACAGAATTTGAAAATGCAAATATCCTCTCAGATTAACACAATCTGTACCCGGCTTGATTTCTTCGATGACAACCTTTGCCTTTTCTAAATTGATTGTATTCACGTCAGGCTTGTTCTCCGGAATATTTCTGTCATCCTCCAAGGTAATCTGCGTCATTGCCTCCGAGCGGATACGGTGCATATGTATATTCTTTTTTAACAGGTTCACAAAAAAATACCTCCACATAGATACTGATATAAATATCTATATGCAGGTATTTTATATTTTAGTCCACCGCACCAATCAAGTCCGTGAGATTCTCTACATTGTAGCGGTTCATGTATTCTTCGATACCCTTTACAACCTCGATGGTGGTGTAGGGATTTACAAAGTTCATTGCTCCGATACTCACGGCGCTGGCACCTGCCAGAATGAACTCAATGGCATCCTCTGCATTGGCAATACCACCCATACCGATAATGGGAATCTGTACCGCATGAGCCGCCTGATATACCATACGAACAGCCACCGGCTTGATAGCGGGGCCACTCATGCCGCCGGTTTTGTTGGCAATAGCAAACTTGCGACGATGAATATCAATCTTCATACCGGTTATGGTGTTGATAAGTGACAATGCATCCGCACCTGCTGCCTCCGCTGCCTTGGCCATCTCAGTGATATCTGTCACATTGGGGCTAAGCTTCATAATAATAGGCTGCTTGGCATGCTTTTTGATTTCTTCTGTAATATTGTAAAGGGCATCTGCTTTCTGGCCAAAAGCAATGGCACCTTCTTTTACATTGGGGCAGGATACATTAATCTCCAGCATGGAAACTGCAGGCTCATCTCCCAGCTTTTCCACAACCTCAACATAATCCTCTACACTTTTTCCACAGACATTTACAATAATCTTGGTATCATACTGCTTAAGAAAAGGAATATCTCTGTCCATGAATACATCAATGCCGGGATTCTGAAGGCCGATGGCATTGAGCATACCGCCGTACACTTCCGCCACACGGGGTGTGGGATTGCCGGGCCAGGGCACATTGGCAACACCCTTGGTCACAACCGCACCCAGTTGGTTCAAATCCACAAATTCACCGTATTCCATGCCTGAGCCAAAGGTTCCGGACGCAGTCATCACGGGATTTTTAAAGGTTACTCCTGCAATCGTTGTCTGCATATTCATCAGATGTCTACCTCCTTTGCCTCAAAAACAGGACCGTCCGTACAAATACGGGCATTGTTTACATGAGAATGATGATCTTTTTCCTTGGTCTTTACCACGCAGCCTAAGCATGCGCCCACACCACAGGCCATATGTTCCTCCAACGAAATATAAGCCGGAATATCTGCATCTTCCGCATAACGCTTAATTGCACGAAGCATGGGCATAGGTCCACAGGCCATAATTACGTCCGCCTGTAAACCATTTGCCTCAATAGCATTCATCACGTTTCCTTTGGTACCAACACTGCCGTCCTCGGTAGCAATAAACACCTGTCCGTATTTTTCCAAATCTTCTCTAAGGAAGGTCTGGTTGTCACGATAACCCACAACAATCTGAATATTTTCCTTGGAAGTCACTGCATTCAGCGCCTTCGCAAGTTGTAACATGGGAGGCACGCCGATGCCGCCACCCATCAGGAATACCTTTTTGCCTGCTGCCGCATCCACATTAAAGCCATTACCCAAAGTCCCCAGAATTTCCACAGATTCTCCCGCCTTGTATGTGGCAAATTCCGCCGTACCCTGACCGGCAATACGATAAACAATTCTAAACGCAGTACGTTCTTCATTTACCTCACAAATACTGATAGGTCTGGGAAGAAGCGTGCTTTTATTGCGGGTGTATACACACAGAAACTGACCCGGCAAAGCATCCTTGGCCAGGTCACTTTCTATCCACATGTCATAAATCATAGGAGCAAGCTCCCTCTGAGATGCCACCACTGCAGTCTTCTTTTGTTTCATAGATTATCCTCTCTATCTATTTTTCTATAATTGTTTTATCCTGCCTGCGCAGGTTTCTCACCTAATGTAATGTTTAGCTCTATCGCTGTATATTGCCCCTTAACCGCTCTCATTACAGTTATCGTGGCAGAATCACCCACTGCGTAATATTGAAGTGCATTCTGCAAATCATCAAATGTTTTCACCTTATATCCATCAAAATTTACAATGACATCACCCATAACCATACCGGCAGCCTCTGCACCTGTTCCCTCCAAAACAGATACAACATACACGCCTCTGGGCATACCATACATCTGAGAAATCTGGTCTGTAACCTCTTGATAAGTGATTCCCAAATATCCCCAGTCAGCTTCATCTACCTTGTTACGTATTTGTCTCTCCATCAGCTCCGCAATAATAGGACTTGCATCCGTAATGGGGATAGCATATCCCATACCCTCAATAGAGGTTCCACCAATCTTGTTGGAGTTAATTCCGATTACTTCTCCCTTGGCATTCAATAACGCGCCGCCGGAATTGCCGGGGTTAATAGCGGCATCCGTCTGGATAAAAGTGCGGGCTGAACCGTCTTCAATCTCAATCTTACGGTCTAAAGCACTGACATAACCTACGGTGACAGACTGTCCGTAACCCAATGCATTGCCAATGGCAATTACCTGTTCACCCAAAATCAACTCATCACTGTTTCCAAGTGTCGCAACTGCAATGGCCTCTCTGGTCTTAGGACTTAAATCCTCCAGCTTAATTGCAAGAACCGCCAGATCCATCTCTGTATCTACGCCCTTAACCTGCGCCTCTACCTGCGTTTCATCAATAAGAGTTACCAGAAGCTGGTCTGCGTCTGCAATTACATGTTGATTAGACACAATTAACAGTTCTTCGCTGCTCTCCGCAACAATAATGCCGGAACCGCTGGAGGACATTTCCTCCTTATAGGTCTGACCCCAAAAGCTGGTAACCTCTGTGTAATTGTTGATGATAGAAACCATCGCCGGCATAACATCAACCACTATATCGGAGACTCCTGTATGCAAATTGGCATACGTTTCTGTCGTTCCTGTCTGCTGAATCAGGGGTTGCTCCACTGTAGTAATGACATCCTGCGGTTTCTCCTCTTTTTCAGGCTCCGGCTCCTTCTTTTCCACAGCAGAAGTTTCCTTTGGTGTAAGTACACCATAAGTCTGTTGCACTCCCACAAAACCGATTCCCGCAAACATACCAAAAAGCAAACCCAGACTGATACTTATTAAAATCTTGGAAAACAGTCCCATTTTCTTCGTTTTAGGCGACAATGTCTGATTAACCATCTCGTTATCGTACATATATTCCCTCTTTTCTTTGAATCACATTTTCACAATATTTCTAACTACAAGGTCAGTATAAAACACAATTGTGTTTAATTTGTGATAAGAAAATGAAACAAAAATAAAATTATTCTACTGTTACGGACTTGGCAAGGTTACGGGGTTTATCCACATCGCAACCACGAGCCAAAGCCACATAGTAAGCAAAGAGCTGAAGCGGAATAATCGCCAGTGAGTTAGCAAACCAACGACTGGTCTTAGGAAGGTATACCACGTAGTCCGCAGCCTTTTCAATGGCCTCGTTACCGTCGTTGGTCACGGCCATGACAAATGCCCCACGGGCCTTTACTTCCACAATATTGCTGATGGTCTTTGCAAATAACTCTTCCTGCGTAGATACCGCAACAACCAATGTACCATCTTCAATCAATGAAATTGTTCCATGTTTTAACTCTCCGGCTGCATAAGCCTCAGAGTGAACGTAAGAAATTTCCTTCAACTTCAGAGAACCTTCCAGAGAAATGGCATGATCCACGCCACGACCGATAAAGAAGATATCCCTTGCACCCACATACCGATTGGCAAAATGCTGAATTTTCTCTTTTTGCCCCAGAAGTCTTTCCACCTGTTCGGGCAGGCGACGCAAATCAGACAATAATGTACCTAAAATCGTCTGATCAATCAAACCGCGTGCCTTGGCAAGCTTCATTGCAAGCATATATACCGCCACAAGCTGGGCACTGTAGGCCTTAGTGGTCGCTACTGCAATCTCCGGTCCTGCCCATGTGTACATTACACTATCGGCCTCTCTGGCAATGGAGCTTCCCACTACGTTTACGATTCCCAACACCTTAAATCCTCTGGCTTTTGACTCTCTTAAAGCCGCCAGTGTATCTGCGGTCTCACCTGACTGACTAATTACAATTACCATTGCCCCTTCTTCTAAAATAGGGTTGCGATACCGGAACTCACTGGCCACATCAACCTCTACGGGAATACGTGCCAGCCCCTCTATCACATACTTGGCTGTAACACCTGCATGATATGCGGAACCACAAGCCACAATATGTATCTTGCGGATTTCCTTAAGTTCCTCATCTGACATATTTAATTCTTCAATTACAATATCATTATCCTTGATACGGGGAGAAATGGTATCTGTAATAGTCTTGGGCTGCTCATACATCTCTTTTAACATGAAATGCTCATAACCGGCTTTCTCTGCCGCATCAGCATCCCAGTCAATCGTAACAGACTCCTTGACAACCTCTTCTTCATCCACGGAATAGAATTGCAATCCATCTGCCTTCAGACAGGCGACCTCCTGATTATCCATATAATACACCGTTCTCGTATATTTCAGGATCGCCGGAACATCAGACGCAATAAAACAGCCATCCTCATTGCGTCCCACAATCAAAGGACTGTCCTTTCTGGCTGCATAGAGCTCACCGGGAAAATCTGCAAACATAATTCCTAATGCATATGAACCCTCCACACGATGAAGCACCTTGGTAATCGCCTCTCTTGGATTGCCCTTGTAATAATAGTCCAAAAGTTTTGCCAGAATCTCTGTGTCTGTTTCGGACACGAATTCATAGCCCTTACTCTCAAGCTTTTTCTTAAGAGGAATATAGTTTTCAATGATACCATTGTGTACCACTGCTATGGTTCCCTGTTTATTGGTATGGGGATGGGCATTTAAGTCACTGGGCGCACCGTGTGTAGCCCATCTGGTATGACCAATTCCGGATAATCCCGGCATAGTTTCCCCTCCATGGGTAAGGTGCTCTAACACTGCCAAGCGTCCCGCAGCCTTCTCTGTATGGATACTTTTTCCATCAAAAACTGCCACACCTGCCGAATCATAACCGCGGTACTCCAATTTGGAAAGGCCATCCAAAATAATGGGAGCCGCCTGCTTCTTACCAATATAACCTACAATACCACACATAATACATCCTCCACTTTATCGCTTTTTCCAATAATTCGGACTTGCCGTACAGGCAAGCACCAGCTTTTGAGGCAGCTTTTTATAATGCTTACCCAAAAGATATCCTGCGTATTTAAACCCACATTGCAGATAAAAATAAGGAATCTTTCCATGCATGTGTTTCTTCTTAAGGTATTCTGTAGCAGCCTTCACCATACGTTTGCCCTCTGATTCCGACTTAAGACTTGCAAAAATTTCCGGATGCTCAGCCTGGGAAACGCCAAGGTCAAAATTACGGTGAAACTGTTGTCTGCAATTGTAATTATGAGAATGAACTACCCTTGCATCTGCCGCATAGGCAATATGATATCCGGCCTTAATGGCTCCGGCGGCATAAATCATATCCTCATTGAAAATAGTCCGCCTTACAAACCCACCCTGTTTATCGTAAATTTCTCTGCGATATGCCGCACATACATTGGAGCAAAAGTATGTTTTTATTCCCAGCTTATCTAAATCAGCTGCTGTTTTAATATAGGATTTGTCAGGATAGTTAAACTGTCTGCTGAACGTTTCCAGAATGCTGCTCTTTTCATCGGCAAGCTGACGTGCATAGGACACCGCCACATTTCCCTGCAATGGTTCCACAAGCTTTTCCAGCAAAAATTCGTCTGCCGGCATGGCATCCTGTGTCATCATCACAAATATCGGTGCCTCGGATTTGGAAACCCCGAATCTTCTGGTCCTACCATGATTAAACTCTCTTTCAGACACATGAAAAACCTTTACGTTACGATAACGTTTCGCAAAATCTGTACCATAGGTCAGGGCCGTAAAGAATTTTTCTTCTGTATTCATCAGAATAATCTGGTTGACCGGAATTGTTTGTTTCTGAAGTTTATCCAAAAGAGCAAACAATTCTTTCCCAGGTTTATACAACGGGATTATAATGTCTATTTCCATGATGTCACTCCTCATTCTTCTTCCCCATTATACTCGAATCTCTTTTTCCACACAAGCGTAAATTCTTACATGCGCAAATAGAAAGGGAGCCTGACGTTTTCGCCAGCTCCCTTGTCTTATGCTTAAATTAACGATTGATATAAGAAGAAGTATCCGTCTCAATCTGTGAACCACATTCCCTAACAGTGTCAGAAGGTGTGTATCCCTTCTCCTCAAACAAGAACTCATGGAGCCATACTACATTACTCTCCAAATCTGTGGGAATTACGCAGCTTCCCTTTGCACCGATATTGCCGGTGGTACGCATGGTCTCATTGGGGAAACCTGCCTCATCTACAATACGATAGTTGCCGATATTTCCTACAAACTCCAGCAAATCCTTGCTGTCCATACTGGTGTAAACCTCGTCAATTACATCATTGAACACTACAGTCAGAGTCGCTGCATCAGTCTTCTTTGCCTGTTCCTCAATCGCCTTAAGGACCTCCCGCTGGTTAGCTGCACGGTCAAAGTCACCGCCGGGAAGGTCATAACGGATACGGCAGTATGCGGTAGCCTGAAGACCATTCAGCTTCTGATATCCGGTCTCCTTTACAGGAGTATAGCCGCCCAGACCCAAGTCCTTGTTGATGGTAATCTGATAGTTATTGATATGCTTTAACTCATTCTTATCAATATCAACATAAATTCCACCCAGTCCGTCAACCAAATCGATAAGACTCTGATAGTTTACGGTAACAAAATTGGTAATATCCATATCAAGGTTCATATTGAGCATCTTCATTGCCTGCAATGCACCACCGCTGGAATAAGCATGGTTACACTTATTATAAGTGTCGGTACCCAGATTCAGATAAGTGTCACGATATACGCTGACAAGCTTGATATCGCCGGTATCCATATTGACACTTGCAATCATAATACTGTCGCTTCGACTTCCCTTATAGAGACCATTGCTGGTAATTGCATCCACACCAAACAGTGCGATATTTACATAACCGGTATCTGCAATTGCTGTTTTCTCTCCCTCAGCACCAGCCTCGCCGTCCTGACGCATATCTTCCGCCTTGCTGGAATCAATACCATAGTCCTTTTCATAGTCTGCATCGCTAAAATCTGCTATATTAGCATCATTACTCTTAAACATTACCCAAAATAATACTGCAAGCATAATTAAGATTAACAAAATCTCAATAGCAAAAATAATAATTTTGCTTTTATTCTTTGCCGCTCTCTTGTCATCGTTACCTCTGTAGTTCTCAGTCATAACCCACTTTTCTCCTTCATCTGTCTTAATAAGCGTTTTTGTTTATAAATCCTGTAAAGAACGTCAGGAAAATAATTTTTATATCGAAAGCCAAAGTCCAATTCTCGATATAATAAATATCATACTCAATTCGTCTTGGAATTGGTGTATTTCCTCGCAAGCCATTTACCTGCGCCCAACCGGTAAGCCCCGGCCGAACCTGATGTTTTACCATGTATCTTGGAATTTCTTCCTTGAACTGCTCCACAAAATGGGGTCTCTCCGGTCTGGGACCTACCAGACTCATATCTCCCTTTAAAATGTTGAACAACTGTGGCAATTCATCCAGACTGGTGCCTCTAAGGACTCTTCCGACCTTCGTTACACGGGGATCGTTTTTCACTGTCCAGGCTTTCTTCTCCTTGCTTGGGCTCTGCAACTCCATGCTTCGGAATTTGTACATGTAGAACGGCTTGTTGTGAAGCCCCACTCTTTCCTGTTTAAAAATAATCGGTCCGGGACTGCTAAGCTTTACAGCCAGCGCACACAGTAACATAACCGGCGAAAGAACAATTATCCCACATAATGAACCAATTATATCCACTGCCCTTTTAATTAGCATATTTCCTGTATTGGTCAGCGGTACATATCGGATATTTATTACCGGCAGCCCCATCAAATCCTCCGTATAAGGTCTTGTGGGAATCAAACTGTTATAATCAGGAATAAACTTGGTATGAACACCTGATTTCTCGCATATATCTACAATATTTGTAAGGTGATCATAATCCTTCAAAGAAAGCGTAATCGCTATCTCGTCCAATTTATTTTCCGGTAATATTATCTCCAGATTACCCAGACTTCCCAGCACTTTTACACCTTTGTAAAGTGTACCCGCCGGAATATGGTCGTCCAGAATGCCACATACCACATACCCCCATTGAGGGTTATCCTGCAATCGGTCGATATACTCTTCCGTGGCTCTGGAATATCCTACTAATAAAATGTGCTTCAGGTTATAGCCCTTGCTGCGCATGGTTTGCAGGCTCTTGCGAAGTGCAAGCCGAAGGCACCCGGTCAGGAAAATGTTCAACATATAGAAAAACATAATCACTGAACGCGAGTAGTTAATTTCCTTAACTACCATATACAGAATGATAATCATGGCAGCCAGACCAATTGTGTTAGCCTGAACAATGCTATATATCTCAAATCTCCGACGCACTGTGCGCTTCGGCGTATAGACCCCGCACTGATAATAAAGCAACACAAATCCCGGAACAATAAAGGGCACTAATTCCAGATAGTCCTTGGCAGGAAGCACGCCCGGTCCGGGTCCGTCGTTCAATATATAAAATTTTATAAAGTAGGCAAGCATAAAAGATGCTGCAATAATTGCCGCATCCAGTACAACCAGCAATCTGTTAAATACCTTCTGATTGTCTTTAATCATAAGCACCACCCGGTATCCTTCAAAAAAGCTCTACACCTATGGTGTAATTTTACAAGAATGAGTTATCAACCGTCAACTTAAGTATTTATGAAGTCAATTCTTAAGATTTCATAAGAATTACTATTCATTCCTTTCAAAAAAACAGCCACTATACTCATCTATCCGGTAAATCCCCTCACTTGTACCCATACGAGGTACAAAAACCTTCTGTCTGACTCCGCCGGAATATAAGAAAAGAGTCTCTCCTTCTTTAAGGCTAAAGCCTACCTCCGGTTTACCAATAGCCTCTGCCCCACTATAATTCTTACAGTAAACAATAATCTGCTCTCCGGGCACCACAATCGCAGAAGGTAAAGTAGACATATTCTCCTGTTTTTCGCCATCCGCCAACATATATTGTGCCAAATCCACCGGCTGCAAACCAAAATTAGTCAATTCAATATAATCGCTTCCTCCACGGCTTTTGATTGCAGAAACCAAAAGTCCGGCATTCTCATCACGGGATGTCACACACTCCAAATTCAAGGTTTCCTCATGAATCATATCAGATGTAATGAGCAATGTAGCGTCATAATACTGCACACCGTCCACAAGCCAATAATCAAATTTATCCCCACATTTGGGAGTTGCAGACACAGTTACCGGAACCTCTGCAAAATATGTTCCGCTGTAATGTGTCTCATGGAAAGATGCAAAATCAATCTGAATCTGCGCCTCCCCTACATTGTACACCTCAAGATTATAGCAATTTCCCAGAGCAAACGCCGTTTTCAAATCCTCAAGCGCCCATGCCGGTCTGTCCTGAATATAGTTTTCAATCTCAACAAGCTCTTTTTCTACCTGACTATAGTCTGTCTCCTCGGGCATGTTCTTATTCCCTGTCAAAAGCTGTGTGTTATTGTAAACATTTTTAAGCTCTTCTGCACGACTGTTATGCATCTTTTCAAGAACCGGCAATGCCTGATTCGGGGCACAATAATAGTTTAACAGGGAGAGATAATAACGAATGTAGTACTCCCTGCCTTCTGGTCTTTGCATGATGTTTCTAAAAAGAGCATTATAAAAAATATCATAGGATACACGATTTGTAACATCGAGGGTTCTCGCCTCCGCTGCAACGTCATCACCCACACCAAATCCCAAGGTTTCATCCATGTCATAAAGCAAAAACCGATATCTGCCGTCAAAAACCGTCCCAGGCTGATACTCTCCGGTAGAAGAATAATAGCGGTAGGTCTTAAAATTATTCACAAATGCATCCGCATTGCCAAAATAGTTTTGAATAGCCACATACTGCAAATAATTTTCAACATCAACAGCCTCATTTAATGCCTGCCAATTGGCATCATTCTGCAAATCGGTATATGCCACATACTCGTGGAGGTTGTTATATTCCTCTTTTAACTGCAGTGTAACCTCATCATCGTCCTCTGTAGGTTGCATCAGGGCAACAACACCCTCCAGAATCACCATTTCTCCGGTATACTCACCATACTTTTGTGCAAAATAGGAATCGTCATAGTTCGTCACAAACCAATACACGCCCATATACTCCCCATTTACATACACACATACCGGAGCCGACGCCTGCGCATCAGGAAATCCGGCATTTAAGGCAAGCGCAGATGCAAACTCACTTCGTATATGGGCATAGCCGTTGTCATCACCTGAGTTACGCACAATTACACGCTTCAAATCTGTCATCAGTGCATTGTCTTTGCTATAGCTTTCAAATAAAACACAGTCAAACTCATTTGCCGTGTCATACTCTGAACGTGCATACAAACGCAGGGAGGGCTGGTTTTTGCCTCTTGAGGCGCCACCATGCACCCGAACACCGCCATTTTGTGCAAAAACGACTTCTCCGTTCGCATTAAAAAGTGTCAGCCAAACTGCCTTTTCGGATTGCACGCCTCTTTGCTCCCTGTTTGCAGGCGCAAGAATACCCGTCGCCTCATCAGTCAGATCCTTCGGATTTCCCACAACCATAAGTACAGGAATATCATATCTGCTCTCCACATTTGCCCCCACCACATAGGTGGCACTGCTTACTGTGGATATGGCATCATCCATCCCTTCAGCTACTGCCTTTGCACGAATGGTATAGACTTTTTCCAAGTCTGTACACTCCAACACAATGTGCTCTTTAGCACCATATTTCATGGCGGCAGGATTGTCAACATTCGGTACTGAGCCGTCGAAAGTATAGTATATATCAGCCGCTATGTCAGTCTTAAGCTCCACCTCCACAGTTTTATCATAAAACCCGGGAGCCACCGAAAAATGAACCTCACAAACTGTCCGTTTATCTTCTTGCGCCTTTTGAAGCAACGCAAAAAACACCAACACTGCTAACATGAATACAAGCGTTGATGCTATGATAACTTGCTTTTTATTTCTAAACCCTTTTTGGTATTCTTTCATTAACCTGCTCCATTTTCCATTTCCAAAACACACCATTAATCAGTATAATATCAAACTTGCCAGTGGACGTCAAATCTGATACAATATTCTGGAATTAACAGGGGAAGGAGTCTGCCAATGTCCGAGAAACAATATCGTCAGGAAATCAAACAACTTTTGTCCCCTACTCAGACACTTCTATTGCAGCAACGCATCAGTGCCATACTCCAAGCAGACAGCCACAGTGACGGAAATGACAGTTATCAGATTCGAAGCATCTATTTCGACACCCGTGACGATGAGGCCTATACGGAAAAAGAATCCGGCATCAGCGAACGGGAAAAAATCCGCATACGTTTCTATAACTATCAGGATAATATAATTAAACTGGAACGCAAAGAGAAACGGGAAAACCTGATTTACAAAGAGTCTCTTAGCATTTCCAAAGAAACCGCCGAAGCCATGTGTGCAGGGGAATACACTTCACTGATACAATATCATAATCCTCTTTCGGACTATATATATAGTATGACCCGGACCAAGGGACTTCACCCGACAGTGGTGGTAGATTATATCCGCAAGGCTTATATTTACCCGGTAGGAAATGTCCGTATTACCTTCGATGCCTCACTACAGGCAGGTAAACCTACTATCCCCATGTGGCAGGCCGGAAACGTCTTTGATGTTCTGAATGGATACACCATTTTGGAAATTAAATTTAATCGTTATCTGCCGGAACATATACGCCAAGTACTCGAAAGCGTGACCGGCGAAAGAATCGCTTTATCCAAATATACCTTATGCAGACAAAATCTCCTGCTTAAACAAGGAGATTATTTAGGAGGCAAACTATGAGCTCAATAAAAAATATTCTTACAGACTCTCTGGAACAAACCGGAATGATTGAATCCTTGTCCATCTCAACGGTAGCTATGGCTATGGGCGTAGCATTTTTCTGTTCCATTTTGATTTATCTTGTATACCGATACTTTTATAAGGGAGTTTCTTATTCCGGCAAATTCGGTATGTTGCTGATTATGATGACCATGGTAACTTCCTTTATTATTTTATGTATATCTACCAATCTGGTACTGTCTCTGGGCATGGTAGGCGCACTCTCCATTGTACGTTTCCGTGCCGCAGTAAAAGAACCCTTAGATGTAGGTTTTCTGTTTTTTGCAATTGCCGCAGGTCTTACAGCCGGCGCCAGACTCTACACCGTCGCAATTTTTGGTACATTGATTGTAAATATTATCTTTATTATCAGCTATCTTGTAATCAATGGCAGTTCTTCCTATCTGCTGGTCGTCCGTTACACCGATAAAGCAAATGAGAATTTAGACAATACTCTGTCTCAATACAAGACCCGGCTGAAATCCAAAATTCGTCATGATGCCGTAACAGAGGATACCTATGCACTGAGCCTGAAAACAACCACAAAAGCTTTGGTTGATACAATCTCTGCTATTCCCGGTGTGGAACATGTGGTATTAGTACAATATAATCAAGAAGCTTAGAAAAGTTAATAAACCAATTTACGAAAACAAAAAAATCCGAGTTCCCTCGGATTTTTATTTTATCATTTTTGTATGGGCCAAACCATTTCACCGGTCTCCAGCACAATGTATGTAGGCGCTGTCTCCTGTGAAATCTCCAAGAGATTTCCCATAGGATATGCACCATTGTTGGCGTTTTCTATAATACGCTTAATACGAAATGCACAGGCATAGTATTCCCGATAACTACTGGTTCCCTCCAGCTTACCATTATCCGTCTGATAAATGGTATCGAGGATGCACCCCAGCGTCACGCTCTCATGAGGCCATGACAACTGCATATATGTACCGTTAGGATACTGACTGATTGCACGAATTAATTCATCCATCATAAGGAACCACCTCCATTACCGGGTCTTGCAGGTACAATATAAGCCCCTTCTGAAGTATAATGAATAATACCGATTTTGGTCTCACGCTTGGTACGGCCGTCCACATCCACATATTGGCCTATGGTCTGCCCAAAATCAATCTTCTCCTTGTTTGTACCGATAAATTCACCGGTTCCGGCTTTTTCCTCCAGAAGTTTTTGCAGACCATTCGCATCTCTGAAAATAACACTTCTTACGTTACCGTTTGTACGTGCCATTTCATATGCATTTCTTCCGGGCATATGTCTATTCTGACGCTCCACATCCAGCTTAATCAAAAAACCATTTAATGTCTTGTAACCGCCGGGCTGTTGCGCCTCCGCTGCCGCCTGTTTCACTGCAGCATTTAACTGCACATAGGATGATTGCTGGTTATTTACAGGCTTTTTGTCTTTTTTAGCCTGTATAGCCATTGCGATCAAACGCCAAACACCTATAATTAATGCTGCAATACATATGATACATATTATTGTATATATCATTCCCTCAAAAGTCCCCATAAAAACACCTCCAAAGTACAGTATGCATCACGGGGCTGTCAAATGCAATAGGCAATTGTAATCAATTTTTAGATAGAAATTTAAACAAATTTACATATAGACACCACTGTATTGCCAAGTAATTTCCCAAATTGCCAAAGCGGAAGCGAACTTTGTGACTTCGCCCTTCTTTGCTAAAACATCTGCGAATTCCCGTTCCAAGTCCCTTCAGATAAACCTGGCCCATCTTTTTACGTACAAAAAAGAGCCATTTTACAAAGAAGCCTGCAAATAAAAACGGAAGATTCCAAAGCAACTGAATGACAGGCATATTTTTATATATTATATAAACATTGTTTGCAGAAGACAGCTTTGTTTTAAATTCGTTATACCTGGAACCTGTAGAGGCACTTCCGTAATGAAGAACCTCTGCCTTTGGCTCATAATAATTACGATATCCATGAATACGGGCCCGGTACCCCAAATCCATGTCCTCCAAATAAGCAAAATGCAACTCATCAAAAAGGCCGATTTTATCTAAAATGCTCCTTCGATAAATAACCGCACCGCCACAAGCGGAAAAAACCTCCACAGGCTGCGAATAACATTCTGCTTTTTTTCCCTTTCCTCTGGCATATGCCCAACCTAACACATTATATTGGTCTCCTGCACCATCAATTAAATCCGGCCTGTCCCACATCAGCATCTTGGCACTGACAGAAAAAATCTTTTCATCCTGTTCAATGGCATCATACAGCGATTTGATAAATCCTGTTTTAACTTTTGTGTCGTTGTTAAGCAAAATGACATAGGGCGTTTCCGAACTTTGAATTCCTACATTTACCGCATGGCAAAAGCCGGTATTTTCCTGTAACCGAATAATCCTCGCCTGTGGAAAAAGAGTTTCTGCCTGTTCTATACTTCCGTCTCCTGATGCATTATCCACAATCAATACATCAAAATTCGGCGTACTTTCCTCCTGCTGATACAAAGAAGCAAGACACCCTTCTAAATATTTAATTCCGTTATAGTTAGGGATAACAACCGTTATTTTAGCCATTTTCCCTCCTGTCCCAAAGCAGGCGATAACCTTCCTTGCGTATCTGAGTACAAAGCTTCACACTCAATGCTTTATAATCTGTATCCTGTGGCAGTATAGATGCATCAAAAACCTCTGTTCCGGGCAAAGCCTTGTAAGTAACACCTGTTATTTGTTCGAACAATGCGCGCAGCTCTTTTCTGATTATGATGTAGCGAATATCCAGAACCTCTGCACTCTGTGTAAGAATCGCACGATGAAGATATCCGCTAAAATGAGCTGATAATCCTTCGTAGAAAACATTACCTGCCGCATCCATGCGTCCGGACTCAATTTTTCCACGCTTAACAATTGCTCCGCCCACAGCACCTAAATCCTTTCGTGCAGCAAAAATATCTTCGGGATATTTTACCTGATAGAATCCCACATGTTTTAAGTTCTCGACCTGTCCTGAAATTTTATTCACATCAATAAAATCCTGCAAAGCCCGTCTGCCGGCCTCATAGGCATATTCCTTACTGCGGGGATTCTCCGCAGTGGATGCCTCATGACAGCGCCAGTGATACAAAACCTTGGGCACATGAACAATCAACGATTCTCTATCAGGATTAAAAGGAATGCCTAATTCCGCCACTGCACGAAGCACCAAGTCATAATCCTGTGCTCCGTCATATGCCGGTCTGAACTGAAGCTTCTGCATCAGCTCACGTTTCATTACCAGAAAATGACAGATATAATTATTGCTCAAAATCAAATCATAATTAAACTTTTCCTTGTAATTCGGTTCATAAAACCGGGTTGCATCACCATTACACTTATCCTCATCCGAATAAATCATATACGGATCTCTACCCTGCTCTTTGGCTTCCCGGACAGCCCGAGCCATCTCATACAAGGCATCCGGTGTCAAAATATCATCATGATCCAAAAGACCGATGTAATTCATCCTTGCATAGGGAAGGGCTGCATTGGTATTGGCCGAAATACCCCCATTGGAGGACAAATGTACATATCGAATCACACCATAGGTCGCTACACCTGTATCCTTTGAAGCGTTCTCTATAAACTCCACACCGGAAAACGTCTCCACAACCTCTCTCACACTGTCGTCTTCCGTGGCATCAGCCAGAACAACCTCCCAATAAGGATAAGACTGTGTCTGTATGCTCTCTATAAGTTCCCTTAAAAAATTCGGCTTTGTGCGATACAAAGGCACAACAATACTAAAATCAACATTTTCATAATTGCCGGAACTTTCTCTCTGCGAAACGAGCATGCGTTGCTCCTCTAAGACCTCCTTAGCAGGACCCTCGTAGACATAAGGATTCTCCTTAGACTGCGAAAGACGTTCTCTGACAGCATACCAGGTGTTTTTCAGACCATTACGCTGAAGATAATATATGGTTTTTTTGATATTTGCCACGCTCAGCGCACCCATGGTCCTTCCTCCTTTTTCTTTCCTTGCTCTATTTCAGATATTCAATCAATTCCTCACAACGCTCAATGGTAAGACTCGCCAGTGTATCATTATAGGCTACTGTTGCAAAGGAACCGCCATTATATTCTGCGCTTGCCTCTTCGGCTGCAGCTTCTTTTTCCTTAATCCATTCTCTCTGCTCTTCAAGAATTTCGTTATATCTGTCTTCCTCTACATTATAGCGAATCAAATGCCAGATTTTATTCAAACATGTATCGCTAAGTTCATACTTTCTTGCAGAATATTCCACCATTTCTGCGGTAGTAGTTGCCTCCGTAAGCAAACCACCGTAATAATCATAGGACTCTTTATAGCTACTATAGGTCAGCTGCGCATCTTCCAACGGATCCGGTCTGTCATAAGAATAAATGCCATATCCATTGGTCTCATCGGCAATAACAATCATCGTAAGCTCAGTTTCGCTTTCATTCGAATATCGAATCCAAGAATAGATATCTTCTGAAAGTACATTCAGGGGCGTGCCGGGCAAATAAATTGTAAAAGTGTCCGTCCCTCCCAGACAATAGGAACCGGTATAAATATAAAGTATCTTATCTTCGATTTCCTCTGTTCCTATGGGCTCCTTATAGGAAATATCCGCAAGGGTCATCTGATAGGTATGCTCGTCTATTTTCGTCAGGTTCGTAAAATGTCCGGAGTAGGAGCTGCTGTAACGTGTTCCGTCCTCGTAACCATCTCCGGTCTCTCCCATATTGGAATCATTGAAAAGTCCTGTAACATATCCGTCCTTTTCAATAGTAAACCACTCTCCCCATGCACCTGCACCGCTTGAAAATTCAAACGAATATTTTGATAAATCTGCAAAGGTCAACTCCTCTATTTCTTCTATATTTGATGCCTCAGATGATGTGGAAGATTGTTCCTCTGTCTGCACAGACTCTTTTGTCTCTGACGAAATGGTTTGTATTTCTGCCTGAGACGCTGAGCCACAGCCCGCAATGAAAAAAGCCATCAAAACAGATACAACTACGCCCATACTTTTTCTTTTCATAACATACTCCCCTTAATAAACTTCTAATGCAAGGAAACAGCAAATCCCTCCGCTTATCTTACTGTAGAAGGATTCGCTGCTCCTAAAAATTACTTATTCAGTTCCAAATTTCTAAATCAAAGCCTTAATTGCCTCGGTAAGTGCCTCATTCTTAGCAACTGCATCCTCAAGGCTCTCACCCTTCACACCCATGTAGAATTTAAGCTTAGGTTCTGTACCGGAAGGACGTGCGCAACACCAGTTGTTGTCAGGAAGCTCAAAGTAGAGTACGTTGGACTTAGGCAAGCCGGTAGTTGTCTTCTCTCCGGTCTCCATATCCAGAATCACATCCTCCTGATAATCACGGAACTTCAATACCTTCCACTCACCAAGCTGCTTGGGAGGATTGGTGCGAAGCTTATTCATAATCTCAGTAATCTTCTTGGAGCCTTCAATACCCTTAAGGGTAATGGTATACTGAGTCTCCTTGAAGTAACCATACTTCTCATACAACTCAAGCATCATATCCCAAAGGCTCTTGCCCTGCTTCTTACAGTAAGAAGCAACCTCACAAAGGCTCATGACTGCCACGATTGCGTCCTTATCTCTGGCATGGGTTCCCACCAGACATCCATAAGACTCCTCAAGACCAAATACATAATTATTGCTGCCGGTCTGCTCAAAGAGCTTAATCTGCTCACCGATAAACTTGAATCCGGTCAACACCTCAATCAACTTCACACCATAGCTCTCAGCGATGGGGAAGGTCATGTTTGTGGTAACAATGGTGGTAACCATTGCAGGATTAGCGGGCATGGTGCCCTTTTTAGCATGCTCTCTCAAAACATACTCTGCAATCAGCATACCGGACATATTACCGCTAAATGCCACATACTCACCGGTCTTAATATCCTTGGCATATACACCCAGACGGTCTGCATCGGGGTCAGTCGCCAAAACAATATCTGCATCCTTCTCCTTAGCAAGATTCAAAGCATAAGTAAATGCCTTGGGATCCTCGGGATTAGGATACTCCAGCGTAGTAAAGTTGGGGTCAGGATTCTCCTGCTCAGGAACCACATATACATTCTTAAATCCAAGTTCAGACAGCACACGCTGTACGGGCTTATTGCCTGCACCACAAAGAGGTGTGTAAACAATCTTAATATCATTTGCCATCTCTTCGATTACTTCAGGATGGATAATCTGCTTCTTTAAAGCTACCATGTAAGCATCATCGATTTCCTTACCAATTACCTGATACAGACCTGCCTTAATTGCCTCATCCTTATCCATGGTCTTCATGGTGTGGTAATCCTTGATTGCCAAAACCTCGGTAATAATCTCTTTATCCTTGGGCGCAGTTACCTGTGCGCCATCCTCCCAGTAAACCTTGTAACCATTGTACTCAGGGGGATTATGACTTGCAGTTACCATGATACCTGCGGTACAACCGAGCTCTCTAAGAGCAAAGGAAAGCTCGGGAGTAGGTCTCAGCTCACCAAAAATATATGCCTTGATGCCGTTGGCAGCCAGACAAAGTGCTGCAACCTCTGCAAACTCAGTGGACATACGACGGTTATCGTAGGAAATTGCCACGCCCTTGTCCTGTGTACCCTGCTTCAAAATAAAATTAGCCAGACCCTGAGTCGCCTTACGCACGGTATAAATGTTCATACGATTGGTTCCTGCACCGATAATTCCGCGCATACCACCTGTACCGAACTCTAATTCCTTGTAGAAACGCTCCTCAATCTCAGCTGCATCATCCTTAATTGCCGCCAATTCGTCCTTGGTAGCCTGATCAAAATAAGCATCCTCGGACCAGAACTTGTATTCCTCCATAAAACCCATCTGTACATCCTCCTCTTTCTTTATTGGCTGTCACATATAAACAACGACGACAACCTATACTATTCTTATTTTACCATACTTTTCACGTTATGCAAATCCCTTGTTTTATCCATTATTCACATTCAGTGAAAAATCGCTTCTATCCAGAGAAAAATTAGGATTGTAATAGGGATCTCCCACCTCCAGCACTGTCTTCCACTTCTCACGGAACTGCGCAGACTCCCGATTATAACGCTCCGCCTTCTCTCCATTGTCATCCAGGCCTCTGGAAACAGACTCATGATGGAACAGTTCTGCAAAAGGTGTGAATACATTAAGCAGTCCCTTTTCTCTCAGTTTCAGGCACAAATCCACATCATTTAAGGAAATAGCAAAACCTTCCTCCAGGCCACCCACCTCGTCAAACAGGCTCTTTTTTACCATAAGGCATGCACCGGTTACTGCACTGACATTCTGAGCGTAACAAAGACGCCCCATATAACCCAGATTTTGTCTGGACTGCTTGTAATGGGTGTGACCTGCGGTACGATGTGCCCCCAGACCAATCACCACTCCCGCATGCTGAATGGTACGGTCGCCATAGTAAAGCTTGGCTCCCACAGCGCCCACATCCTTGCGCTGGGCATACATTAAAAGCTCCTCCATCCAGTTGACAGTGATAACCTCTGTATCATTGTTTAAGAGCAAAATATAATCACCGGATGCATGCTTTACCCCCAGATTATTCACTGCGGAATAATTAAATGCTCCTTCAAAACGCACCACAGAAAGCTTTCCGTCAGGGCTTGTGCAAGTCTCTCCGGCCTTACCCTTCGCATAATATTCACATTCCAGAAGCTCCCCATAATACTTGAAAATTTCGTCCGTCTCACTGTTATTTTCCACAATAATAATCTCATAGTTATCATAGGTGGACTTTTCACGAATGGAGGTCACACAGCGACGCAAATCCTCCACATGATCCTTATTGGCAATAACAATACTGATTTTGGGTGTTCCGATAATCTCATAACGGATACGGAAAATCGTCTCAAATGCGCGGGTGCTGGTAATCTGAAAATGATCATAACCATGCCCACGCAAATGCTCTGCCACCGCCCCCTTAGCTGCTGCAATGGCATAGGGCTTGGCATCAATACCGGAGGCCACGCTGCCGGCATGAGAGCGCCAGTAATACATCAGCTTCGGCACATGGACAATACATTTGGCATTGTCTGTCAGACGCAGAATCATATCATGATCCTGACTTCCGTCAAACTTGGTGCGGAACAACTCTCCGCCCTCCAAAAGTTCTCTCGCAAACACACTAAAATGACAGATATAATTGTTGGCACGCAGATTATCCGGTGCATAATCCGGCTTGAAATGCATGGTCAACATCTTATTGATGTCCGTACCTTTAAAGGTAGTCTCGTCACAATAAATATAATCTGCGCCCTTTTCATTAATGGCCTTCACATACTCAAAAAGCACGGAAGGATGCAAAATATCATCCTGGTCAAAAAGGCCGATATATTCACCGGTAGCAAGCTCTAAGCAAGCGTTAGTATTACCGGAAATACCCATATTTTTCTCAAGCTTCTTGTAAACAATACGACCTCCGGACTTCTCTGCATATTCCTTACAGATTTCACCCATATAGGCATGCTCATCATCAGAACCGTCCGCCAGACAAAGCTCCCAGTTCTGATAAGTCTGGTTCATCACGGACTCCAGCATCTCGATTTGAAATTCTCTTTTATTGTTCCAAAGAGGCACCAGAATACTGATTTTTACCATGCGGGGAAAAACAGTCTCCCGCTCAAGCTTCGCCCGTTCCTTACTTGGAAAGCTGTCCGTACCGTAACTTTTCATAACAGCCCGTTCACGCTTTTTGTAATCAAGCTTATGAAAAATACCACGAATACCACCACAGTTACGCACTCTGTTCACCTGTCTGATAAACCAGTGCATTAAATTTCTCAACGGTTTCGATAGCTTCCACAAAGGATTATTCTTGATTCGATTCAGCTTCCAATTTAACTCTTCATTGGCAGACTCCAAATCCGCAATACGGGAGGCAAGCTCCGCACACTTTAGATGCTCTCGCTGATATTCCTCCTGCCAGAGAATCTCCTCATTTGTGTCCACTTTTACTTTATCTGTCATACTTCCACCATCCGATTACTCCAATTAATTAATCCCGTACCATTTATACGGTTCAGGGCCATAACACCTACCTGATAATTGCACACAGGCAATGCCCCCTCTTCCCACTCTAACCGGAACCCACAAAGGCCCACATTGGTCTGATCAGGCATGTTTTCCATCAAATCAGGACGATACTGCCCTGTCAGAGCAAGACAGTATACTCCCTTCTCTGATTTCAAAACAAGTTTTTTATCATAACAGGCGTTATTATCTCCTAAAACAACACTCCATCCGGTAAGTGCAACCTGACTTTCCTGCTTTAGCACAGACTCCACCCGCACCATCAGACAAGCATCCTCACGACAACGACTAAGCTGCTCTTCCCACTGAGCTTCCTCCCAAAGTTCAAAACACTGTCCTTTACCGGAACTTACCTGCTGTATGGTATTCTTGCCCTGCTCGTAAGCCGGACGAATGCGGGTATCCAACCCGTCTCTATTTAAATGTGCAGAATAATAAGGGTCCTTACCTTCAAGGTCAGGGTGTCTTTCATACAGTTTTGCCCGCTCGCCAAGAAGTCTTTTCAGTTTCTCCGGGGATTCATCATCTCCTCTGCTGTAGGACTCATCATGATAGGCATAGAAGTCGCATTCGCAGACATTTTCATATCCCTGCTCATACAATTTATAACACAAATCCACATCATTGAAGGCAACCACAAGCTCCTCATCAAAGCCGCCCACCTCTGTAAATTTGGACTTTTCCACCATAAGACAAGCCGCCGTCACCGCCAAAGCATTATGCCGTCCTCTGTTCCTTCCCATATAATAAACCTTCTCATCACTGCAAAACTGCAGTTTATGCACCGGTCCCATGGGAAGATTGGTAATGCCCGCATGCTGTATCCGCCGACTTACTGCTTCGGAATTCTCAGGATACAAAAGCTTCAGTCCCACAGCTCCCGTCCAAGGTCTTTTGGCCAATACAGCCATCTTTTCCAGCGTATCCTCCTCCGCCAGTGTCACATCATCATTCAAAAACAACAAAAGCTCTCCCGAAGCCTTTCTCACGCCTCGGTTACACATCTTGGAAAAATTAAATTCCATGGGGTCATGATGATACAAAAGACGTTTAAATCCGGGGCCGCCATTTTGGCGAAAACGATGCAAAACTCCTTCTATCTGACGTCGGGTCTCCCCTTCTGAACCATTGTCCACCACAATGATCTCATAAGGAATCTGCGAAGTACATGCCATCACACTGCCGATACATTTTTCTAAAAGCTCGGGATTGTCCTTAGACGGAATAATCACAGACAAAAATACTCCTGTCAAATCTGCCTGCTCCTGCCAGATACCCTCTTCTTCCCCATACTCCATAAAGTCCCACTGACTTGTCTTGCTCTGATTATGAAACAGAATCTTTGGAATATGCAAAATATGCTTTCTTCCCGATTCCTTCTCAAAGCCTCCTGCAAGTTTAACGGTTTTTATTACAAGCTCTTTGCACTCCTCCTCAGTGGCAAGACCACCATCAGCAAGCTCCCATGGCTGCACAAGCTCCTGTGCCTGCGTTTCAAGCCAATCCTTACGCACGGCCACTAATCCGCCCAAATAAAAACGTTGTTCAAACAAATCCGGAGACCAGTCCGGTTTAAAACAAGGAGATGTACGATTTTGTCCTTCCGCCCAAACATCCTCATCACCATAACAAAGCACCGCTTCAGGATTCCCTGCAAACCACTCTGCAATTCGACTCTTTGCCTCTTGTGCCATGCGTCCCTTGGGATTACAAATCAGCCAAAAGGAGTCTGCATTTCCTCCTGCAACTGCCGAAGCTGAATATCCGGCTTCCACACCCGTTATCCAGGCATGATAAGAACACTGGCGTTTCTCCAGTTCCTTTTGGTAAATTCCATTGCATTTATTGACCAGCACCTGTTTTACGAGCTTTTTTACACCCATACTTACCTCTCTGCCTTTTGTCAAATTAAATCAACTTCTTTACTGCTCCTGCCATATCCTGCGCCATGGAAAGGGGAATTCTTACAACCTCCATGCGCACATACAAAGTATTTTCAGCCTTTCTGTTTAAAAGCTGCAAATCAATATTAATATTCGGGTCTGTGGTAGGGAATATAATGCTGGGCATATACCCTTCCGCCCCCTGCTCTGCGGGCTTGCAGATGCGACCGTTTGTCAAAAGAACCTTCCGTTTCTCCAAAGGAACTCTCTCCCCGTTAAAGGTCATCTCCAAAATCTTCACCATACAGGAGTCAAAGGCCGGGTCAATGCGCAGAATATGCACATTGCCATCCACCAAAAGCTCCATTTCAACGAGTTGCTCTCCCTGATAGGCCTCTTTTACAAAATAGGACTCTTCCTCCTTGCAGCCCTCACCCTTGTCCTCATAAATCTGAACACGGCTTACGGACTCGGAATCCTGATATCTGTCAATCCACTTTTGGGGCACCATACAACGAAATCCGATATTATCACGCATCTGGGCCATAGACATACGGTTTCCCGTGACAAAACGCTGGAAATCCATCTCCTGGTCTCTAAAATTCTGTGCATCTGCTTCTGTGATTTCAAGCTCCGAAAGAATCAAATCCAGATTCAGCTTGTTACGTTTTTCATCCTCCAAAAGATAACAATAAATCGCACGGAAAGCCAGCTCCTTAGTGTCAATAGGCTTACCAAAGGTCCACTCATAATCAATCAGAGTCCATGTATCACCGTCCACCAAAATATTGGAGAAAATTACATCAAAATCCGCCACTTCGTAGCTTGCATTGTATCCGATACGCTCCACATACTCTTTAAAATACTTGTGGAAGCCCTCCAAATCATCCTCATCCAAACATTTGTCCATAAGCTCTGAAAGAGGAACACCTGCCACAAAATCAAACTCCGCATAAAGCAAATCTTCTTCATCCGTCAGGACACAACGATTAATCTCCAGATTACCGCCCTCGTATTTTTGCACAAGCTGTTCATATGCATAGGCCATGCCTCTCACGTGGTCCGCCGCAGCCTTATTTAACGGATACTTACGCACATAGGCTCTGCCTGCATCGTCCTTACCAATCTCGGTACGAATGGCATATTCTGCCGCACGGTCATTGGAATACTTGGTGTATTTCAGTTCAAAATCGCCGCCAAGCACCGCCACATAGGAATTGGCAAACACCGAAAACAGCTCATCCTCCACCACTCCGTCAAAGGCAGCCTTCTCCGAGAACAAAAGCATTCGGTCTCTGTCAAAATTGCGCAGATTATTGGTAAGCTCACCCTTGCCGGGCTGATATGCATCACTGTAAAGCGTGGTCATAAACTTGTAATCCGGGTAGGGATAATAAAAATGATACTCCCCCACACCGCACTCTTTGAAAATCCGCTCCAGGCCCTTTCGACTAAAGGTTCTCACACCACCGCCGGCCTCATAATTCTCAATACCCGAGAAATAAGTACCCAGATGATCTTCCTTACATCCTGCAAAATATTTCATGCCGTATTTATTCTCGATGGCGATGACAATTCTTCCACCCTTTTTTAAATGGGACATGAGAATCCGCAAAAAATCTGCATAAGGAGTACTGCCGCCGATATAACTCTTGCCATATTCAAACACACCAATCAAACAAATATAATCATAGTCATTTGGCAAATCCGGCTCGATATCCTTAAAATTGCCCACATGAATGGTCACATTGTCACATTCCGCATGGCGATAAGCATTGATTAAACTACGCTTCCTTGACAAGTCCACGCAGGTCACACTGCCTGCCTTTTTAGAAAGTGCTCCTGTTATGGCTCCACAGCCGCTTCCCACCTCAAGCACCTTGGCATCCTTGTCCATAGGAATCCACTCAACAATATTCTCTCTCAAGGGAGAAAGATGATAAAGAATCGGCCAGCTTGCACGCTCCTCAATTACCTTGCCAAACTCCACCGGGGACATATCCCGCACAATCTTAAGAATCTCGTCCTCAACAGCTCCGTCACAGTAAAAATCCTCACCGGGATACCTGCTGTAGTCTAATGTAATTTTTCCAATCTGCTCTCTTTGCTCCATGTAGTCTGTTCCTTTTTATAAATCCTGTCTCATTATGCCTTTTTGGAAAAAGGCACTACATTATCTGTACTTTCATCCTGCGAATCAGTTACCTGCACCACGGAATCCATATCATAATAGCCCACGGTATTCTTGTCCGATACCACCGTAATATTCAAAGCATCGTATAGTCTGTGATACACCTCAAAGGTGTCTCCGTTATACCCCGTCACACCGAAGGACAAAAGATACTCGCCCCCCTGCAGACTCATCTTCTGGGTGAAGGTCACATCCTTTACCTGACCGGGCTTACCGGGCTCAAGATACGCCTTTTCGATCATGGAATTTGTACCGGTAATCTCCGTTCCCTGCACATTCTTCACAGAAAAAGCAAAAATCGGCGCAGGCAGCGTATCCGTAAACCGCACCTTCATATGCACAGTAAATTCTGCCCCCTTAATAATCGCCGTAGTACGCACACCGGTATCATCCGTAATATAATACTCCACAATTTCTGCCTGCTTGGTTCCATACTCCAAAGCCTTGGGATTCAAGCCCTCCGCTGCCGCCTGAATTTGGATATCCTGAAGCAGACTCTCGTCACCTTCCTTTGGCAACTCATACTGTCCCACCAGCACACGCTTGTAGGCATCAATCATCTCCTTGGGACTTCCCTCGCCCAGAAGCGTTCCCTTATTTAACAAAAATACCCTGTCACAATACTTGCTGATACTGCTCAAATCATGGCTTACAAAAATGATGGTCTTACCCATCTCCTTGAATTCTTCAAATTTGTGATAACATTTTGCCTGAAAGAATACATCACCCACAGACAATGCCTCATCCACAATTAGAATCTCCGGCTCAATATTGATTGCCACAGCAAAAGCCAGTCGTACAAACATACCACTGGAATAGGTTTTGGCCGGCTGATATACATAATCCCCGATATCTGCAAACTCTAAAATTGCAGGCAATTTTTCCTCGATTTCCTTCTCAGAAAAGCCCATCATGGTGCCGTTTAAGTATACATTCTCGATACCGTTATACTCCATATTGAAACCGGCGCCCAGCTCAAGCAGTGCAGAGATACGGCCATCCACCACGACCTCACCCTCGGTGGGATTTAACACACCGGTGATAATCTTCAAAATTGTAGACTTGCCGGAACCGTTTGTACCGATGATACCCACCGTCTCACCGCGCTTGATATCCATGCTCACACCATTTAAGGCATAGTGTACCTTGTGGGATTTCTTGCCCAGTCCCAGAGCCTCTTTCACACGGTCTTGAGGCCTGTCATATAATTTATAGATTTTGCGTACGTCTTTAACCGCAATCGCAATTTCGTCCTGTTTTACCATAATTTTAATCCTTATCTATACAAATAATTGTATCCTTGTCATACCATGAAGCAAGGGCACTGTTGGCTTCATCATCAGGATTGTCACTTAAATCTCCCGGACACAGAAACCAAGGCCGCCAGTTGTACGGTTCAAACACAATCTCTGTTTCATCACTTTTAAGAATTTCCACCCGGCCAAGATATTCCTGATAAAAATTATAAGCTTCGCCGGTATGTATGTAATAATATGCCCCATAGGAAGAAAAACTTCCCGCCTGATTGGGCTCCGTATGAAATACCAATAGTGCTAAAACGGCCACAATTGGATAATACCACCATCTGCACATGAGGGCTTTTTTCTCACTTTTGTGCTTGGCAAACCATCCGCACCAATATATCAGATTTAACACTAGCATAAGCTGCCATGTGATTTTTACTGCATTCAGGGTGCGGCCCAGTCCTGCATGTCCCAGCGAAAACAAACTGGGAGTAAATCCTGTGGCATATAAGCATATGGACCATACGCTTACAAGACCCGGCAACCGGAACCTGTAGGAAACCTGCTTTGCCATATACCAAACCAACGGCAACATCAATGCCAGAAAAAGAAGCGTCATCCAACCGGTAAATTCCCACGCATGCTCTGCACCTTTTACAAAAGAATTCCACACAGACTCTAAAGGAGACATACCCCAGCCCACATAATTCTCGGCACGCTTGTCATTACCGGGAGCAGTTACATTCATATAAAAACCTGCCCCATACACAAGAAGTGCCGGAATAAGAAACAGTGCTCTTTTTTTATGCAACCCCAAAGCTAAGACAATTACACTTAAAAGTACAAGCAACCCTTGCAGAGTTGTCACGAAATTGCCTCCGGCGGTAATAAATGCCAAAAGCATTGCACCTACCGCATAAACATACCGCAATTTATTTCGTTCTGTCATCAGTGTTTTTACAGCCAGCACCACAAGAAGCATCATAAAGCTATGCATTCCCACATAGTGAAAACCGCCATTATACCAATAAAAGCCTTCTTGTGCGGTATGAATCATCACAACTGCCATGGCGCAGCTTACCGCCGCAATTCCACAGGCCTGTATGCGCTTAGCTTTCACAACATCACACAAAAGTGTATATACCAGTGTCCATATGCTCAACGTCAAAAACAAAATCAGAAACAGGGGGCCAAAATGATAATATTCTTCCCCCCATATACCGGGCATCAGTACCATGAAAAAGATGGAACTATACGTTCCCTGCCATGCATGCCAGGATATCCGAATACACTCAAGTGCTCCCTTTACTGCACTTGCAAATGACCACTCCTGTTCCAGCGCAGTCTTAGCAAAGTTGCCATAGGTATAATCATCATACCAAGGCACTGTATACTCTGTCAGACGAAGCAACGGAAGCAACAAAAGTATTAATGCAATCACTGCACCACAGGTATAAACTCCCGGTTGCGGACGCCATATTAAAAAACCTTTTATCTTATCCTTCATTTTGTAACCGCTCACCCCTATAACACATCTGCAAAATGAACCTTCAGGCGTTTAAAAATCAACGCACCGATTCCAAAGAGCACTACAGTTACAATCCAGAAATACATGGTGGAGAAAAAGTCCTCAAAAAACCATTGTCTTTCATAAATGGCACTGCGATAGCCGTTAACGATGTAAACAAGAGGGTTCAGCTTCAAAACTGTAACCCACTTACTGTCTGTTAATGTATTGATATCCCACAAAATAGGTGTCGCCCACATACCAATCTGCAATGCGATATTAATAATCTGCGCCAGATCCTTAAAGAAAACCACCACAGCACAGGTTGTATAACAAAGTGCCAGCACAAAGACAAACAAACAAGCACTGTAATATACCAGTTGAATGGTGTAAACACTGGGATAAAACCCGTATATTGCGGCCACAATCAAAAGCACAAAAACAAAGAACACATGAATAAATGTTGCCGCTATAATTTTGATAATGGGCAGAATACTAATCTTAAATACAACTTTTTTTACAAGATAATCATATTCTCTCAATGCATTGGTTCCGTGATTGAGCGCCTCATTAAAGAAAAACCAAGGCACAAGTCCCGCCGTCAAAAACAGTACAAAAGGCACCTCTGCCGCCGTACGGCTGGCATTTCCACCCATAATCACATCAAACACCACATAATACATTCCCACAGTCACTACCGGCTGAGCCATTGCCCAGAATGCGCCCAGATAAGAGCCTGCATACCGTTTTTTAAAGTCATTTTTGGCAAGCTTCCAAATCAGATGTCTGCTCTGCCACAGCTCTAAGGGAAGCACCATAAATTTATCATACCATCTGACAAAAATGACACAGGATGCCATTATCACACCCACGGAGATTCCCTTTTTCAACAACTCTTCCTGCGGATTTGCTCCGGGATTATTATGCAGCAAAATAATTGCTGCCAGAATAAAAGCCACCACCAGAAATATGCTGATTCCGGCTTTTTTACTGATTTTCATGAATCTATTTACCTCACTTGCTCTCCAAATATTCCTTCAATCCGCCCCACTTTTCATCCTTCTCGGACAAAAGAAGCTTCATATCCTCTGAAATGGGCCATTCCACGCCAATTTCAGGGTCATCATAGCGAAGGCCGCCCTCATCTCCCGGATGATAATAATCAGAGCATTTATAACAAAATTCTGCATAGTCAGACAGCACCAGAAAACCGTGGGCAAAATTCTTAGGTATAAAAAACTGCTTCTTGTTTTCCTCAGACAAAATCACTCCAAACCACTTGCCAAAAGTAGGTGAGCCCTCTCTCAAGTCCACTGCCACATCATAAACCTCACCCTTAATAACACGCACTAACTTATCCTGAGGGAATTCCTTCTGAAAGTGAAGACCTCGCAGCACGCCTTTAGAGGAGGCAGACTGATTATCCTGCACAAACACCTCCGGAATGCCTGCTGCCTTGTAATCCTCATATTGATAAGTTTCCATGAAATACCCTCTGGCATCGCCGAACACTTTGGGGGTGATGATTTTCAATCCTTCAATTTCACAGGTTTCTACTGTTATCTGTCCCATTTTTTATCCTCTTTCATCAATTTATTCATACATAACATTCATATCCACATTGCCTTCAATACCATCAATCTTACCCTTAGAGCTATACTGCCACATACGATAGTACCCCTGATACAAAGGCACACTGCGATACTCTGCAAGCCATATGTAGTAATCCTCCAGTTTCACGGTATGAAGATTGTTGTTGTACCAGTTACGACTGGCGTAAACCCCCGCCTCATAACCGGCATTTTCAATGGTTCTGCAAAATGCCTCACACACGAGAGTACGCGTATCTGTATCCAATCCATCAGCTCGTCCGTTGCCTCCGGCCCCTTCCGTATCAATAAAAATCGGATAGGTGATGTCATACTCTTTCACCCATTTAAGCACTGCTGAAGCTTCCTCAACCGCCTCCACCTCATTGGTTGCCTGAGTAAAGAAGTACACACCCACCGGAATACCGGAAGCTGCTGCTCCCTTCATGTTGGCATCAAAATAAACATCCTGTACAAGACTACCTGTAACAGAGCCTCTGTATCCGGCTCTGATGATGGCAAATTCCACTCCGGCATTTTTGACCTTATCCCAGTCAATGTCGCCATTCCACTTTGACACATCAATACCGGCCTTTGTTTTGCCAGAAAATGCCTTTAATTCCGTCAATTCCGTCTTGTCTGCATCTGCTAACGCATCACGAACTCCGCTATCCTCGGCAGTAGCATCCACTTCGTCCTCTGTCTTAATAAGAAGCGAAATATCATCGATTGCAAGGTACTCTACCTTGTCCTTTACCTTCACTCTGGTTGTACTTGTAGGCACTTTATATCCTTCAATAGGCGTTAACTTGACAGAATATTCTCCTGCCGCCAAATCTCCAATGTAAATAATTCCATTTTTGTCCAAATCTTTATAAGAGCCGTCCGCAGCAGCCTGAGCCTGTCCTCCCAAAGAAAGGCCGGTAAGCTCTACAAAAAAACTCTCGCCTTCCACAGGAATGCCATCATTATTGACTATCTGAATACGTAAGTCCTTCTCAACGGAAGTCACCACCAAAGATAACCTGTTGGTCATATCCTTAGCGTCCTGAAGCACCTGATTGTACTCCGGGTCAAAAAAGCTTTCATCCTGCTCAAAAGCTTTCAAGTCCTTTTCCGTTGTGTCTTCTTCCTCTGACGCATTCTGCTCCTGCCCCGCCTGCATCTGAGTGCTATAGGACGGAAGAGTCTCTGTATCCCTGTTAGTAAACAAAACTACCATGGATACAATGAAAATTGCAGCTAAACTGGAAAGAATAGCCGTTCTTCGTAACTTAGAGTCCATTTGCTACCTCTACCAGATATTGTCCGTAATTGGTCTTCATCAAGGGCTGGGCCAATGCCAAAAGCTGTTCCTTGTCAATAAAACCTCTTTTGTATGCAATCTCTTCAATACAGGAAATATAAAGCCCCTGTCTTTTCTGGAATGCCGCCACAAAATCTGCCGCATCCAAAAGTGCATCATGATTACCGGTATCAAGCCATGCAAATCCGCGTCCTAAAGTCTCCACACGAAGCGTTCCCCGCTGTAAATACTCATTGTTGATGCTGGTAATCTCTATCTCACCTCTCGCAGAGGGCTTCACATTCTTTGCAATCTCCACTACATCATTGTCATAGAAATAAAGACCGGGCACAGCGTAGTTACTCTTGGGATTCTCAGGCTTCTCCTCGATAGATAAAGCCTTACCACTCTCATCAAACTCCACCACGCCATACTCTCTGGGGTCACGCACATAATAGCCGAAAATCGTTGCTCCACTTTCTCTGGATGCCACCTCCTTAAGTACTCTGGAAAAACTCTGTCCATAGAAAATATTGTCTCCAAGCACTAGTGCAACCCTGTCACTTCCAATAAATTTCTCACCGATGATAAATGCATCCGCCAAACCTCTGGGACTCTCCTGCACCGCATAGGAAAACTCCATTCCAAGCTGATGACCATCACCCAGAAGCTCCTTAAAAACAGGCAAGTCTCTGGGGGTGGAGATAATCAACACCTCTCTGATACCTGCCAACATCAGTGTAGACAAGGGATAATATATCATGGGCTTGTCATACACAGGCATAATCTGTTTAGAAATCGCCTTGGTCAAAGGATACAGTCTGGTTCCTGAACCTCCGGCTAAAATAATTCCTTTCATCGTTTCTCCTCCGTTTTTTCCTCAAAAAATATCATATACAATAAAAGCAAAGATACACTTTTCCGGATTTTCTCCGAAAAAGTCCCGTTTCCTTGCGTTATATCACCATTTACTTATTACCATACATATCATCATAATACTTCTGATAATCGCCACTGGTCACATTCTTCATCCATTCTTCATGTTCAAAGAACCATGCAATTGTCTTACGAATACCTTCTTTAAACATGGTCTCAGGCTCCCAGCCAATCTCAGCCTTAATCTTGTCTGGAGCGATGGCATATCTGCGGTCGTGCCCTTTTCTATCCTCCACATAGGTAATCAATCCCTCATTTACCAGTGCTTTTCTTGGGTCACCCTCAGGAAGCATCTCCTGCAAAGTATCCAGAATGATATGCAGAATCTCAATATTCTGTTTCTCATTGTGCCCGCCGATATTGTAAGTTTCAAAGAGTCTTCCCTGCTCCTGTACCATATCGATTGCCTTGGCATGATCCTCAACAAATAACCAGTCACGGACATTCTTACCATCACCGTATACCGGAAGCTTCTTGCCCTGCAATGCATTGTTAATCATCAGAGGGATAAACTTCTCAGGGAACTGATAAGGGCCGTAGTTATTGGAACAGTTGGTAATATTAGCCGGGAATTTATAGGTATCCATATAAGCCTTCACCAGCATGTCAGAGCTTGCCTTACTTGCAGAATAAGGGCTATGAGGGTCATAAGGTGAAGTCTCATAAAAGAATGCATTTTCATCCTCAGGAAG
>JAZQLH010000025.1:0-38991 GCA_045542555.1 Acetatifactor sp. | reverse complement strand
GATAGTAGACTCAAATACGCTCTGAGGAGATGCCTCGATGAACATCTCGGAATCGTATACATCCTCAGGACGGATACCGAAGGTAACAGCCTTTCCATCATAACCGCCATCGATCAGCTTCTTGGACTTAGCAGGAGGAAGAGGAATAGACTTGCCAGCAATCTCAAGGCTTGCTACATCGCCATTTACTCTTACTACAGCATCCAGGAAGTTCATCTGAGGAGATCCCATGAAGCCTGCTACGAACAGGTTCTGAGGGTTGTCATACAGATTCTGAGGAGTGTCAACCTGCTGGATAACACCGTCCTTCATAACTACAATTCTGGTACCAAGGGTCATAGCCTCGGTCTGGTCATGGGTAACGTAGATGATAGTGGTGCCAAGTCTCTGATGAAGCTTAGCAATCTCAATTCTCATCTGTACACGCAGCTTAGCATCCAAGTTGGAGAGAGGCTCATCCATCAAGAATACCTTAGGGTTACGAACGATAGCACGACCCATAGCTACACGCTGTCTCTGACCACCGGACAGAGCCTTGGGCTTACGATCAAGGAGGGGAGTAAGGTCAAGAACCTTAGCAGCCTCTTTAACCATCTTGTCGATCTGATCGTTGGGAACCTTTCTCAACTTAAGACCGAATGCCATATTGTCATATACGGTCATATGAGGATACAGAGCGTAGTTCTGGAATACCATTGCGATATCTCTATCCTTAGGCTCTACATCATTAACAACTCTGTCACCGATCTTCAGCTCACCGGAAGAAATATCCTCCAAACCTGCGATCATACGAAGGGTAGTGGACTTACCACAACCGGAAGGACCAACGAAGATAATAAACTCCTGGTCTGCAATCTCAAGGTTGAAATCCTTAACAGCCTCAAAGCCGTTGGGATATACCTTACATACATTCTTTAAAGATAAACTTGCCATTGGTATGTACTCCTTTCATGAGTAAAGTATTTTACTTTGTTAAGTATATCTGAAAAAACATTCTGACGCCATACACCAAATTCACAAATATTTTGTATCGGATTGTAAAAATTGCTTATGAAATCCCTGTTTTTTCATTTTTATTGTCAACTTGTACATTAAAAATGCATTTTCCTAGTCATTTTGACCAATATCAGGCGACTCATTTGCCTCATTCTGCTGTTCAAGAATCTTTTCCTCCATGGTTTTGAAAAACTTGTCATAAAGCTTCGCCGAAAAATATGCAGGCGCACTGAACCAGAACACGAATAGAATCGGGAATATATTGGGTATACTGGGTTGTACAAAATACCAAAGCAAAAAAGGCATAAGATTTACCAAAAGCATCAACAATGATTTAAAAAACTGCACTGCACTGATTGCAAATGCATTCATAATGGTACGCTTAATGGTATTTTCAAACTTTGCCAGCACTGGCCATACATACATAAACGTAAATACTGCAAATACTCCTACTACAAACAGTAACAGCTGTACAACCATATTAATCTCAGTCTCTGAAGCAATAATGATACGATAGTCCACAAACAAAAATACAAATACTGCCAGAAAAAGAAGCCAAATAATTGTAGCCTGTCTGAAGTTTTCTTTGAAAGCCTTAAAAAAACTTCTGGTAATATATCCATCCTCATTGCGAACCATTTTGAGAGCCACATAATGCAATGCTGTCAACGCCGGCCCCACTGTAATAACCGGAATGCAGCAAATCATAGTCAGTATGGTAAGCCACATCATATCTGCCATCTTGCTTAAAAAGAGAACCAAGGGGCTGTCAATGTCAAAAATCTTCATTTGTTTCATCCTTTCTAGAAATACTTTTCCATGGAAGTCACACGGATACCTCCCACATCCTCCTCGGGTCCAACGTCCCGAAAACCTATCTTGTGATAAAACTCTACCGCATAGGGTGCGGCATTGAGCGTCATAAAATCTTCCCCCGACTCATACTTTAAGTAGCTGCAAAATCTTTCCAAGAGTGCCCTGCCAATACCTCTGCGATGATACGCTTCATCTACGAACAAAAGCGACAAATGATTACAATTTCGGACAGAGGCCACACCTACAATCTGCTCCTTACAGACCGCCACCATCATCTGATAACTTCCCTGTAAAAAACCGTGATACAGCTGTTCATCTGTAATAAAATCCAGAAAATTTTTGATTCCTTCCTCCGTGTAGTCCACCGCTTCGAATTTCAGAAAGGTTCTCCAAACCATCTTCATAGCCGGCTCCCAATCTTCCACTCTTGCCCAGCGGATTTCATACTCTACATTTTCTGCATTCATGCACTTTCCCCCGGAAGCTTTGCAAGAATCCATTCACACATATCCTGCATAACCTGTTGTCCGTCGTCCTCATTCAAAATCTCATGCCTGTCATCCTCATATAATTTCATTGAAAGATGCTCAAGACCTGCGCTGTCCAGTTGGTCATAAACTGCTTTTACACCCTCACCATAATTGCCGACAGGATCCTGCGCTCCTGCCACCAAAAATACCGGCAACTCCTTGGGGATTTTCTCCAGATTCTCCTGTCTGGTTGCCCGGGCAATCAATTCGAACAATGTGGCGAACCCATTTACAGTAAACACAAATCCACATTTTTCATCTGCATCATACTTTGCCACATTCTCTTCATTGCTACTAAGCCAGGCATTGTCTGATTTAGGATTTTCAATGCGTTTGTTCATCGAACTAAAGGCCAGATTATGGAGCACCTGACTCTTTCGCTTGTCGCCGCCAAAACACTTCTGCTCCGCAGCCAATGCCTTTCCAAAGGTTATCTGCAAAGAGGAATTATGACCTGTTCCCATAATAATGGCCCCCTGAATACCTGTTCCATAACGGCAAATGTAATTACGAAGCATAAAAGAACCCATACTGTGTCCCAAAATAAAGTAGGGCACTCCGGGATAAAGTTCCTGAGTCATTTTTTTCAGTCGATGCACATCGCGCACCACCACTGTAGCCGGGTCCTGTTCGCAAAAATAGCCATAAGTTCCACCTTCCGCAACAGAGCCTCCGTGGCCCAGATGATCCTCACCTGTAACCACGAAACCTCGCTCCGTAAAATATTTGGCCGTCTCTTCGTAGCGTTCCACATATTCAGCCACGCCATGAACAATCTGAAGCACCGCCACAGGCTTGCCGTTTACAAGAGCCTGCTCTTCGGGCTCATATCGCACAGCATGAATCTTAGTTAATCCGTCCCGTGAATCAAAATAGAAATTCGTCTTCTTCATAAATCCACGCTCCTTTTACATTCTTTTTAACAGATTTCCGCTCCTGCAGGCATATCCTTTTCAGGCTTCATCAGTGCCAGATTTCCTTCCGCATCCTCTGCGCACAGAAGCATACCTTCGGACAACACACCGGCAAGCTTTGCAGGCTTTAGGTTCACCAGAACCATAACCTTCTTGCCCACCATCTCCTCGGGAGTATAGTGTGCTTTAATGCCGGATACAATCTGCTTCACCTGACTGCCGATACGCACCTGACTACACAAAAGCTTCTTGGACTTAGGAACCTCCTCACAGGCAATAATTTCACCTACCTGGAACTGAAGCTTCATGAAATCATCATAGGAAATTTCTTCCTTGGGTTCAATATCAATAACATTTGCGGCCTCTCCATTTTCAGCGCCTGTCTCACCCTGTGTCGCTGCAACCTGCAAAGCTGCAATCTCCTCTTCCTTAGCCAGAACATCCTTCATATCCAGACGTGCGAAGAGAATTTCGGGAGTCTCTGTTACCTTTGTTCCGCTCTCATACAATCCAAACTGCTCCAGCTTGTCAAAGTCGCGCAAGGAGGTATTCAACTGTGCAACAATTTTCTGTGCAGTCTCAGGCATGAAAGGCTCTAAGAGAGATGCACCAATCACAATACCTTCTACCAGATTATAAAGCACAGTTGCCAGACGGTCTGCCTTTGCCTCATCCTTAGCCAGCACCCAAGGCTCCGTTTCGTCAATATATTTGTTGCAACGCTTGAAAATACCGAAAATCTCTGTCAAAGCATCTGCCACACGATGGGTTTCCATCTTCTCTACAACCTTTGCATAGGTACCGGTAATGGTTGCCTTCAAATCCTCATCTACCGCATCCTGCACACCCTTGTCGGCCACTACACCGCCAAAATACTTGTTGCTCATGGAAATAGTTCTGTTTACCAGATTACCCAAGGTATTAGCCAGATCAGAATTGGTACGCTCTGCAATCAACTCCCATGTGACATTACCGTCATTATCATAAGGCATTTCATGAAGCACATAATAACGCACCGCATCCACACCGAAGAAATTTACCAAATCATCGGCATAAACCACATTACCCTTAGATTTACTCATCTTACCACCACCGGTGAGAAGCCATGGATGACCAAATACCTGCTTGGGCAGAGGCTCGCCCAGAGCCATCAGGAAAATAGGCCAGTAAATCGTATGAAAACGAATAATATCCTTACCAATCAGGTGCAAATCTGCAGGCCAGAGCTTTTTATACTGGTCCGTACTGTTTCCGTCAGTGTCATAACCGATACCGGTGATATAGTTGGTCAGCGCATCCAACCATACATAAACCACATGTTTGTCATCAAAGTCTACAGGAATACCCCACTTAAAGGAGGTACGGGATACACACAAATCCTGAAGACCGGGCAACAGGAAGTTGTTCATCATCTCATTTTTGCGGGAAACAGGCTGAATAAATTCAGGATGCTCATTGATATGCGCAATCAATCTGTCCGCATACTTACTCATCTTGAAGAAGTAAGCCTCCTCCTTGGCAGGCTTTACATCTCTGCCACAGTCGGGGCACTTGCCCTCCACCAGCTGGGACTCCGTCCAGAAGGACTCACAGGGAGTACAATATAAGCCCTCATAAGAGCTCTTATAAATATCGCCCTGATCATAAAAACGCTTAAACATCTTCTGAACCTGTTTCTCATGATAATCATCCGTTGTACGAATAAACTTGTCATAAGAAATATTCAATAGATCACACAGTCCGCGAATGGTACCTGCTACTTCATCAACAAACTCCTTGGGTGTAACTCCCGCTTCCTGAGCCTTCAATTCAATCTTCTGGCCATGCTCGTCAGTTCCCGTCTGGAAAAATACGTCATAACCCTCTTTTCTCTTAAATCTGCAAATGCTGTCCGCCAACACCACCTCATAGTTATTACCAATGTGCGGCTTGCCTGATGTATAGGCAATGGCAGTTGTAAGGTAGTATTTACCTTTGTTTTCCATTTTATTACTCCTTTCTATTAACCGTGGATAGACGAGTGGATTTTCCCAAGTCTTAATTCATTTATTTGTATTTGTAAGTATAGCTGTCGATTAGGCGCCATATACCTTGCCACGAGACCTTGAAAAACGTCGGCACTTAGATTGCGTATTTTGCAATCTTATGTGCCGCTACGCTTTTTCACGGAGTGGAAACGTTCCGTGGCAAGGTATATGGCGCCTCAATCGACACTGATAAATATAGATACACAAATAAATGAATTAAGACTTGGAACTAAAAAAGCCCGCCTTCTATCCACATATTATGTGCTTAGAAGACGAGCATACACCCGTGTTACCACTTCTATTCATCCGATTCTTACAAACCGGACCTCATCGGGTCAGTAACCCTGTCCGCTATAACAGGCGGAACCTGTCGCAATCTTACCGCAAGTGTAACTGTCGGCAGGTTCCGCCTGCGGAAGCCTGTCGCAATCTTACCACTTTGGGTTCGGTGCGCCGCTCAGAAGCCATGTTCCACAACTCTTACCCCATTCCTCTCAGCCTTCGTAACCGGTATTACCGGCTACACGGAACGTTCTCTGTAAAGTGCCGATATTGTGTACTCTCTTCATCATCGCATTTTTCTTGATTAGTTGAATCATAGCATAAAATAGGACTTGCGTCAACTGCAAGGAACATCTGTTGTAATTACTTTTTCCAAATCTGAATGTCCTCATCCTCAATCAGAAGCTCTGCATCTTGTAACAATTGTTCTTTTACACTTCCGGCCGGTGCGGACTCCGTAGGAACCTTAAAATCCCAAACAATATATTCCGGATATTTTTCAGGATATCTGTCCCAATACTCAAATAATCTTTCATCCATACTCGGCGTGCTGATAGTGGAGAAATTACTGATATTATACTCTCCCTGCAGGTAAGCCAATGTATCCACACCAACATACAAAACGGTACTGCCTTCAGGAATATACTGATTCATAATTACACCGCGCATATTGTAATCGTAACCATCTAAATATCTGCAATATACACCGCTTAGCGGACCATCTAACGCCTTTTGCTTTGTGACAAAAATCGTATCCGTTCCAAATGCATGGTACATCAAATATCCCTTACGAAAAACTGCAACACCGATAAGTGCCAGCACCACCAACAACCACCATGCCTTTGTTTGCTTCCTCTCACAGTCCAAATAACAGATACCTACAATAAAACCTATCATCATGTATTCCGTGGACTCCATCAATCGCATATTGCTTGCCAGCAATGTGGCACATAGTATGCCTATGGCCGTAATACTCCCAAACCAGAACATGGCCCGACGAACACAATCATCTTTATCTATCCCATAGTCTGCACGCTTGACATATCTGTAAATTCCTACTATTAGCAAAACAAAATAGAAAATTCCGGGGAACTTCATATGCTCTTTCTCAAAAAACCACGTGTAAAATTGCTGTATAACAGAAATAATCAAAAAAACGGCATATGGGCTGCACTTTCTTTTTAAGCATAACCTAAAAAAGCAAACTACAACCAATGATAAAACAACCACCAGACACACATAGGGTAATATCTTTATCAAATTATCTTTGTATCCTGCCAGCTTTTGAATAATTGTTGCACTATGGGAGCTGTCTGTCATCATTTGTGTGATACCATAAACAAACTGACTCCATGTCATATGCGACAAAAAGTAAGCAATCCAAAGCATACCACACATAACACATGTGCCCATATAAATCCCTACTGTTTTCCACCTGTTTTCTTTCTCGCATATATATAGAATTCCAAACACGATAAAGGGTACTGCAATAATACACGTGGGATAGGACAGTACCATCAGCGAAGTATTAATACCTGCTAACAGAAGCCATATCCGCTTTCTCTTCTCCATAAAAAAACGCAACAGGCACAAAAAAGTCAGCATACTAAACCACATCAACATGTTTGCATACTCAACCATCTGATTATATTTGGCCAATGTATTATAGAAAAAAAGCGCCGCAAAAAACGCTGTATCTTCCGAACAGATTTTTCTCACCGTCGTGTACAAAAACGCACTGACCAATGCCTGAAACGCCACACCGCACAATCTCAAGTATATCACCAGACCATCCAAACCGCCTGTTAACGCCATATATATTTTCACAAGTAATGCCGCCAAAAATCCGGAGGTCTGATGGGGCTCCCACATCTCCATAAACATACGGTCACCACAAGCCATACGCCAGGCCATCGTGATAGCATACTGCTCATCTATATCCGTAAAGAAAAAAACTACTTTTATGGTTGCCAATGCAGAAAAGCCAAGCAAAATAAGCCTAAGCAAATACCTTCCCCATTTATAATAACCATTCTCTTTACTACTCATAATCTTACTCTTTTACTCCCTCTGATTCCTCATGCTGTATCCATCCACATCTGCTCTGAAATTACTTTATCACAATGCATGCGGATTATCAAACTGTTATTATTTGTTTTACCATTTCTTTCATGCTATAATAAAACCGACAATGTATTTTATAAGCCAAGAAATACACATGAGGATGAAAATATGTATGAATGTCCAAATTGTAACGTAAATTTAAAATTTGATATTATTCGGCAGAAACTTTACTGCGCCCATTGCAACAGCACCATGGACCCTTATTTATACCAAAAGGAAAAGGACGCCCTGGAAAGCCATTTTTATGATGTCAGTGTTTTTTCCTGTCCACAATGCGGCGGCAAGCTTTTAAGCGAAGACGACACAGCCGCCACCTTTTGCAGCTATTGCGGAAGCTCCACCATTTTGGACGTACGCATAAGCAAGGAACGTCGTCCTAAATACATCATTCCCTTTACACAAACCAAAGCAGACTGCGAGGCTGCTTACGACAAAATGGTTAAAAAGACACTCTTTTTACCCAAAGAATTCAAAGACAAAAACCACTTAGATAAATTCCGGGCCATTTACATGCCCTACTGGACCTATTCCTTTAAAAAGGACGGCAAAGCTACCTTTAAAGGGGAACAAAATACCGGTTCCTTCGGTGGTGCCTACGATTGCATTGACCATTACGATCTGGAGTGTGATGTAAAAGCCGAATATAACGATTTCTATTTTGATGCGTCCAGCACATTTAGTGACAGTTTAAGCAACGATTTAGAACCCTTTGATTTAAAGCAAAAGAAACCCTTCCACCCTGCATTCTTAAGCGGCTTCTACGCAGATTGTGGCGATGTAAAGAAGGATTGGTATAAGGAAGATGCAGAGGATGCAATCAAAAGGCACTTAAAGGAACGCATCTCCTATGTCTATCCGTTAGCCCGCTATAATTGTGAAAAACACATAGAAGAATATCCCTTGGAAGAAACCTTAAAACCGGAGCAAGTAGAAGAAGAAATTATCATGTTACCGGTATGGTTTTTATCCTACCGCAAAAAGGACCGCATAGCCTACGCAGTTGTAAACGGACAAACCGGTAAGGTAGCCGCAGACCTCCCTGTGGATGCAAAGCAATTTGCCATAAGCTCCCTTTTATGGTCTATACCAATCATTCTGCTTTTAAATCTTTTTTTGGTACTGACACCTTCCAAGCTTTTATTGACTACCGTACTTATGACCATTGCCTTTTCTTTACTTGCAGATAAACTGGGAACTGATGTCTTAATACGAGAATCCTGGCATGATACCATTGTACAGGCTGTATATGACCAGGACCCTTCCCGTATGAAGCATATGTTCCGTGATGCCAAAGACACATTATTCGGATTTCGCTTTTTGGCTCCCTTTTTTATTCAGGTAGCGGCCTACTTTATTGTTTTTATCTCAATGGACTCAACTTTTGCACATATTTTTACAGACTCATTGCTTTTAGGACTGCCTCTAAACACCAGCCCTGCCTATGTGTTTTATTTACTGATTGTTCTGGGGCATACTATTTTACTTGGATGGCGCCTAAGACGGCAAAAAAATCCGTTAAAACACAAATATGTAAATGAAGAAATCTACAAACGCACCTGGCGCAAAAAATATCATATGATGATGAAGCCCATTCTATCTATAATCGTGGCTACTGTACTCATATTGTTCAACCCGGCTGCGGACTATTATTTCTATGGTTGTACTATTTTTTGTCTGTTTGTTATGGGCCTGACCATTTGGGATTTGTTCAAGTTCCATAATTTGCTCACTACCCGTAAGCTTCCTCAATTAAACAAGAGAGGGGGCGAAGACTATGCGTAAATTATTCCTACTGATACTTCCTTGTCTCCTTGTTGCAGGCATCTTCAACAACATTTTAACGGTTCATGCAGACGAAGCGTCTGCTTACCGCATTGTAATTGAAGATGATGCTGATATTTTAAGCCAAGAAGAGGAAGACGAGCTTATACAATACATGGAGCCCATTCAAAGCTATGGTCATGTGGCTTTCAAAAGTATTGACAAAAACTCTACTACCACTGAAGAATTTGCCCGAAGCTACTATCAAAAGCAGTTTGGCACAGAAAGTGGAACCGTTTTCCTGATTGACATGCAAAACCGATACATTTGGATACATAGCGATGGCACCATTGGTAAAATTGTAACCAATGACTATGCCGACATTATTACCGATAATGTTTATACTCATGCTACCCACCGTTGGTACTCCTATTGTGCCAAGCAGGTTTACAAACAAATTTATGAACTGCTTCTCGGCCAAAGAATAAATCAACCCATGAAATATATTTCCAACATTCTGCTTGGATTGGTTTTATCTGTGTTGATTCATTTTTGTCTGATTATTGGTAACTCCCGCATTCGTCAAATCAGAACTCGTAATCTATTGAAAAACGTGGACCATTATTTTGAATGCACTTCCGACCCCACTGCCGTCTTTACCCACAATCGTCCGGTATATAATGGCAACGACGGTGGCGGATTTGATGGTGACCAATATAGTGGCGGATATGGTGGCGGCGGATACAGCGGTGGCGGCGGATACAGTGGCGGCGGCAGAAGCAGTGGCGGCAGCAGAAGCAGTGGCGGCGGCAGAAGCGGATCCGGCGGCGGACATCGTTTTTAATAATGAGGTTTTTATGAGAAAATACACAAAATATATTCTACCTATGCTGTTGTTCTCCCTATGCTTTACAGGATGCAACAAGCAAAGCAGTGCTAATTCTGACATAGCGATTGCATCTGTTTCTACGGAAATGACTACTCAAGCATCATCTTCGGAAACAGAACATGTATCAACTTCTGAGACCTTCACTCCCATGTCAGCCATGGAATTTGTAGCCGATATGGGAACCGGCTGGAATCTGGGCAACAGTTTTGACCCGGTGGACTGCACCTGGCTTACTGACGAAATGAATTATGAAACAGCCTGGGGTAATGAAAAGGTCACTCCCGAGCTGATTCACTATATCAAGGAACAGGGTTTCGATACCATTCGGATTCCCGTCACTTGGAACAACCATCTAAGCAGCGCCCCTGACTACACCATCTCCCCGCAGTGGCTTGACCGCATACAGGAGGTTGTAGACTGGTGCATGGCCGAAGACTTATATGTCATCATAAATATTCACCATGAAAGCAGTTGGCTGACCAACGCATCCTCCGACTACGAAGATACGATGGCCAAATACAGCGCAATCTGGGGCCAGTTGGCTGAGCGTTTCGGCGGCTATTCAGAAAAATTACTGTTTGAATCCATGAATGAAATCGGTTTCGATGATTTGGGAACAGAAGCAGGCTGTCAGCTTATAAATCGCATCAACAACGAATTTACCGAACTGATCCGTTCCTCCGGCCAAAACAATGCCGACCGTTACCTGATTCTAGCCGGCTATTGGACCGACATCGACAGCTCCTGCCAGGGTATCGTGATGCCGGATGATGACAAAGTGATTCTCTCTGTACACTACTACGCCCCCTCCGACTTCGCCATTGCAGAGGCAGGAACAGGCTGGGGTTATCGGGCAACCTGGGGAACAGAAGAAGATTTTGCCTACATGGAAGGACAATTTGAAAAACTTAAAACCACCTTCCTTGACAATGACATTCCCGTTATTATGGGAGAATTCGGTTGTATCATAAAAGATAAGGATCCTGACAGCCGTATTTTATATCTTTCCTCTGTAGCCGGTTACTGCAGGCAATATGGCATCTGTCCGATTTTCTGGGATAACGGTGAAGAAATTGACCGTCAAAATCTGAAGTGGAGAACTGAAGAATTAGCAGAAAAAATGTTGTAATAACAAAAGGAGCCACCAGCGGACCTCGTCGTCCGATAGTGACTCCTTTTCTCTCCCCTACTCGTTGTCACAAACCCCTCATTTGTTGCCAACAAGATTTTGAAGATTTGTCCGACTTTAAAGTCTCTTCCTCAGCACACTTTTGAATGCGGACTATTCATCTTTGTGCTGCCTTGGGGCAAGCATATCTTTACCGTACCTTACCCCATTTGGAGCATCCAACCAACTTCAAATCAAGAAGAAACAACACTCCTCTTTATTGTTTCCCTGATTGTACAGGCTGATTACGCCCAAGCTTAGCCTTTATGTAGGATTCCATCTTCCCTCATAAAAAAGTTCCATATTTATTTGTCATCTGCATTTGACATTTTTATTATATGACGAAGAGCCTCCATCGACAATGCCAAAAAATGCATGATATGCATTCTATCGTGCAGATAGTGCAACAAAAACGTGAATCATATTTTAATTTCAGTCCATTTGCCCTGTTTAAAACGTATAGATGCAAACGTGAATCGGGAAATCTGGTCTCCCAGCACACCAAGCCAGATGCCGGTAATTCCCAGTCCCAAAGTGTAGCCGCATACATAGGACACAATGGTTCGGATAACAGACACACTGATGGTAGAGCTGATTGCTGTATAGAGCGTGTCTCCTGCACCACGAAGACATCCCATGTAAATCACCTGTCTGATTTGGAAAATCACGGTGACAATCATGATATACATAATGGTAACACCGATTTCCACAATCTGCTCTTCTTCAAAGAACATGCTGTAAAGCCACCTTGCCCCCAGGAAATACACCAACGCAAGAACGGCTGATATGCATCCGCCCAGCATCTTACAGGTTCTGCCATACTCCTTAGCCAAATCGGGCTTTCCCTGTCCGAGACTTCGCCCAATGAGTGCCACTGCCGCAGACTGCAGACCGTCTCCGAAAGAAAAAGACAATCCCATAATATTCATACCCACCTGATGGGCCGCCATGGCATCCGTTCCCATATCTGCCGCCATAATGGCTGTCAACATGAAACCCACTCGCATCAAAAGCTGTTCACAGAAAACACTGTAGCCAACCTTCACTACCGAGACAAAGGCATCTATGCAGGGTTTAATCTTATTTTTAATAATATAAACAATGCTGATAAATCCATCCTTATTGAGCAGGGAGCAAATACTCATAATACAGGATACTACCGTTCCGAGCACCGTCGCCAGTGCTGCGCCCTGAATCCCAAGTGCCGGGAATCCAAAGTGCCCTCCGATAAGTAAATAGTTAAACACAATATTTACCAGATTAGAGGTCACATTGGTACGCATAGTGATTTTGGTATTACCCGCTCCTCGCTGAGCTGAATTAATTCCTATCTGAATACAGTTAAAAATCATGCCACCCATGATGATACTGAAATAATCCACCGCCATATCATGAGTCTCCGGTGACGAGCCACACATGCTGATAATGGGGCTTGCACAACATACAAACACTGTACTCAAAGCAATGGCCGCCAGTACAATGAACACCAATGCAGTAATCAACACACGGTTAGCATCCTCTTTTTTATCCTGTCCTCTTCGTCTGGCCACCAATGCAGACATAGACACGCCTGTGGCAATAAAAAGAGACATACCCACAAATTTAGGCTGGGTAGTAAGTCCCACTGCCGCCACAGCATTCTTACCCAGGGAACTTACCATAAAGGAATCCACCAATCCGGCAAATGCCACAAAGAAAGACTCCACAATTGCAGGCCACGCCATATTGACGGAGTCTTTTATAATTTGTCTGTCATAGGACAGAAATTTTCTTTTTGTCTGTTCTTCCAATGTAAGAACCTCCATTAATCATTACTTCTTTGTCGTGAGGGTAGAATACCCACCTTTTCTGTCATAGGAATCCATCAGATAACTGTCGTCAGTCAGAACACAATCCATCTCCAGACCATCTTCTCTGTAACGACTATGCTTGCGCAAATCTTCCTGTGACTTTTGCTGTTTGGAATTCAAAGCACCACGGCCGGAATACTCTCCTGCCATGCGTCCTCCAAACTTTCCGGCAAAATTATTCTTTAAACGGTTGGTCAATTCCCGAAACCTGATACGTACCCTTTGTATAAAACTTCCTCTGTCCGCATCCTTATCTGCTACAGTTGTAAAATAGGGATTCTCCCTGGTCATGGATGACTGAGCAACACTTGCAGCCGTCGCTATGGCAGGTCCATGATTCCCAGCCGCATCAGTCTCACCCACCTGCGCCATAATCTGCGCCTCACCGATTGCTTCTCCACTGTCAATACCCACTTGGTTCACGCCTCCGGTACTGCTACCCCAGACATGCCCCCACAAACCTTTGACACCTGTGATAAAAGTATGCCAAATCCCCAAACCATCTCCGGCAACCTTGCTTTTTATATGCTCAGGTACGGAGGAATTTGATGCGGCACTATGAATTTCGCCAGTATGCTGATGCGCACCATGATGATCGTGAATACCATGGGTAATCTTATGGGAACTGCCATGATGATCAAAATGGTTATCCGTCATTTGAACTCGCATAAAAATCCCTCCTATCCTTCAACTTCTATATAAGTTATCGGACAGAAGGGTATTTTATTTTAAGTCCTAATTCAATTTCTCCATAAATGCTTTTACATTCTCACGAATGTCATCCTTAAACACTGCAGAACCTGCCACAATTACATTGGCACCGGCCAAAATAGCCTCCTCCACATTGCCAAGATGAATGCCACCGTCCACCTCAATGTCAATATCCAGCCCTTTGGCGTCTACCATGGCACGTACTTCCTTAATTTTATCCATGCACTCGGGGATCAGTTTCTGTCCGCCAAAACCAGGCTCCACGGTCATTACCAGAACCATGTCCACTAAATCCAGATAAGGTTCTACTGCCGACGCAGGGGTCTTAGGTTTAATAGTAATGCCCACCTTTTTACCCAGTGCACGAATGGCAGCAATGGTCTCCTCCACCTGATCGGTGGCTTCCACATGAAAATTAATCAGGTCTGCACCACTATCTGCAAAATCCTTGATATATCGCTCAGGTCGGTCAATCATAAGATGGACGTCAAAAAACATGTCTGTCTGCTTTCTGACACATTTCATAACCGGCATTCCGTAAGAGATGGACGGCACAAAAATGCCGTCCATAACGTCAACATGAAGCCAGGAAACCTTTTCGGCCTCCAACTGACGAATATCTTCTCCTAAATGCCAGAAGTCCGCTGACAAAATAGACGGTGATAAGATATTCATGCCATATACTCCTTCACTGATTTATAAACGCCCTTAGCGTCCAAACCATATTTTTCAACCAATGCAGTTGCAGGACCGGACTCGCCGAACACATCCTGCATACCAAGCTTCTTAACAGGAGTGGGAAGCTTCTCACTTAAGCAGTCACATACTGCACTGCCCAGACCACCGATTACGGAATGCTCCTCAACGGTTACCACCTTTCCGGTCTTCTTGGCACTGTTAATAATAATCTCCTCGTCTAAAGGCTTGATGGTACAAATATTGATTACTTCTGCATTGATACCGTCTGCTGCCAGCATTTCTGCCGCACCCAAAGCGGAATCCACACAGATACCGGATGCCACGATAGTCACATCGCTACCCTCGCGAACCACAGTACCCTTACCAATCTCAAACTTATAATCAGGACGGTCATTGATTACAGGTACTGGCGCACGTCCAAAACGAATGTACACAGGACCTTCGTATTCTACTGCCGCACGAACAGCTGCCCTTGCTTCCACATCGTCCGCAGGACACATTACCACCATTCCGGGAATGGTTCTCATCAGGGCAATGTCCTCATTACACTGATGGCTGGCGCCGTCCTCACCTACGGTAATACCCGCATGGGTTGCACCGATTTTCACATTCAAATGAGGGTAACCGATAGAGTTACGCACCTGCTCAAATGCACGTCCTGCTGCAAACATGGCGAAGGAGCTTACAAAAGGAATCTTACCTACCAAAGATAAGCCTGCTGCCACACCCATCATATTTGCCTCTGCAATACCACAGTCAAAATGGCGGTCGGGATATGCCTTCTGGAATACAGCTGTTTTGGTAGAAGCAGCGAGGTCAGCATCCAAAACCACCAAATTGGGGTATTCAGCGCCCAATTCTTTTAAAGCATTTCCATAGCCCTCACGGGTTGCGATTTTCTTAACCGTATTCTCTGCCATTATGCTTCACCTGCTTTCTCAAGTTCTTTTTCTATTTTATCCAAATCAGCCATAGCCACTACATATTCTTCTTCGTTGGTTGCTTTTCCATGCCAATCTGCATTGTTCTCCATAAAGGATACACCTTTACCCTTAACACTGTGTACCACGATACAGGTAGGCATTCCCTTGGTTTCCTTCGCCTCCTTAAAGGCAGCACGGAGTGCATCAAAATCATGTGCATCCGCATTGATTACATGGAAATTAAATGCTTCAAACTTCTTGTCAATGGGATATGGAGAACATACCTTATCAATAGGACCGTCAATCTGCAGACCATTATTGTCCACAATCACACAAAGGTTATCCAGCTTGCGATGTCCTGCAAACATGGCAGCCTCCCAAACCTGTCCTTCTTCAATTTCACCATCACCCAAAAGTGTGTATACACGATAGTCCTTGTTATCTGCCTTTCCGCCCAAAGCCATACCAACAGCCGCAGAAATACCCTGTCCCAAAGAACCGGATGCCATATCCACGCCGGGAATTCCCATACAGGGATGTCCCTGCAAATAGGAGCCCAATTTTCTCAAGGTAGTCAAATCCTCTACCGGGAAATAACCCTTGTGCGCCAAAGTTGCATACAGTCCGGGAGCCGCATGTCCCTTGGACAAAACAAATCTATCCCGATTTTCCATCTTGGGATTTTTCGGGTCAACATTCATCTCTTCAAAATAAAGATAAGTATATACATCTGCCGCGGAAAGAGATCCTCCTGGATGCCCTGCCTTTGCACTATGAACTGCGGTAACAATTCCCTTGCGGACATCATTTGCACGCTTCTTTAATTCCAAATTCGTCATGTCTTCCTCCGTTTCTGAACTCTGACACAGAGCCAGTCTTCTATATAAGCATACAGACATATCATAACACGAATTAACCGGTTCGTCCACGCAGAATTTTATATTTTCGCCACATTTTTACATGTTTTTGTAATGAACCTGTTTTTACCCACGTAAAATAAAACGATATCAAACTGTTTGGAAGTGTATATGCCTTGAAAAAAATGCAATCTCTCTCTCGAAAACAACTCCTGTTTTATAGTACTATTTTACTCTTTTTTACTATCTTAATACTTTTGTTGTTCCAATACAAAAAGGATGAAAAACGTTTTACCAAACTAACTCACAACTTGTTCGTGGAAGAAATGACTGCCAACACCTTAAGCATGCACTATAATCTGGCATTCCCGGAGGCGTTTGGAATTCATGACTATAAGCCGGTTCTTCCAGCCTATAATCCTCAGGCCGGGAAAGCTTCCGCTGAAGCCATTGAAAACACATTGCAGGAACTCTCCCGCATCCGACCGGAAAAGCTCTCCGATAAAGATGCCTATACCTATGAGCTTCTGACCCGTATGCTTCAAAACTCACAGGATTTAAATGAATATACACTCTATCAGGCGCCGCTGTCTCCCTCTTCCGGCATGCAGTCACAGCTCCCTATCCTTCTGGCGGAGTATACCTTCCGCACGCCCCGGGACGTGGAGGATTATCTGGCTCTGTTGGACCAAACAGATGAATATTTCGCATCATTGCTATTATTTGAACGGGAGCGAATGGCAGCAGGCATGTGTATGTCCTCTTACTCTTTAAAACAGGTGAAAGAACAATGTGACACCATTCTCACCCAAGATGCTCTGGCTGAAGGAAATCACTTTCTTCAGACTACTTTTAAAGAGCGGGTCTCTCATCTGATCTGCGAAGGATTGATTACCGAATCGCAGGCACAACAGTACATATCAGAAAATGACCGCCTGCTTCGCACAGTCATGCAACCCGCCTATGAAGCTCTGGCGGACGGATTGTTTCTGATGGAAGATGCTGACGGAGTATCTCCCATGCCCGTAGGCCTTGCATCACATCCCGATGGCAAGGAATATTATCAACATTTGCTCATCTCCGAAACCGGTTCCTATCGTTCGGTGGAAGAGGTTAAAACCATGTTGCAAAACAAGATTCAGGCAGAATATGGTGCTATTGTGGATTTGGTATCTGCCAATCCCGATTTGGCAACACAAATGGAAGGCCTGTCCTACACGGACCTTCCCTGTGACGATGCCGAAACCATGCTGGCAGATTTGCAATTTCGCATGCAGGATACCTTTCCCCGTCTTCCGAAAGACGACACCGTTGTCACTGTCAAAGAAGTATCCCCAAACCTTCAGGAATACTGCGCCCCTGCTTTTTATCTCACCACCCCCTTAGATGACACAGGCAACAATGTAATTTATATTAATACACAAAATCCACTCACGGATTTGGACCTTTATACCACTCTTGCCCACGAAGGTTACCCCGGGCATCTTTACCAGACCGTTTACAACAATCTTGATTTTCAATCCGGTGTGGAAAACAAAGCCCGGCAACTGCTCTGGTACGGCGGCTATCTGGAGGGCTGGGCTTTGTATGTAGAATTCTATGGCTACGACTATGCCGCAAAGCTTCTGGAAGAAAGCGGACGCAAAGATGACGCCCTCTGTGTACAGCTTGAAAAACACAACCGTAGTCTCCTTCTATGTCTCTACTCCATGATGGACATTATGATTCATTATGAAAATGCCTCACCGGATGAGCTGGCCGTTTATCTGGAGGATTTTGGTATCAAAAGTCCTTCCGCCGTGAATGCCGTTTACTGCTATATTGCAGATGAACCTTGCAATTACTTAAAATACTATCTGGGATATCTGGAATTTCTGGAGCTGAAAGAAATTGCCCAAACTCTCTGGCAGGATCATTACACTGACTATGGTTTCCACTGCTTTGTATTGGATGCCGGTCCCTCAGATTTCACCTCTTTGACAGAGCGTTTGCAGAATACTCCGACCCCTCGCAACGATTGACAAACATAGCATTTAAGCCTATGATATTTTAAACAGGCATCCTGCTATGAATTACAGTTACAAATGAGGTAAATCATGGAACAATTACTCTTTAGTTTAAATGCCACCGTCCCTATTTTTCTGGTGATGGTCATCGGATATATTATCAAACAATTAGGGATGATTGACGATTCCTTTGTCAAAACCCTGAATAAATTCAACTTCACTGTCACCCTGCCGGTTCTGGTATTTAAGGATCTGGCAGGGGCTGACTTTTACAGCGTTTGGGATACCCGCTATGTCCTCTACTGCTTTCTGGTAACATTCGTAAGCATCGCTGCCATCTGGATTTTGGCTGCACTGATTTACAAAGACAAGACCTGTCTCGGCGAATTTGTACAGGCCTCCTACCGAAGCAGTGCCGCCATTCTAGGAATTGCATTTATCCAGAATATTTACGGCAACTCCGGCATGGCTCCGTTAATGATTATCGGAACCGTTCCGCTGTATAATGTAGCAGCAGTATTGGTACTTTCCTTTACCGGACCGGATGCTCATGGTCTGGACAGGGCATCCCTTAAAAAATCCATCAAAGGTGTCCTTACCAATCCCATTTTAATTGGTATTGCATTGGGCGTGCTGGCCTCTGTATTCCGCCTGGATTTCCCTGTGATGATTGACAAAACCATAAGCAATGTTGCCGCTTTGGCATCCCCTTTAGCCTTAATCGGTCTGGGGGCAGGCTTTGAAGGTAGAAAGGCCCTGAAAAAGCTTCTGCCCACCACGGTTGCATCTGCGCTGAAGCTTGTGATTCTCCCTGCACTTTTCCTGCCTCTTGCCGTTTACATGGGCTTTACTCAAGAAAAGCTTGTCGCCATTCTGGTGATGCTTGGGTCTCCCACCACAGCGAGCTGCTATATTATGGCCAAGAATATGGGGCACGAAGGTACCCTGACCTCCAGCACTGTAGTAGCCACCACCTTTCTTAGCTCTATTACACTGACAGGCTGGGTATTTGTACTTAAAAGCCTGAACTTGATATAATCAAAAACAAACGATATAATTTGAATAACGAAAGCATTTGGGGGAGTACTTTATGGAAATTCATGATCAAAATCATCCTATAATTGTTCAGATGAAGCAAACTGCAGAAAAATTTTTCACAGTCCAAAATGATTATTACATGGATAAAACAGATGAAGCAGGTGTGCTTGATTACACAACACAGGGCTTCTGGAACGGATTAAAAATCGGCAAAAGAAGGTTGAAAGAACATGGCTTGAGCCGGGAAATTACGTTTTCCTACGATAACGGAGATCTCTCTTTATGGATGGAAAACGACGGCATGAACTCTCGAAGTCATAGCTTTGAGAACATTACTACCACCAGAAACTATTATAAAGACGGCAGGAAAATCTATTCCGAACGCGGCAAGGATTTTTGTGAAATTAATCAAATCCAATATGCCGTGACCGGCGATGAAGCACCCTGCCCACAGTGTGGTCATATTGGGAAGATTTCCAAGTTTATTGACGGCTGTGATTATTGTGGAACCTCATTTCGTGTAAAAGACTTTGAGCCCAAGATTTCCACATGGGTTATGCAGGAGAGAGAACATCGCCGCATCTTTCATTACTGGATGAAAATCGTCCCCATCTTTTTTGTAATATGGGCCTTGATGGCCATTGTCGGCATCTTTACCGGCATGGATTACTTTATAAGCAGTCTTGCGTCTTCCGGCGGTGCCTATGAGGCTGCCGAAAGAGCCCTTGCCAAATGGGGTTCTGTTGACATGGCATCCCTTATGATGCTTCTCACCCCTATTGGTATCCGGTGTCTGGTTTACGGCTTTCTTCTTATCGGCTTTCTCATGCTTGTTTACATCATGAAGACCAAAGTAGTAATCAGAGATGGCGAAATAATAGAAGAGGTGATTCCGAATTTTTCTACTGAAGACTTTGCTCAAGACCTTGAATTCAAGCTTAAGAATTTATATATGGCCAAAAATGAGAAAGATGTATCCGCATATATTAAAACAGATGTGTCAGACTTTATTAAGGCTCATGCCAATGTAGTCGACTGTATCGTAGCTTTTAGTTTTGAAAATATTACGGACTGCGAAACCCATTATGAAATGAGTGTACAGGCTACCATCAAGCTGTACGTGTATCAAAATGGAAGAATTAAAATCAAGAGGGAACGACTGAATCTGACGCTTACCGGCCTTAAGGATGTTGTACTTTCTACCTCAAAGGATATTATCAAACCGATTCTTTGCGAAAATTGCGGCGGTAGCATTAACATCTATGAAGACTACGAATGTAATCACTGCGGGGCATCCTATGATTACAGCAAGCATGGTTGGCAGATTACCCATATTGCAGATGGTGGCAAGGTTAAAAATATCTACAGAAATTCTGTCATTGTCATGATTATTGCATTTATCCTGGTTACCCTGCTTACACCCGCTATTTATTTGAAGAAATTTGAGGGTGATATTCAAACACTCTTTAGAACAAGTTACTCATACCAACATTCCTGCCAAGACCACACTGGCCACAGTACCGGCTAGTGTGGCCAACAGGGCACCTTTTAGGGTATATCCCGTCTTGGTAACCTTGGCCGCCAAAAAATAAACACTCATGGTATAGAAAACCGTCTCCGTACAACTCATCAATATAGAGGTCAGCATCCCGGCATAGGAATCCGGCCCGAAATTTTTAAAAATATCCAACACCAGTCCCGTTGCCGCCGAGGAGGAAAACAGCTTTACTACCAGAAGCGGTATCAACTGCGGCGGAAGTCCCAGGAAACTTGTCACAGGTGCAAGCACCTCTCCCAACATTTCAAAAAATCCTGAAGCTCTCAAAATCCCCACTGCCATCATTAATCCAATTAACGTAGGCAAAATATCTATGGAAATACGCAAGCCATCCTTGGCGCCATTTAAAAACGTCTCGTACACCTTCACCTTGGAAACAATTCCATATCCCACCACAAAGAAAATTAACAGCGGAATCATAATATCCGATAAATGTGTCAATGCGTTCACAAAAGCACCTGCCATAAAACTTCTCTCTATAGTTTATGGTTCTTTATTTTACAATATACCACCGCAGTCAAGGTACTAATTAACGTGGCCACAATTGCAGGTCCGATAATCATAGCCGGATTGACACTTCCATACTCTCCGCGATACGCAATCATATTGACGGGAATCAATTGCAGGGACGAAATATTGATAATCAAGAACGTACACATCTCCGGACTGGCTACACGCTCTTTTTGTTTTCCGTAATTTCCTCTTTCCTCCTCCAGATTCGCCAATTCTTCCATAGCCTTCAATCCCGCTGGGGTACAGGCCCAGCCCAATCCCAAAATATTTGAGATAATATTGGTGGCTATGTACTCTCTGGCGGGATGCTTTTTCGGAATTTTGGGAAACATAAAGTCCAAAAAAGGACTGATTCCTTTGGTCATACGTTGAATCAGTCCCGCTTCTTTTGCAATTTCCATTAATCCCATCCACAATGCTACCACACCTGCCATGGTCAGACACAGCGAAATGGCTTCTCCTGCACTGTCGAGAGCCGCATTGGTCACCTGCTCCATCCGTCCTGTAAAGGACGCATAAAGCACTCCCAACATAATCATAACTGCCCAGATATAATTTAGCATCTGATGTTCCTCTATTAATCATCTTAGAACATCTTATGCAAACTCCTTCATAATATCACTTACATGTTCCAGCTTATTGGATCTGTACGCATTCGTACCACAGAACAATAACGCATCATCTACATTGCCCTTGGCCGCATTGGTCAGCGCATCCGTAATACAATAAGGTGTCTCCATGGGCTTACAGGTGCTAACGCACAAGTGACATCTGCCGTGAGGAATCTGTCCTTCCTTGGCACGCTTTAAAAAAGGATTCATAATCGCACGTCCCGGCATGCCCACAGGACTCTTGGTCAAAGTAATGTCTTCCTTTGTAGCGTTAATGTACGCCTGCTTAAACTCATCAGGCGCATCACACTCATAGGTAGTTACAAAACGTGTTGCAATCTGCACACCGTCTGCACCAAGCTCCACTGCATGCTCTGCATCCTCACGGGTATAAATACCTCCGGCTACCACAACGGGAATCTCCACGTCTCTCTCAGCCGCAACCCCCTTCACATATGTGATAATCTGACGAATCTCCTCATCAAAATCAAGCTCACCACTTGCATACTGCTCAAGTTGCTCATAAGAAAAACCCAAATGACCGCCCGCCTTGGGGCCCTCAATCACCACCAAATCAGGCACTCTGTCAAATTTCTTCATCCAATATTTGAAAATAACCTGTGCAGACTTCACGCTGGACACAATGGGCGCAATCTTAACATCGCTGCCAGCTGTCAACGCCGGAAGGTTCATGGGAAGTCCTGCTCCACAGATAATCAAATCCACACCTGCATCTACTGCAGCCTTGACATAATCATCATAGTTACGGGTAGCCACCATAATATTCACACCGACAATACCACCATTTGCAATCTCTCTGGCTTTCTGTACCTCGGTAGCGATGGCCTTCAAATTGGTCCCGATAGGGTCCGCATCAAAGGTGGGCTCACGGAAACCAATCTGTGCTGTGGAAATAATACCGATACCGCCCGCAGCAGCCACTGCACCTGCAAGCTGATGCAAACTGATTGCAACACCCATACCACCCTGAATTACAGGAATAGTCGCTGTCAAATTACCTATCTTCAATGGATTCAATTTCATGATTCGATTCCTCTGTTCTATACTTTTTAATTTATTTGACAATCAAAGTATATCACGATATCGGAATCTGTCAAGGTATATATTAATACTTTTTGAAATATTTTTAATTCGACAAGTAGTTTTGATAACCACATCCATTCTGAAACGCTTTTTCTATTTATTTCTTGCTATTTTGTGATATAATGCTATTAATTTGAATCAAATTCTAAAGAGGTAATGGTATGGACGCAAAAGAAAATATAAAAACCAATGAAAATGCGACCTATATTGGCGATTTTCTGGCTCAAGACATCTGTGCCTACTGCAATGTGGATTGGCAGGAAGGCATGACTATTGAAGATAAAGAGCTTAAAATTGTTCACAAATTATGGCTTATGGAAAACGGATATACTGTGTTCTGCTGGCCCGGAGCCATTTTCCCCGTACAATGGCTTATCTATCGGGGGCTGCTTCCACAGGCAGTCACCATATTTTGTTTTGAAATTCTTCTGTCAGCCATACTGACGCACACGCCATTAGCTGCTCTTTTTCAGGCAGAAGGGCTTCAACCGATTCTATGCGGCTTGCTAATTTTTGCAATTTATACACTGATTATGGGGTTCTTAACCATTAAGCTTTATCAACGTCATGTGAAGACTCAATTAATATCATGCAATTTGTGGAAACGTGAAAACCTTGACTGCTCCGAGCTGGAAGCAAGTCTTCGCCGTCATGGCAGACCTTCCCTCAAACGCACAATTCTTGTTTATTTGATATTACGCCTTATTCTTGCATGTATATCAGGTATTATAGCAACACTTACACACTTATTTATTTAAGAGGGTATTTATAATGACAGAAGAAAAAGATTTGGCATTCCTCCAGATAATCGAATGCTACGATGAAAAAGAAAAGAAAAAAGAAGAAAGTTTAAAAAGAAGCATTACGATTTTACTTCTCATTTTACTTCCAATCTATTTCTACCTCAGATTATTTAATACACAATTTGAACTAAGCGGAGAAAATGAGCTCTGTGTAAAAAACAGCACCGCATGGTTTATCAATATTCCTGCTGAATATAATGGCCAACAGATAGAAGAAATAAATTGCGAAGAGCTTTCCACAAAAGCTCCCTATGTGCGTTATATCTACATAGAAGACGGTATTAAAGACATAAATAGTATTGATAGCGAAACACTTATGGGCTTACACCTTCCTGATACAATAGAGTATGTCGGCACCTATGCATTTTACGGAAATAGCAATCTAAGGTGGATATCGTTTCCTGAAAAAGCAAAAGACAAACTCACAATATCCGATTACGCCTTTTATGGAACAGATATACGCAATATAGTTCTTCCGGAAGGCACATGCTACATCGGTGCATTTGCCTTTGGACTCTGCACCGATGTAGAAACAGCCATACTCCCTGATAGTGTAACTTACATTGATGCCGGCGCCTTTGGCGGATGTATAAATCTTACATCCATTAAACTTCCTGATAACATACAATATATATACCCCTATTGCTTCAGTCAATGTCAAAGTCTACAAAATGTTACCTGGCCTTCAAACCTAAAAGCTCTTTCTCCACAGGCACTTGAAAAAAGTGCCCTATGGGAAATGGAGCCTTCAGACATCAAACTGCCGGATAGTGTATATTTTGTTATGACAAGCAAAGGATATCTGTTAGATACGAATAAGGAAAACAAATATCTTGCAGAGGCAACCGGGATTCCTCTTGAGGTGATAGAGCAATCACACGATACATCCGATGTTTGGATAAACAATCAATGGTACACCATTCCCATGAGTTATAGTGATTTTATGAAGCAGGATTCTTGGTCGGTTGTAGAAGAAAATGACACTTGGATTTCTGTAGAAAATGGATCCACAGGTGAGCAATTTAAACTGGATACAGACAATTTAACAATTACAGGTATCTACTCTTCTTACGCCAACAATTGCGTTATGCCCGGTGGTCTGATTTCCGGCTCCTCCAAAAGTCATAGGGCTCGCTTAAAAGATTCTAAGCATTCCATCAATGGAGACTATTTTACCTATAATTGGGGTGAAAACAATCAATATACTATCTCGGGTGAAATCTTCCCAAATGAAACAATATCGGAAATGCACTATTATTTAAACACCCATTAAATCAGCCCTGCAAAGCCCTGCACCGCCACCACTGTCATGATTCCCGCCACTACAATGGACAAACTACTCATGGCGCCTTCGATTTCGCCAAGCTCCATGGCCTTAGCAGTACCAAGTGCGTGGGCGGAGGTGCCAATGGCCAGGCCTCTTGCGATGGGTTCCTTTATACGAAACAGCTTGAGAATGCTTTCGGCTGCCACATTGCCCAGAATTCCGGTAATACTAACTGACACAACTGTCAGTCCCATGATGCCACCCTGTTTTTCCGATATACCCAGCGCAATCGCTGTAGTAATGGATTTGGGCAATAAAGTAACATATTGGGTATGGGTCAGGCCGAAGGCGAGGCTCATCAGGAAAATACTTACCATAGCAGTAAGCACTCCCGCTCCGATTCCAATAAAAATCGCAGCGGGATATTTTTTGAGAAGCTCTAATTTCCGGTAAAGAGGAATCGCCAGACTGACAGTAGCCGGTGTAAGAAAATACTGTATATACTTTGCACCGTTTTCATAAGCCTCGTATTCCACATCAAACAAAAGCAAAAATCCCACGATCAAAAGCACTGCAATCAACAAGGGATTGGCCAGCGCAAAATTCGTCTTCTTTTTTACAAAGGCCCCGATTTCATAACAAATCAAAGTAATTGCCACGCCAAAAAAGGCAGACTGCATCAACATATCATTCATTTCCTGCACCCTCCTTTTTACGACGAATAATTCCCTGAGACACCCTGCCCGTCACCACCATAATCAAAATAGTAGATACCACAGAAATGACACACAGCGGTAGCAACATCTGTTTCATAGCTTCAACACTTGTCATGATAGACACTGTGGGCGGGACAAAAAGAATGGGCATAATCTCCGTCAGGAAATCTGCCGCACCCTCCACCTTTTCCAAAGGAATTATTTTGGTCATAAGACCGATTAACATCAGTACCAGTCCGTAAACACTGGCCGCCACGGGGATGGGTATCAGATACTCCATCACTTCCGCAATAAAAGACACTGTCATTATAATGGACAGCTGTTTGATAAACTTCATAATATACTCCTACATCTGATGTCTTACCACACCATATTCATCATCCAACTGAAAATAGGAACATTGCTGTTGGTTGCCCGTAAGAAAACGGTACATCTCGTCCTCGTCCAGATTGACCATGCAGCAATAGCATTCATATTCTTCATCATATACATAATTGACACACATGTCACATGCACTCATATTTTCGCACCTTTCTCTGTATTGTGTCCCGGTTTATGCCTCGCCATGCAGGTATGCATAAATCTCACGTTTCCCCACACCTCTGTCCTTGGCCACCTGCTTCATAGCCGACTTGTTATCCATGCCCTGACTTTCATAATGAGCCATATGCTCTTCAATACTCATATTTTCCCAGGAACTGATTTCCTCCTGTCGAATCTCGGCAAAGCTCTTGCCTTCCAGCACCAGCACATATTCCCCGCGGGGCTCCTCTTTTTCATAATAGGCAAGGGCCTCCTCCAAGGTTGTGGGAAAAACAGTCTCAAAGCGTTTCGTCAACTCTCTGCACAAGGTAATCCTGCGCTGGCCCAGCACCTCATAAAGCTCCTCCAGGGTCTTTACCAAATGATGGGGCGCCTCATAAAGAATCATGGTGCGGGTCTCGTCCTTCAAATCCTGCAAAACAAGCTTCTTTTCCTTTTTATCAGCAGGCAAAAAGCCCTCAAAACAAAACCGTCTGGTGGAAAGCCCCGACAGCGTAAGCGCTGTAATACATGCCGCCGCTCCGGGCAAGGACGTCACAGGCACACCGCTTTCATGACACATCTGCACCAACACCTCTCCGGGATCAGAAATAGCCGGCGTTCCCGCATCTGTAATCAAAGCAATATCCTGACCGTTTAAAAGCTGACCTACCAGTTGTTTCGCCTTCTCCACTTTATTATATTCATGGTAACTGGTCATAGGGGTATGTATTTCAAAATGATTTAAAAGCTTAATACTGTTGCGGGTGTCTTCCGCAGCAATCACATCCACACTGCGCAATGTCTCCACCACACGGGGAGTCATATCTCCCAGATTACCGATGGGAGTTGCACACAGATACAAGGTTCCTGCCATCCGATTTCCTCCTAAAAACCATACACATCACGAATTTCCGATGTATAAACACCGGGAGATTCAAAAATAATGAGAGGCTTTTCTACTGTCATGCGGGGCTTACCGCCACGTACCGCCTCCAAAAGCACCATATTGGGCTCCTTGTCCACGTAAGGGTATACAAGCTGCATGCGCTTGGGCTCCAGCTTGTATTGTGACAGGGCTGTCATAATCTCTGCCAAACGAAAAGGACGATGTACCAGATAAAAATGACCTCCTGTTTTAAGCAGCTTCGCTGCCGCTTTAACCACATCCTCAAAGGTACACAAAATCTCGTGCCTTGCAATAGCCTTTGGAGCCTCGGGATTGGTTAACCCATGCTGTCCTATCATATAAGGTGGATTACAGGTAATACAGTCAAAGGAAGCAGACTTGAAAATCTTATCTGCTTCCTTGACATCTCCTGTCACTATATCTATTGTATCATTCAGTCCGTTCATGGCCACACTTCTTCGTGCCATGTCCGCACTCTCCTCCTGAATTTCCAGACCTGTCAGATGTGCGCAGTGATACTTTGCCGACATCAAAAGAGGAATAATACCCGTGCCTGTCCCAATATCCAAAAGCACATCCTTCTCACCTGCTTTGGCAAACCCGGTAAGAAGCACTGCATCCATGCCAAAACAAAACTTCTCCGAATTTTGAATTATCCGATAACCGTTTCGTTGCAGGTCATCAATTCTCTCCCCTGGTTTCAGCTGTATTTCCTGCATTTCCATTCTGCTCAGGTTTCCTTCCTTGTCTGTTCCTTCTGTCTTTTCTGAAAGGACGGTCTCCGTTTTTGTTACCTTCCTGGCGGTTATTGTTGGGTCTGCGGTTGTCATTGCGACGCTCTCCGCCTTCTTTATTACGATCTCGTCTGTTCTCACCGGAACGATTATTCTGGCGGTTTTCCTGGCGATTCTCAAAACGGTTATTCTGGCGTCTGCCTTCTCTCTGGCCACCCTCCAAATTCTTCTCCGTCTTATCAGCTTCTCTTGTTTCCATCTTAGCGTCTGTTAATTCAACTCTCTCCAGACGCTCCAGCTCCTCAAGTTCCTCGGAAGATAACTCCATGCGTTCCTTCTTGGTATGCTTTCTCTTAAAGTGAAGCTGACCTACCTCATATTCACGGATCTCTTTGGTATCACCTTCCTCCACCACAACCTTTACAAGCTGTCTGAGTACATTAACGCTCTGCACCTCGCCCTTGCTGCCATCCTCTGCCGTTACAGTGTCGCCGATACTGGGGAGGTTTCGGTTAAGCTCCTCATAAGTCTCCTCTTCATTTTTCAAACAACACATAAGACGTCCACACACACCGGAAATCTTGGTAGGATTCAGGGACAAATTCTGCTCCTTAGCCATTTTGATAGACACAGGAATAAAATCAGACAAGTAACTGTGACAACACAAAGGTCTTCCACAGATACCGATACCGCCAATAATCTTGGTCTCGTCACGAACACCAATCTGACGAAGTTCAATTCTTGTCTTAAACACACCTGCCAAATCCTTTACCAGCTCACGGAAATCAATACGTCCGTCCGCAGTAAAATAGAAGAGAACCTTATTGTTGTCGAAAGTATACTCTGCATCAATCAGCTTCATATCAAGCTCATGCTTACGAATCTTCTCCAAGCAAACTCTAAACGCTTCCTTCTCCTTCAGTCTGTTGGCCTGCTCCTGCTCAACATCTCTCTGACTTGCGATACGGAGCACAGGCTTCAAAGGTTGAACTACCTTGTCATCTTCCACCTCGCGGATATCTGAAACCACCGTACCAAACTCAATCCCTCTTGCGGTCTCAACAATTACATGATCACCGCGCTTTATCTCAAACTGAAGCGGATCAAAGAAATAAATCTTGCCCGCTGTGCGAAATCTTACACCTATTACTCTAATCATAATCTATATACCTCACTAATTCATCATATAAGCCTAAATTTGAACAATTTTATTATAACATACATAATTTTAAAAAACCACCGTAAATATATGGCTTTTTTTCAGGATTGATAGTATAATGTATTTGATACTATATTAACAGGACTAGCACCAACGATGAGGAGTGTGATAATTATGGCAGAAAACACACAGAATAACCTCCCCGTTTTTGGAGAAGACAAAACCGACAGATACATCGTTTATCTTAAGAAAATGGCTGAGAAAAATTTAGAGTCCAACCTGACCTATATGACTCAGCTACCTAATCAGCGCGCCTTTTTTTATCAGGCATCTGAAATAATGCGTAACAACAGGGACCGGAAATTTGCTCTGCTTATTCTGGATATTGCTCATTTTAAAGCCTTGAATGAATTCTGCGGCTGGGATGTAGGAGATAAAATGCTTGTATACATTGCAGATTATCTTCGCACCTATGACAATCCCCTTGTTGCACTGTGTCATTTTAGAGCAGACAGTTTTGGTATGCTGGTTCCCTTTGAAGAAAAAGAAGAACTGATAGAAATTGCCAAGAATCTTTGTGCTAAAATAGAAAGCTTCCAGATAGCTTACAAGGTGTTGCCTGCTGTAGGTATTTGTATTTCACCCAATCCCGAAACCGCCATTAGTGTTTTACGGGACTATGCTACCATGGCACTCCAGACAATTAAGGGTAAATTTTATGCAAAATATGCTTTCTTTGATGATAGCATGCGTCAGCAGATGCTCACCGAGAAACTGATTGAAAACGAGATTGTAACTGCCCTTGAAACAGGTCAGCTTCAGACATACATACAGCCCAAGGTAGATATGGCTTCCGGCAAGATTGTTGGTGGAGAAGCTCTGGTACGTTGGGTTCACCCTGAAAAAGGAATTATCCCTCCCGGCATCTTTTTGCCGGTTCTTGAGAAAAACGGCTTAATTATCAACGTGGATTTCTGCATTTGGGAACAGGTTTTTGCATGGTTGGGCAAACGTCTGAAAGCCGGAGAGCCCACCGTCCCTATTTCCGTGAACATCTCACGTATGCATTTTTACGATAATGGATTCCGCGAGAAGCTGGTGTTATTAAGCACAGAATATAATGTACCGCCTCAGCTTGTTGCATTAGAATTGACCGAAAGTGCCTTTCTTGACAAAACCGACACCATCTACAATAATTTGCAACAGCTACGATCCATTGGCTTTGCACTTTCCATAGATGATTTCGGAACCGGTTATTCTTCCATGACCATGTTAAAAAGCCAGCCCGTTGATGAAATTAAAATTGATAAGGGATTTATTGACGCTATCGAAGACAGTCAGGAACAGATTATTGTAGACGGCATTATTAAAATGCTGAAAGCTTTAAATAAAAAGATTGTCGTAGAAGGTGTAGAAACTCAGGCGCAGCGCAATTTCCTGATAGAGCAAAATTGCCTCCACGCCCAAGGATTTTTATATTATAAGCCCATGCCTCTTACCGATTTTGAAACTTTATTGGATCAGGATATGGCTTAACCATTTTCCTTAATCGATAAAAGCAAGAGTTCCATTACAAGTTCAAAATTAACGTTGGCATCCAGCCTGCGTTTCGCTGTGTCCAGTGCATTGATGATGGTTTCGATACCTTCGTAACTGCTGCGCTGGGCACATTTGCGTAATGCCCCAAGTTCCTCTCTGAATACCAGATGATTGGCATCCTTGGTAGCTTTAAATAAAAGCACATCCCTGTACCAGATTGCCATAATGTCAAAATAGTCGCCAATTTCCAGCTTGTACTCACCGATTTTCTTGATAGCAGCCACAATCTCATGTAGCTCCATATCTTCTATATATTTCAGCAAAGACAATGCCTCATTTTTGATATTCTCAAAATCTTCACTGGAAGCCAGTGCCTTGGCTTTACCAATATTTCCTCTGGCAAAAGCTACACATACATCTGCCTTATAGTCAGGGACTTTCATCTCTTCCATCAGGAATTTGCGCACCTTTTCATCCGCAACCGGCTTCATATTAAGCACTACACAACGACTTAAAATTGTGGGAAGCAGCGCATTTACATTGCTGGTCAAAAGCAAAATCACTGCATACTCGGGAGGTTCCTCCAGCGTCTTTAAAATAGCATTCTGTGCCTGCTGGGTCATCTTCTCAGCTTCATTCACAATATAAACCTTGTAGGGGCTGCTGTAAGGCTTGATTGCCACATCATTATTAATTTGCGCACGAATATCATCTACGCTGATGGTATTGGGCTTCTCATGTCCCACACGAATTATGTCCGGCTGGTTGTCGGACAATGCCTGCTTACAGGCATGACATTCCTGACAGGGTTCAAGCTCACCCTGTTCACATTGAAGCGCCATGGCAAATACTTTGGCGATATACTCTTTACCGGAGGATTTCTCTCCGTTAATTATGTAGGCGTGGGAAATTTTTTTCGTAGTCAGGGCATTTTGCAAATGCTCTTTTATCTGTTCCTGACCAATGATGTCTTTAAATTTTGCCATATGTATCCCTCCAGTCTACTTAAGTAAAAATATCCAGAAGCAATCCTCTGATTTCTCCAATTTTACCCAGAATTGCCAGATTGTCCTTCTCGTCTTTCATAAGCTCCTGTGCCAGCTGATCCAGATTTTCATCCACCAGTCTGATAATGCCATACACGCGGTGTCTTCCCCTTCTGTCCAGAAAATTTTCTCTGGAAAAAGCATGAGAATGCGTCACAACTTCATTCAAAAACTCTTTTACCAGACCGCGATAATGCCGCATATCCTTCACATCACGCTTCTTGGCAAGCCGCTCACCCTGCATCGTAATTTCCTCCATCAGGGTGTTCAGTCTTGTCTGAAGCTCAGCTTCTTCAATATTACTGGCCAACATGAATTTAAAAGTTCCATCAGTGGGTGCCGTAGCCTGGGGCTGCTCCACCGCAGCCGGCTGCTGTATTTGATTTACTCGGATTTCCACGCACCCACCTCCTCATAATTTAATCCATCATAACTATATCGACATCTTCTGCTCTTTTATGTATGCCCGAATTTCATTCAGGCAATGCTCCAGATTGTCGTTATAAAAACGTCTTTCTATACCGGCTTGGGCTATTTTGTCTTCAGAAAAATCTGTGCTGTCCGCCAGAAAACGACGACACATCTCTTCATATCCCGGTTTTTCCTGCTTCATTTCCCGCTCAAGAGCACGCATAAGACGCACCCCATCATCAAGTTCAATCAAAACAGGAAGCACATTTTCCCGACCGTAACAAGCCTGCATACTCTTATAGGCCTCCAGTGTTCCTATCATCACGTAGTCTGCGTCGCCCCCCGGCACAAACTGTCCGTCATCCACGGTAAAATACCGCCAGAGTCCGTAAACCGTTTGATATCCCCGCTGCTCAATTACTTTTCCGGCATCGGCAAGCTTCCTGTAACCTTCCTCATCCGTAAAATGATACTCCACACCTTCCTGCTCCCCCGCACGAATTGGTCTGGTGGTATAAGGTACAATGGTTTTCAACACTTCTGGCCCTTTTAACAATTCCTTGAAAATCGTATCTTTACCGGATGAACTTTTCCCCATAAGATAGAAAATTTTACCCATAGTTTATACTTCCACCACTCTGATCATATTGGTCATACCTGTGATACCAAGAGGTACACCTGCAGTAATAACAACCTTGTCACCCTCTCTTACAAGCCCTGCACGCTGAGCCTCTTTTACGGCATTTGCAATCAAAGCATCTGCAGTCTCTGCTCTATCCAAAAGAATAGGTGTTACACCCCACATCAGGTTAATCTGATTCGCTACTCTTTCGGACATGGTGCAACCGATAATAGGGCAGTTGGGCTTAAAACGTGCCACAGCCGCTGCGGAAGCACCTGAAAGTGTAACGGAAATAATAGCCGCAGCCTCTAAATCTGTTGCGGTATAGCAGGTTGCATGGGCAATTGCAGTCGTAATATCGTTCTTGTTTGCAGAAGAATTCCAAGCCATTTTCTCAGCCTTAGCCATTCTGCCCAGATAATCAATGTCAGCCTCCGTAGTCTCTGCAATACGAGCCATCATCTGTACTGCCTCCACGGGATACTGACCGTTAGCGCTTTCACCGGAAAGCATGATTGCAGTAGTTCCATCGTAAATTGCATTTGCCACGTCAGTGGTCTCCGCTCTGGTAGGACGGGGATTCTTAATCATGGAATCCAACATCTGAGTTGCAGTTACAACCATTTTACCCTTGGAATTTGCAAGTTTAATCAGTCTCTTCTGCAGAATAGGAAGCTCTTCCAAGGGAACCTCTACACCCAAATCTCCGCGGGCAACCATGATACCGTCAGATACCTCAAGAATCTCCTCTACGTTCTGGATACCCTGTGAATTCTCAATTTTAGCAATAATCTTCATATCGCTTCCACACTCATTAAGAAGCTTACGAACTTCCAGAATATCTTCCTTACATCTTGCAAAGGAAGCTGCCAGGAAATCAAATCCAAGCTTTGCACAGAAAATCATGTCATCTCTGTCAGACTCGCTGATATAGGGCATGGAAAGAGTTGCGCCGGGCGCATTTACACCTTTATGGTTAGACACAAAACCGCCATTCAAAACACGACAGACAATCTCAGTCTCACGAATCTCTTCGATACGCATTCCGATAAGACCATCATCGATCAAAATTCTTCCGCCTACAACAACATCATTTTTCAGATTCTTATAAGTGATACTTGCTCTCTCATTGGTACCCATGATATCTTCTGTGGTCAATGTAAAGGTCTGACCAGCCACAAGCTCAACCTTGCCACCTTCAAAATCACAAAGACGAATTTCAGGTCCTCTGGTGTCCATCAGGGTTGCAACATGCTTACCAAGCTCCTCGCGCACCTTTACTACCATATCAAATTTTGCCTTTTGCTCCGCCTTGTCGCCATGGGAAAAATTAAATCTTGCTGCATTCATGCCAGACAGCATAAGCTTTCTTAAGCACTCCTCATTCTGGCTTGCGGGTCCAATAGTACAAATAATTTTTGTCTTTCTCATGTCTACATACTCCTCTGTTTTTATTAGTAAATCAGCAGTATTATTTCTGCATAATTGTGGGAATCAGGTAATTACCATCCTGTTTCACCAGTCCCTGGACATTTAATTTCTGCTCCTGACAGGCACAGATTTTCTCATACAAATCCCGGGTTAAAACCTCACCGGGTACCAATAATGGTATCCCCGGAGGATATAAATTTATAAAATCTGCCACCGGCCGGCCAATCGCTTCTAACATTTCTGTCAGTTCATGCTCTTGCTCCCAGCCTTCGGTCAGAGTATATCTGATAATCGGTTGAGACAACTTCTCTGTTACAGTTATTGTCTCGTAATCTGCTCTTGTTGTCAATGTTTTATCTATTTCAAGAAGTGCTTCCGTTATACGTAAATAAGCTTCCTTAGGATCCGCCACCGTAAACATTGCCAGACAGTAACTGCTTGCAGCCATTTCACACTGTAGATGATACTTTTCACGCAATGTATCGTAAAGCCACTGACCGGATACTTCCGTTGTCTGAGTGGATATTACAAGTTTACCCACATCCTGCCTGCATGATGCTATATCATCGGTAGAAACAAACCGCAAATGCCTGCATTGCTTCAGTTCTTCACACATTTTTAAATACCGTTGGTAAAATATATCAAACAATTCCATTCCCTGCTCACGAACAATTTTCATGGCATCGGAAATACTTGCCATCAGTACATAGGATGGGCTGCTGGTCTGGTAAATATGCAAAAAACGCTTAAGCCTCTGTCTGTCAATTAATTCACCATTCACATGCAAAAGTGCCGTCTGTGTCATGGCCGGAAGTGTCTTATGAACACTGTGAATTACAAGGTCTGCCCCCTGCCTGCAACTGTTTTGGGCAAATCCTTGTGCAAATCCCAGATGTGCGCCGTGAGCTTCGTCCACAATTAAAGGAATACCCTTTTCATGAACCACCTCCGCAATCATTGCCACATCTGCTATACGTCCCTCATAGGTAGGGGATACAATCAGTACAGCCCCTATATCCGGATTTTCATCTAAAGCCTGTTTTACCTGCTTAGCCGTTACAGCTTCCTGAAAATCAAAGCCATCCACCTGCTCAGGATAGAGGTAGGTAATCTTAAGTTTGCGCAAATATGCTGCATGATAAGTTGATTTATGACACCCACGGGCCATCAGAAGATGTCCGCCCTCCGGAAGTGCTGCACTGGCTGCACTAAGGATTCCGCAGGTACTACCATTTACAAGATAAAATGTTTCGTCGGCACCATACAACTTTGCTGCCTGTTTTTGCAAATCTTCCAGAATTCCCTCCGGCTGATGTAAATTGTCGAAGCCGTCAATCTCCGTAATATCAATTTTCAAAAGAGAATCCGGCATTTGTCCCAAGCTGTTTCGTTTATGGCCCGGCATATGATAGGGATAAAAATCACTCTGACCATAGTTATGCAATTGTTCAAATAGACTCCCTGTCTCTGTCATTTTTTACGGCTCCATGTCCCTTGTGAATATGAACGGTTTCCAGCAAAGAACACCACTTATCAGCAGTAGTCACTATCCATGCCTCCCTGCACATGGGAGGTATAATTGTCAAGGGCCACATGTGTTTTCTGATAATATCAGACTCTCTGGCTGTCAACTGATATTCCTTGGAAGCATTTTTATAGGCAATTCCCGGATGAAATAATCCATGTAGTTTGTAAAGCTGTACATGTTCTTTACTGTGCCAGTCGTAGAGAAAATAATCGTGCAAAAGTGCTCCACGTATCAGTTCCCGTTCGCTACAACGAATTTTTAGTTTCTCACTAATGGCGAGACTATATTTCGCCACATTCATGCAGTGATTATTTACCGTCATGTTGCCATGTTGTATGTGACTACGGGTAGATTTAAAATTGTCCGACTGAAGAATATCCGTAGCAGCGTTATTGATTCGACGTTGCAAATCTCGCTGCTTTTCATATGCTTTTTGCCAACGCAGAGCAGACTTTGCGTTCCGCTCTTTTCCCCGTTGGCGTACTGTTTTCTCTCCCATTTAATCGTCCTCATCATCCCAATCATCATAGACTTCCGGCTCAGGCAAAACTCCGGGAGGATAGTAATAACAGATTACAGGAAATCCTTCTGACACCTGTTGATAAATCTCTCCTGCCTTGTCCAAGGGCAAATTAATACATCCATGGGAACCATTATTCTGATAAATATCTCCACCGAACTCCTGTCGCCATGTAGCATCATGCATGCCATAATTGCCATGATAAGGCATCCAATAAGAGACATGCTCCGCATAATCACCGCCGCGAAGTATGGCATCTGTTGTCTTATAAGTAATTCCAAAGACGCCCTCCGGCGTATCATAATTTTTACTCATATCTCCGGACACGAAATCAGTCTCCAAAACAAGCGAACCATTTTTATACAAATACAGGTGCTGGTTGGTTAAATCAGCTTCCACATAGCTATTTCCTACATCATTCATACCTCTCCAAGGCGCTTTAAATGCATACACAGGTTCACGCTCGCCTACTGTTCCTGCCTTGATTAGTTCTATCAAAGCCTTAGTCTCAGCTTCACGATCTGTAAGCCAGCCAAATGCACCGCTGGGAAGAGTCAAGTCATAACCTAATGTAGTGTGGAAAACTCTTGACTTTCCGTAGGTATCATACTTAGAAGCATTTTCATCCACGAAGTCCTCTATCGCAACCTCATCAAGCTTTAAGGTATTGTTGTCCTGAACAACCCACTCCTTAATCTGCTCTCCTGTCAAAATCACTTTGTTAGTATTCCAGTCATAAGTTATCTCTGTTCTTAACCAATTACTTGCATCAGATACATTTTGCTGCAAAGCTTCGTCAGTCGACTTTAACATAGGCTGCATATAACATCCCATTTCGTCCAAATCAATTGCGACGTCGTATTGGGAGATGGCACCTACAATTGCCGCCTTCGCAAGCTCATAATCCAGACGCGTACCCATAACTTCCGGTTCAATAATGTATTCCTTCGTTTCTTCGGAATACCCTTTTATATAAGCATCCTTCGGTAGTATTGTTAAATTGTCATCAAATACACTCTGACTATTCAAAATAGATGTCAGCTTGTCTGTATTATATGACACGTCTCCGTGGACATCGTAAACATACTGCTTCCAAATGTGAACGGGCCACAGGAAATTATTTTGTTGCTCCAAAATACTTTGTATCTCTTCATCTTTAATCGTAGCACACAAATCAATTTCCTCAGAAATAATTGTGAAAAGTATCGTTTTTTCTCCTGTCTGCAAATCCCGTCCGGATATTTCGAGATTATAGTGCAGCAGTTGTGTACCTACCTTGTCCATTACATCAGCTTTAACCGCATTTCCAAACTCAATACCATTAATGGTTGTATGGGGATAAAACCTGTCGTTATAATATATTGCAACACCTACATATATACAAATTAACACAACAATAAGAATCCCAATTAACCAGGTTGCAATATATCTTTTTCTTGTGCTTCTTTCCATAAAATCTCCTCGTATGCATATCGGCCATAAAAAACCAATGTAATTATAGCACGTCCACAGCAAAAAAAATAGCACTAAAAAGGCTAAATTTCCTCTTTGTGCCGCTTTTCATGTATCTATTTTAAACAATTATATTGCCTAGTGAAGCACGGGGGATTCGAACCCCCGACAACCTGATTAAAAGTCAGGTGCTCTACCGACTGAGCTAGTGCTCCAAAATTTTTTCATACACCAAATGCCCAGAGCCGGAATCGAACCAGCGACACGAGGATTTTCAGTCCTCTGCTCTACCAACTGAGCTATCTGGGCATTTAGACCTTTCGGTCTGAGTAGCGGGGACAGGATTTGAACCTATGACCTTCGGGTTATGAGCCCGACGAGCTTCCAGACTGCTCCACCCCGCGATATTAAGTTAACGCCCGAAGGCAAATGGATGGAGGTGGATTCGAACCACCGAAGCAATTTGCAGCAGATTTACAGTCTGTCCCCTTTGGCCACTCGGGAATCCATCCATATGGAATTATTTTCCACAGAGCCGATAGAGGGACTCGAACCCCCAACCTGCTGATTACAAATCAGCTGCTCTGCCAATTGAGCCATATCGGCATGAAGATTTTGTAAAATAAATGGGGCCTATAGGGCTCGAACCTATGACCCTCTGCTTGTAAGGCAGATGCTCTCCCAGCTGAGCTAAGACCCCATTTGATATTGAACGTCAGCTCAACATCTGACGACCCAGAAGGGACTCGAACCCTCGACCTCCGCCGTGACAGGGCGGCGCTCTAACCAACTGAGCCACTGGGCCATATCTTTGTTTGTACCTTCAAAACCGAACACGAAATATCTTAAATCCAAGACTTTGATAACAGTTATACTGCTTTCCTCTAAACCTTTGGTTAAGCGCTCGACCGATTAGTAAATGTCAGCTGAACACATTGCTGTGCTTACACCTCA
>JAZQLH010000024.1:0-65286 GCA_045542555.1 Acetatifactor sp. | reverse complement strand
CTTCTAAGATTTATCTTGAGAATGGCGCAGAACTTCCTGTTACCGTGTTAAACGGCAGACCCGGATATATTAACTTCCTGGATGCATTCAACGGCTGGCAGTTGGTTAAGGAATTAAAAGAAGCAACAGGTCTTCCAGCAGCAACTTCATTTAAACACGTATCTCCCGCAGGTGCGGCAGTAGGTCTTCCTCTGGATGATACTCTGGCTAAGATTTACTGGGTAGATGATTTGGGAGAGCTTTCTCCTTTGGCATGTGCATATGCAAGAGCAAGAGGTGCAGACAGAATGTCTTCCTTTGGTGATTTCATTGCACTTTCCGATATTTGTGATGCAGATACTGCTAAGCTGATTAAGAGAGAGGTTTCTGACGGTGTGATTGCACCCGGCTATACCGATGAGGCGCTGGCAATTCTTAAGGAGAAGAAAAAGGGCGGCTATAATGTGATTCAGATTGACCCTTCCTATGTTCCTGCTCCTATTGAGCGCAAGCATGTTTACGGTATTACTTTTGAGCAGGGAAGAAATGAGCTGGATATCAACGGTGACCTTCTTTCCAATATCGTTACCGAGAATAAGGAGATTCCTGAGTCTGCTTTGATTGATATGAAGATTGCTTTGATTACCTTGAAGTACACACAGTCTAACTCCGTATGTTATGTAAAGGGTGGTCAGGCTATCGGTATCGGTGCAGGTCAGCAGTCCCGTATTCACTGTACCAGACTTGCAGGCCAGAAGGCTGACAACTGGTTCCTTCGCCAGTCTCCTCAGGTAATGGGGTTACAGTTTGTAGACGGCCTTGGAAGAGCAGACAGAGACAATGCAATCGACGTTTACATGGGCGACGAGTGCATGGATGTATTGGCAGATGGTGTTTGGGAGAAGACCTTTAAGGTAAAACCTGCGGAGTTTACCAGAGAAGAAAAGCGCGCATGGCTTGATAAGATGCAGGATGTAACCGTAGGTTCTGATGCATTCTTCCCCTTCTCCGACAATATTGAGAGAGCACACAAGAGTGGTGTAAAATACATTGCACAGCCAGGTGGTTCTGTGAGAGATGATGCTGTTATTGACTGCTGTAACAAGTACGATATGGTAATGGCATTTACCGGCATCAGACTGTTCCACCACTAGGAAATAGCAGGAGTATATACAGTATGCAATTAAAAGATCTTGAAGCCTATAATCCCATAACCATTCAATGTCACGACAATCCTGATGCGGATGCCATCGGTGCGGGGTATGGGTTGTACACTTATTTTAAAAGTAAGGGTAAGGATGTTCGCCTGATTTACAGCGGACACAATCGTATTCAAAAGTCAAACCTAAAGTTAATGATTGACAGACTGAAGCTTCCCATAGAGTATGCTAATCCCATGGAAGTACCCTACATGCATATCAAGGGTCTTCTTATCACTGTGGACTGTCAGTATGGTGCGGGTAATGTGCTTCGTATTCCGGCAGACAAGGTGGCCATTATTGACCACCATCAGCAGGAAATCACGGATGTGGAGTTATCCTTGATTAATGCCAATCTGGGAAGCTGTTCCACATTGGTGTGGAAGCTTTTGACTTCCGCCGGTTACAATGTGACGGATGAGGATGGACTGGGAACGGCTTTGTACTATGGACTTTACACGGACACCAATCAGTTTGCGGAGCTTTATAATCCCCTTGATATGGATATGCGAGAGTCCATTCCCTATGAGAAAACGCTGATTACCGAATTCTGTAACAGTAATTTGTCCCTAAGAGAGCTTGAGATTGCAGGTGTTGCTCTTCTGCGTTATAGTTTTAATGATGATTATGGGTTTGCAGTTATCAAGGCCCAGCCCTGTGACCCCAATATTCTGGGTCTTATCAGTGATTTTGTGTTACAGGTAGATGTGGTTAAAACCTGTGTGGTATTTAATGAAGTGAATGACGGATATAAATTCTCCGTGCGAAGCTGTATCAAAGAAGTGAATGCCAGAGAACTGGCAGAATTTTTAGCGGAAAAAATCGGCTCCGGCGGCGGACATTTTGAACGCTCCGGTGGTTTTATCAGTCTGAAGCTTTATGAGGATCATTATCCGACTCTGCATACGGAAGGTTATTTTAACAACCGTATGGTTGAGTATTTTGACAGCTTTGACCTTATCTATGCATCTGAGTATGAAGCAGATGTGACTAATATGAAGGTGTATGAGAAAAAGCCTATTCCCGTGGGATATGTGGAGGTGGACCAGATTCTGCCCCATGGAACGCCCGTTACCATTCGTACTCAGAGAGGTGATGTGGATCTCATTGTAGATGATGATTTATATGTTGTTATTGGACATAAGGGAGAGGTTTACACTCGAATTAAAAATGAGTTTTTGAACAGTTATGTTTTGTCGAAGGAGCAATATTGCTTAGAGGAAAATGGCATCAAAACAGAATATGTTCCCACCATTAAGAACCGAGCCAATAGTAAGGATTTGTTGTTGACAGATTATGCATACAAATGCTTGCCTGTAAAACAGGAGCAAATCTATGCAAAACGCCTTGACAGAGGTGTCAAAGTGTTTACACTGGAGGATAAGACGAAATATATGCTGGGGCGTCCCGGAGATTATTTGGCAGTGAGTGCGGATGATACACAGAATGTTTTCGTGGTAGAACAGGACGTGTTTGACGTGCTATACAAAGAGGCAGACGAAAATGAGGCAGGAAAGGATTGAATATCATGAGTGATAATTTGGAAAAAGAGCTCGAAACAGAAAAGGTTGAGAAGGAAAGCCGCAATTTTATCGAGCAGGAAATTGACAAGGACTTGGCAGAGGGCGTATATACATCTGTGCACACCCGTTTCCCTCCCGAGCCCAACGGCTATCTGCACATCGGACATGCTAAGGCAATTCTTGTAAATTATAGTTTGGCTCAAAAATATGGTGGCAAGTTTAATCTGCGTTTTGATGATACAAACCCCACAAAGGAAGACATTGAGTTTGTTGAGTCTATCAAGGCAGACGTGGAGTGGCTGGGAGCAAATTGGGAGGACAGATTGTTCTATGCTTCCAACTATTTCGGTGAGATGTATGAGGGTGCTGTGAAGCTGATTAAAAAGGGAAAAGCCTATGTGTCTGATTTGTCAGCAGAGCAGATTAAGGAATACAGAGGAAGCTTTACCGAGCCCGGTAAAGAAGATCCTTACAGCACCCGTTCCATAGAGGAGAATTTAAAGCTGTTTGAAGAGATGAAGGAAGGTAAATATGCGGACGGAGAAAAGGTGCTTCGTGCCCGCATTGATATGTCCTCTCCTAACATCAATATGCGTGATCCGGTTATCTATCGTGTGGCCCATATGACCCATCATAACACCGGAGATGAATGGTGTATTTATCCCATGTATGATTTTGCACATCCCATTGAGGATGCGATTGAGGGAATTACCCATTCTATCTGTACGTTGGAATTTGAAGACCACAGACCCTTGTATGAGTGGGTGGTAAGAGAGTTGGAATATCCCAATCCGCCCAGACAGATTGAGCAGGCTAAGATGTATCTGAAGAATGTGGTTACCGGCAAGAGATACATCAAGAAGCTGGTGGAAGATGGTGTTGTGGACGGATGGGACGATCCCAGACTGGTGTCTATTTCTGCACTGCGCCGTCGTGGTTTTACGCCGGAATCCATTCGGATGTTCGTAGAAATGTGCGGTGTATCCAAGGCACATTCCGTTGCGGATTATGCAGCATTAGAATACTGTATCCGTGAGGATTTAAAGCCTAAAGCTCCCCGCTATATGGCGGTGCTTGATCCTGTAAAGCTTGTGATTGACAACTATCCCGAGGGACAGATTGAGATGCTTGATGCAGTAAATAATCCCGAGAATGAAGAGATGGGAAGCCGTCAGATTCCTTTTGGAAAAGAGCTTTATATCGAGCGTGAGGATTTCATGGAGGAACCTCCCAAGAAGTATTTCCGTATGTTCCCCGGCAATGAAGTCCGTCTTATGAATGCTTATTTTGTAACCTGTACCGGTTGCCTAAAGGATGAGACCGGTAAGATTACTGAGGTCCATTGTACCTATGACCCTGCATCTCGCGGCGGCAACAGCCCTGATGGACGAAAAGTAAAGGGAACCATTCATTGGGTGGCAGCTGAGACTGCTGTGAAGGCGCAGGTTCGTCTCTTTGAGAATCTGATTGATGAGGAAAAGGGGGTTTATAATGAGGATGGCAGCCTGAATCTGAATCCCAATTCCCGTACGGTCTTGGAGGAGTGTTATCTGGAGCCTGCATTTAAAGATGCAAAGCCCTATGACAGCTTCCAGTTTGTGAGACAGGGATTCTTTAACGTGGATTCTAAGGACTCCAAGGAGGACGCATTGGTGTTTAATCGAATTGTATCTTTGAAGAGCTCTTATGTGTTACCAAAATAAATTTACTTCCGTAAAAAGGAGAAGATATAGTGGGATTATTAAGTGGGTTAGCAGATTTAGGTCTGGGTAATTTGGAGAATATTGATATTTACGAAGAGCCTGAAAAAAAGGATAATACTGTAAAAGCGGCAGTTGAGGAAAAAGGGACCGAGATTCAGGAGAAAGATTTGATTTATGATAAAAGCTTCGAGTGTCCCGTATGTTCTCACAAGTTTACCAGTAAAATCACCAAGACAGGTAAAGCCAGACTTTTGGGAACAGATAGAGATTTACGTCCGATTCATGAAGGTGTGGATGTGCAGAAGTATGATGTGATTTTATGTCCGAAGTGTGGGTATGCGGCATTAATGCGATATTTTCCTCATATGACCTCCGTACAGGCCAAGATGATTAGGGAACAGATTAGTAAGAATGTTCATCTGCATGAGTATAAGGATGAAACTTATTCTTACCCAGAGGCGCTGGAGCGATACAAATTGGCATTGGTCAATGCAGTGGTAAAGCGTGCCAAGAACAGCGAAAAGGCGTACATCTGTCTGAAAATGGGATGGTTGCTTCGCGGCTATGCAGAATCGTTGAAGGCAGAGGATAAGACTTCTGCGGAAGAATTGAAAGAGTTGTATGCACAGGAGGAAAATGATATTCTCAATGCATATAAAGGATTTGCAGAGGCACTGAAAACGGAAAGTCTCCCCTTGTGCGGTATGGATGAAACGACGGTGGATTATCTGATGGCAGCATTGGGCATACGTTTTAAGGAATACGAAAATGCAAGTCGTCTTGTGGCTAAAATTATTACATCCCCCAGTGCAAATACCCGTACCAAGGATAAGGCCAGAGAATTAAAGGAAGAGTTGCTTGAGGAGCTTCGTAAAAAGAGATAAAGGTGTAAAACACTCATGTATGACATGACCATAAGGCTGCAACAGAATAGTGAAAAGTGTCTGTATGAACAGATCTATGAACATATCAGACATGAAATATGGGAAGGGAAGCTGCTCGAAGGAGAGCGGCTTCCCTCTACGCGTTCTTTGGCAAGCTATTTGCAAGTGGCCAGAAGCACGGTGGATTCTGCCTATGATCAGCTTTTGAGTGAGGGATATATAGAAGCCAGACCCTGTAAGGGATATTTTGTATGTCCAATGGAAGAGCTGGAAGCATTGCAGGTGATGACAGAGGAGACTATTGTACAAAAGCCGGCAGAGAGAGCGGTAGAAAAGCTGTTATATGATTTTGCCCCTCATGGAATTGATATGTCAGCTTTTCCTTTCAGCGTGTGGAAACGTATACACAAAAACATACTAAACAGTTGCAATGAAGAGCTGTGGGCCAGAGGACATGCGCAGGGAGAATATGACTTGCGGGTAACTATCAGCAGATATCTTCACTCCTCCCGTGGCGTAAATTGCGATCCGGAACAAATTATTGTGGGTGCGGGTAATGACTATCTTTTGATGCTTCTGGAAAAAATTCTCGGACGTCATGTGGGAGTGGCAATGGAAAATCCCACATATTTGCGAACGCGTAAGATTTTCCAATCCTTTGCGTACAATGTGATTACTGTTCCAATGGATGAAAACGGAATGCAAGTCAACAAGCTTGATAAGACGGAGGCGAGAGTGGCTTATGTAATGCCTTCTCATCAGTATCCTACGGGTACGGTCATGCCTATTGGAAGACGTACAGAACTGTTAAAATGGGCTAACCGGGCAGCGGACAGATATTTGATTGAAGATGACTATGACAGTGAGTTTCGGTATCGGGGGAAGCCGATTCCTTCCCTGCAGTCTACGGATGAGAATGGTAAGGTAATTTACATTGGTACTTTTTCAAAGGCCATTGCGCCCGCAATCCGAATCAGCTACATGGTACTTCCCAAGAATCTTTTGGAAATATATCAGAAGAATTGTTATTTCTATTCCTGCACGGTTTCCAGAATTGATCAGGCAGTTTTAAATGAATTTATAAGAGAGGGCTATTTTGAAAGGCATCTGAATAAAATGCGAAAGATATATCGGACAAAACATGATTTGTTGTTACAGGAATTAGTACCTTTTAGTGAAAAGTTTACGGTAACAGGCGAACATGGTGGACTCCATCTTTTGTTGACCGCAAAGACCGATGCATCAGAGGATGAATTGGTAATGACTGCCATGAACAAGGGGGTACGAGTGTATAGATTTTCGGATAGCTGTATAGAGAAAATACCGGGGCAGCGGGCAACGGTGCTTCTGGGGTTTGGTGCGGTCTCAGAGCAGGCAATTAAAGAAGGTATTCAAAAATTAAAAGAAGCGTGGCTGTGACCACGCTTCTTGATGTATTAAGTATTAATTTTAATCTTCTAAGGAATCCTCATCTTCATCGTCAAAGAACTCTTCAACAGATTCTTCAACTTCTTCGGAGATGTCATCTGCAACTTCTGCAACCTTCTCGGTAAGAGGAGTGAAAAGTTCTTCGGTTGCTTCAACTGTTTCATCGATAAACTCTTCTACAGTTTCTTCAACGGTTGTCACAACAGCTTCTTCTTCGTCCTCCTTGTCAGAAATCTCATTGGTTTCTTCAACAGGAGTTTCGGTTACTTCTTCAGTCTCTTCTTCAGCTTCTTCTGTGGCTTCATCGAGAAATGTCTCAGTGGCGGAATCCTCTATGGAATCTTCTATGGAAGCCTCGCAAGCCTCAGGTGCAGCGGGTGCAGCGGGTGCATTCTGGGAAAGAGGCATGTAAGAACGGGAGAGATCCTCCTCGAAATCCTCGCTAAAGTCATCATAATCTTCATCAGACTCTGCCATAAGAGCATCGTCTTTCTTTTTCATATAGTAATAAGCAGCACCACCAACAGCAGCGGCAGCAGCGGTGAATAATAAAAATTTACCAAATTTGTTTGCCATGTGTAGCTCCTTTCCATACAAAACTTTTTCTATTTCTATATTAATACTATTTTGCAAAATTGAAAAGAGAATATGTGTAAATTTTTAAAAATTTCATTATTTTAGTCATTTGGTTGAGGTTGAAAGCTGTGTGGGAGTGTGATAAACTGGAAAGAACCCGTCATATGTGCGGGAACGAAACGGAGTACGACAGATGAATGGTAAATTTTTTGACCTGAAGAAAGAAAAACAGGATAGAATGATAAATGCTGCGCTGAAAGTGTTTGCTTTGCAGGGGTATCGTCATGCCAGCACTGACGATATGGTCAGAGAAGCGGGCATCAGCAAAGGTCTGTTATTTCACTATTTTGGCAGTAAAATAGGTGTATATAAATTTGTCTATGATTATAGTGTGCGTTATATGATGCTGGAACTTGGTTCTGTACCTGCCGACGAAACGGAGCTGTTCGCTATCGTAAAGCATGCAGAGGCAGCCCGTATGCGTGCCATGCGAGGCTACCCGTACATGCAACAATTCCTGAACCGTTCCATGACAGAGGATGTAAATGAAGCCCTCATGGCCATCGAAGACAAGCGAAACACCCTCCTTACTTTCTACGAAGAAATTTACAGCCGTGCTGACTACACCTTGCTGCCGCAAGGCGTTGATGGCGAAAAATTACTCAAAATAATTGACTACACCATCAAAGGCCTTATGACTGAACGCTTCCTCGATGCCTCCTTCCAACCCGAAATGCTCTACGAGGAAATCTGTTCCTATTTGGATATGCTACAGACCTTGATATATCAGAAATAGTATGGAGACTTGGATAGTGATGCTCCGCCCACAGATATGTTTTATGAAGACCCTTGAAAAACGTCGGTACTTGGGCTGTGTATTTTACAGCCCTATGTACCGCTACGTTTTTCACGGAGCGGAAGCGTGTCTAAATAAAATATATCTGTGGGCGGAGCTGTTTTACCAAGGCCCCATATTATTTCTGCATTTTGTAGACCGGGTCTGCAGGATATCCCCCTTTAAGCTTCTGCATACCCCGCTGAATGGCGTCCTTGGAATTTTTCCAGTCTGCATCTTTATTGCGATAATCAAATTTTTCAACCAGCCAGGATACATCTTCGGACAATCGCTCCATGTTTTTTTCCATCAATTCAAAAATCATGGGATAGAAGGTTTCTTTATCTTTGTCGGAGAGTTTACCATCTGCGCTGTCACATAAATCGCCGAAGTGGGACAGGCAAAAACCCTTGCTCTCTTGAACCTTTTTGCGAAATTCTTCGTCATTTTTATAGAGATAAAAGAAGGTATCCATGTATCGCTCGTAAGTGTCTTTGTAGTGGTTGCAGATATAGCAGGATTCTTCCTTTTTGCGAACCCACATACTTATGGAATTGTCTCCGGAGGAGGTCTTCATTAGTTTGTTTTTTAGGGAGGATTTGCCGGGCTTAAAGCCTGCAAATTCTTTTTTCATTTCCTCAATCATGCGCATGTAGTGTGTTTTTAAAATCCAGGCATTACCCAGTGTATTGCCGTAATCAAACATTTTCTGAAAATGTGGGCGGCAGAATCCGGCCTTATCGGTCATGTCGCGGATATCTGCTTCCATGTATGAGGAACCGCTTCCCAGTACAAAGTCCAGAAGATCCTGTTCAATATTTCGTTCAATAAAACAAAATGGGCATTCATCATTGGCATTTATGGCATCATTTAAAGGGATGGTATATAGCTGTTCTTTCATTGGTTGCTCCTTTCGGGGGGAATCGTTAAGTCTATTTTACTACATATGTATCAAAAAATTAAGAAAAATTTAGTTGTAATGATTGAATTTTCAAGATAGTATTATAAAGAAATAATGAAGAAAGATGTGATTTGAATTGATATTTAGCAGTGTGGAATTTTTGCTTTATTTTCTGCCGCTGTTTTTGATACCCTATGCACTGGCACCCGGGAAACTGAAAAATCTCGTTCTGGTGGCGGGAAGTCTGGTGTTTTATGCCATGGGCGAACCAAAGTTTTTGGTGCTGTTGGTTGCGTCAGTGATTCTAAATTATCTGATGGCACTTTTTATCGGAGCAGAAAATAAACTAAAAGAACGGTGGGGAGAATCTTTTAAATTTAATATATATGCGGAATGTCAAAAGGGCATGTTGACGTTTGCCATAATTATTGATGTTGGAATCCTTTTCATATTAAAGCTATATAGAGGTGGAGAAGTCCTGCCTTTAGGCGTTAGTTTTTACACGTTCCAGATTTTGTCTTATCTGATAGATGTTTATCGTGGAACTATTACTGCAGAGAAATCCTTGTTAAGTTTATTTACATATATAACCATGTTTCCGCAGTTGGTGTCAGGTCCCATTGTCAATTACAGTGAGGTTTCCGACGCCATAAAAAAGCGGGAGATGACATGGGGAAGTGTTGAAGCGGGGCTTAAGGTGTTTACCTTGGGGCTGGCGGCTAAGGTGCTTTTGGCGGACAGAATCGGGTTTTTATGGAATGATATTCAGGTAAGAGGATTTGAGAGTATTTCTACGCCCTTGGCATGGTTGGGAGCATTCGCTTATTCCTTTAAAATCTATTTTGATTTTTATGGATATTCTCTTATGGCAATCGGACTGGGAATCATGATGGGCTTTAAGCTCCCTGAGAATTTCAGGACGCCTTATATGGCTGATTCCGTGCGGGATTTTTACCGAAGATGGCATATTACATTGGGAAGATGGTTTTGTAACTATGTGTATATTCCCTTGGGCGGCAATCGGGCAGGAGAAGTGTGTACCATCAGAAATTTGTTAATTGTGTGGGCACTAACGGGCCTATGGCACGGTGGAAGTGCCAATTTCCTTTTGTGGGGAGTGGTTTTGTGGCTTCTGATTGTGGCTGAGAGACAAATCATCGGTTTTATTGACAGGCATCCTGTTGGTGGAGAAAGTGTGTGGAAGCAACTGCATATTATTCCACATTTGTACGTCTGGGCAGTGATTCCCGTGACATGGATGTTTTTTGCAATTACAGATGTAAATGAGCTTGTGTTGTATGTGGGCAGAATGTTCGGAAGCACACCAAAGTTTGTTGTTCCCGGGGACTGGTGGACGGTACTTAAGACTTATGGTGGATTGCTTGTGGTGGCGGCAATTGCCTGTACATCCATAGTGAAGCGAATTTTTGACAGGTGGAAGGACAGTCTGGTAATGAAGGTTGTTTTGGCAGCACTGTTCTGGGTTTGTGTGTGGCGAATCATGGTGGAGGGAGATAATCCCTTTATGTATTTTAAGTTTTAGTGAGGATGCAGTTTGAATAACGACGAATGGTTATATGAAGTTTATAGTAAAGAGCCAAAACGAGAGGATAAAACTTTCCTGATTTTATTGGTGCTATTTGGCTGTATTTGTCTGACGTTAACAAGAGGCTGGCATGTGTATATGGACCCGGTGCTGGATTTGATGGCAAAGGCCGGTTATGAAGTAGAGCTGCCGGAATGGGAGACGATGCGGGAGTCGCAGTCGGAGGATGAACCGGAAGTAATTGTACAATCGCAGCCGGAGCAGATGCAGGATTCGACTTCTGAGCTTTTGCAGGAGACTGAACCTGTGCAGGAACCCCAACAGACGCAGGAGATTTTGCCCGAACCCGAGCCGGAACCCGAGCCCGAGTACGAACCGGAGTTTCAAGGGCCGGTGTTTCAGACGGTAGGCGAGGAGTATTTTGCCGATGCGGTTTTTATCGGAGATTCCCGCACGGTGGGAATGTATGAGTACAGCAGTTTGCGGGATGTCAGCACCTTTTATGCATCGGTTGGTTTGTCTGTGCATAAGCTGTTTACGGCTAAAATTGTGGAAGTACCCGGACAGCGTGGTAAGATTACTGTGGAGCAGGCTTTGTCGGAGAATCAGTTTGCCAAGGTGTATCTGATGATAGGAATCAACGAAATGGGCACAGGAACGCCGGAAAGCTTTCTGGAAAAATATGCGGAATGTGTGAATCATATCCGTGAGCTGCAACCGGATGCCATTATTTATTTGCAGGGAATTATGCAGGTTACAACAGAGCGGTCCGCACAGGGTGATTACATAACCAATGAGGGTATTACAGTGCGTAATGAGGGCATCAAGGCACTGGCGGATGATGAAACCATTTTTTATCTGGAAGTCAATGAGGCTGTGTGTGACGACAGTGGTGGAATGGTGTCGGAGTATACTCATGACGGTGTACATTTGAAAGCACAATACATAGACCTGTGGAAGGAATATCTTAAAAATCATGCAGTGGTTAGGGAGTAGTGAATATGCTGATAGCAGATATGCATTGTGATACCATTTCAGAAATTTTAAAACACAAAAGATTGGGCGAGGATTGCGGACTTCGCGGTAATCATCTGCATGTGGATTTGGAACGCATGGCCAAAAGCGGATGGCTGCTTCAGAATTTTGCGTTGTTTGTGCAGGCGAGAAAATGTGAAAAAACACCTTGGGATGAGGTCTGTGTTCTTTATGAGGTGTATAAACAGGAACTTGCAGCTAACGAGGATATTTTAGCACTGGTACTTGGTTATGAGGATATTGAGCGTAATCGTGATAAGGGTAAAATTTCGGCTATGCTCACGGTGGAAGAAGGCGGCGTGTGCGGTGGTGATATTGATAAGCTACATACACTTTATGAGATGGGTGTCCGCATGATGACATTGTCATGGAATTTTCCAAATGAACTGGGGTGGCCTAACATTAATCTGGAAGGTAAGGTAGATTTATATACTCCGGATACAATCCATGGTTTGACGAAGGCGGGAAAAGAGTTCGTGGAATGCATGAATGAGCTGGGTATGATTGTTGATGTGTCTCATATGTCAGATGCCGGTTTTTATGATGTGCTTGCATGTTCCCGAAAGCCTTTTGTGGCAAGTCACTCCAATGCGAGAACAGTGTGTGGATGTGTACGCAACCTGACAGATGATATGATTCGCAAACTGGCTGAGAGAGGTGGTTGCATGGGTTTGAATTTCTGTGCAGATTTCCTGGAGCAGATGCCGGAAGGTGTTGTAAACAAAGGAACCATTTCTGCCGTGGTGCGCCATGCCAAACATATTGTAAATATAGGCGGTATAGAGGTTCTGGGCCTGGGCAGTGATTTTGACGGAATCGATACCCATGAGGAATTGCCGGGGGCGCAAAGCATAGGCCTCCTTTGGGACGCCCTACATAAAGCAGGCTTCACTGAAAGCCAGCTTGAGAAGATATTTTGTGAAAATGTGCTCAGAATTTATAGAGAAATTTTATAATAGTCTTAATTGTATTATCGGTGTTAGGAGTATAGTGTCTCAATCGATGTAAATGAGATATCCACCCAACACCAATAATTCATTATAGACTAAATATAAAAATGCAGGGAAGAATATAGGAGGAAAAACATGGATTTATCGACCAGGATTTATGTAGTAAACAGAATTGATGGGGATTATGCATATTTGTTGCAGGAGGATTCGGAGGGTGCAGAGGAAAAGTGTGTTGCCCGTGCGCTTTTGCCGGCGGAAATAGCCGAGGGAAGCAGACTTTTGTATGAATGCTTGCAGTATGAGCTTTTATAAGCTAAAATATGCTATAAGCCTTATAGAATAGGAGAGAACCTTTGATGAATGATATTAAAAATGAGCCCTTTCACATTATCAGTGACAGTTCATGTGATTTACCACCGGAGCTTACCGCCGAAAAAAATGTGACGGTGGTTCCCTTTTATGTATCCTTTGATGATGAGCATTATGAGAAGGAAGTGGTGGAAATCAAAATCAGGGATTTCTACCAGAAAATGGTGGACAACCCCAAGGTGTTCCCTAAGACATCCATGCCTCCGGTGCAGGATTATATTGACGTGTTTGAGCCTTATGCAAAGTTAGGACAACCTGTGATTTGCATTTGCATTTCTACGAAATTTTCCGGGTCTTATCAGTCTGCCATGACGGCGAAAGAGATGGTGTTAGAGGACTATCCTGAGGCGAGAATTGCGGTGATTGACGCTACGGTGAATACGGTGCTTCAGGGTCTGTATGTGTTGGAGGCGGTGAGCCTTCGGGACAGTGGTATGGCTTATGAGGATGCAATTGAACGTCTGGAGACGATTAAGAGTACCGGTCGTATTTTCTTCACAGTGGGTAATATGGAATATTTGAAGCATGGCGGCCGTATTGGTAAAGTGGCGGGTCTTGCGGGCAGTGTTTTGGGCATTCGTCCTGTGATTATATTGAAAGAAGGAGAAATTTTTCCGGCAGGCATTGGCAGAAGTCGTAAGAGTACTGTGGCTAAGAGCATTGATTTGCTGTTAAATTACTTAAAGGAAGAGGGCGGCGGATTTGACAGATTCCGCCTGACCATCGGCTATGGTTATGATTATGAGGAAGCGGTGGTCATCAGGGAGCAGACCTTGCAGATTCTTCATGAGAACGGCTATGAGATTGAGGATATTCCTCTTTTTCAGATTGGTGCTGCCATCAGTGTACACACCGGCCCTTATGCGTTGGGATTTGGTATTATAGAAAAAGGAATACAATAGTAGTTGAGTTTGCTTTATTAATGTGCTAGAATAAAGTGAAGCAATATGAATATATATACGTAAGAGGAGGAGAAAGAAATGCCATTTGCAGTACCCATTATTTTAGTTGCTATTTTTGTAATCATCATTTTCTTGACCGGCTATGTGAAGGCGTCACCGGACACCGCAATTTTAATTTCCGGTCTGAGAAAGCATCCCAAGGTGTTAATTGGTAAAGCAGGAGTAAAGATTCCTTTCCTGGAGAGAAAGGATGAGCTGAATCTGCAGTTAATTCCTGTAGATGTTAAGACTTCCAGTGCAGTACCTACTGCTGATTACATCAACATCCGTGTAGATGCAACCGTAAACGTTAAGATTAGTGATAACAAGGAGCGTCTGACCCTTGCTGCGCAGAACTTCCTGAACAAGAAACCCGATTACATCGGAAGCGTTGCAAGAGAGGTTCTGGAAGGTAACGTTCGTGAAATCGTAGGTAAGATGGCTCTGGAAGAGATGGTTTCCGACCGTCAGAAGTTTGCATCTTTGGTAAAAGAGAATGCAGAGCCGGATTTGGCGGCCATGGGTCTTGATATCATCAGCTTTAACGTTCAGAACTTTGTGGATGGTAATGGCGTAATCGAGAACCTCGGTGTAGATAATATTGTTAAGATTCAGAAGAACGCAGCAATTTCCCGTGCAGAAAGTGAGAAGGAAATCGCAAAGGCACAGGCTAACGCTAAGCGTGAGGCTAACGAGGCTGAGGTAAATGCTGAGTCTGAGATTGCTAAGAAGCAGAACGAGCTGGCAATTCAGAAGGCAGAGTTGAAGCGTGAGTCCGATATCAAGAAGGCTGAGGCTGATTCCGCATATAAGATTCAGGAAGAGGAACAGCGTAAGACCATCGAGATCACCACTGCTGAGGCAAACATTGCAAAGCAGGAGAAGGAGATTCTCTTGAAGCAGAAAGAGGCTGAGGTTATGGAGCAGGCTCTGGACGCACAGGTTAAGAAGAAAGCGGAAGCAGAGAAGTTTGCTAAGCAGCAGGAAGCAGATGCACAGCTTTACGAGCGTCAGCGTGAAGCAGAGGCGAAGAAGTTCGAGACCGAGAAGGAAGCTGAGGCTATGAAGGCTCAGGCGGAAGCTAAGAAGTATACCATGGAGCAGGAAGCAGAAGGTATCCGTACCAAGGGCCTTGCAGAGGCAGAGGCAATCCGTGCTAAGGCTGTGGCAGAAGCAGAAGGTATTGAGAAGAAGGCCGAAGCTATGGCGAAGATGGGTGAGGCTGCTGTGCTTGAAATGTATTTCAATGCACTGCCCGAGGTTGTTAAGAATGCAGCTACACCTCTTAACAATGTTGACAGAATTACCATGTACGGTGACGGTAATTCCGCTAAGCTGATGAAGGATGTTATGGGTACCGTTGTTCAGGTAACTGACGGTTTGAAGGAAGCTACCGGTGTAGATTTGCAGTCTGTACTGTCCGGATTTTTGGCTGGCAAGGTAGCTGTTGCAGGCGCTGAAGAGCAGCCCAGGGATATCATCAAAACTGCAAATGTAGTTACCAATACAGATAATTTTGTAGAGTAATTTTAAAATACATAACATAAATATAACACCCAACTATTTGTAGTGCTTGCGCATTACGGTAGTTGGGTGTTTTGGCTTAGTTTGACAGGCATGCCTGCCATAGTGCTTTCACATTTTCAAATTCATAGTCAGCAGGATATTCGGTATTTTTCATGTCCCCGGGTTTGGCCTCGCCTGTAAAGAGTACACAGGTATCTACTTCACCATTGATTCCGCATGCAATATCCGTGTAGAGGCGGTCGCCCACAACAATAGTTTCCTCTTTGCTAAAGCCAAAACGTTCTCTGCACAAATCAACTACGCTTCGGCTGGGCTTGCCCAGATAGACAGGCTCCTTGCCTGTGGTGTCGGTAAGCATTCTGCAAATGGCGCCACAGTCCGGGATAAAACCAAAATCGATGGGGCAGCGAAGGTCAGGATTGGTGCCATAAAAAGGTACATCTTTAGTGAGCAACACTTCACTTGCCACGGTCAGCTTGGCATAAGTCAGTTCGCTGTCGTAGGCAACCACGGCGCAGGCGATATCCTCCTCACACTGTTCGGTGATATTCAGACCGTTTTCCTTAAGCTCATCAATAAAGGATTCGGTTCCGAGAACGTAGATTTTCTTGTTTTTATAATTCTCCAGTAAAAACTTCAGGGTCATATAACCGGAGGTAATAAACTGCTCCTCTGTGGTTTCAAGACCAAAGGTTTCCCGGAATTTCGCCACATAATCTTCACCGCTTCTGGTAGAGTTGTTGGTGATAAAGCAGGCTTTGCCGCTGATTTGTTCGATATAGTCTAACAATTCTTGGCTCCCTTCGTAGAGAGTGTCCCCCACGGCCAGAGTGCCGTCGATATCAAAAAGAAATAGTTTCTTGTTTTGCAAATTTTTCAGGTCTTTCATGTGAATCCTCATTTCTGAAATAATATATTATCCAACAAACGGTTTCTTATACTAATGTAATCATTATCCTGTGGTTTGTCAATTTGTGGTTTGTCAATCAAAGTAAGTGGTAAGGAAAAAAGATGTGTGTTATAATGATAATGTTGTGGATTTGAACAATGGGGGATGAAAATGAAAACGCGCAAAGAAGTATTAGAATATGGGCTTTCCTTTTCTGGCACCTATCAAGATGCACCTTTTCATGATCCGAACTGGCAGTTGGTGCGTGTGAGGAAAAATAAGAAGGCATTTTTATGGACTTATGAAAAAGACGGAAAGCTTTGTATCAATATAAAGGTGAACCCTGAGTGGCGTGATTTATGGAGAAGTACCTATAAATCGGTATTGCCGGGGTATCATCAGAATAAAGAACACTGGAACACTGTGATTTTGGATGGCACAGTACCCAAGGAAGAGATAAAGCGTATGATTGCAGAAAGTTATGATTTAGTGGTGAAATAGGGAGGAACAAACATGAAATTAATATCTTGGAATGTAAACGGAATCAGAGCCTGCTTGCAGAAGGGCTTTATGGATTTTTTTAGTGAGATTGATGCAGACGTTTTCTGTCTGCAGGAGACTAAGCTTTCTGAAGGTCAGTTAGAGCTTGAATTGCCGGGTTACCATCAGTATTGGAATTTTGCAGAGAAAAAGGGATATTCCGGTACGGCGATTTTTACCAAGAAGGAGCCCATTAGCGTGACCTTCGGTATCGGTGTGGAGGAGCATGACCATGAGGGCCGTGTGATTACGGCGGAGTTTGAGGATTTTTATCTGGTGACGGTATATACGCCAAATTCTCAAAGAGAGCTTACCAGACTTTCCTATCGTATGGAATGGGAGGCGGCTTTTCTGGCGTATGTGAAGGGGCTGTCTGAGAAAAAGGGTGTGATTTTCTGTGGAGACTTGAATGTGGCCCACAAGGAAATTGATCTGAAAAATCCTAAGACCAACCGTAAGAATGCAGGCTTTACCGATGAGGAGAGAGCATGTTTTACCACGGTGGTTGAGAGTGGATTTATCGATACCTTCCGTCATTTTTATCCTGACGTGACAGATGCTTATTCATGGTGGTCCTATATGGGCGGTGCCAGAGCCAAGAACGTGGGGTGGCGTATTGACTATTTTGTGGCATCTGAGGATTTGAAAGAGAGACTTGTGGATGCCAAGATTCATCCTGCTGTTATGGGCTCGGATCATTGTCCTGTGGAGTTGGATTTGAACTAGAGAGGAATATAAATGAGTTTGCAATTTTATTTCGGCCCATCAGGTGCGGGCAAGAGCAGACAACTTTATGAAGAGATACTAAAGCGGGCAGGGGAAAATCCCAGGCAAAATTTCCTGATTATTGTGCCTGATCAGTTTACCATGCAGACCCAGAAGGACTTGGTGACACTGTCCCAAAGTGGTGGCATTTTAAACATTGATGTGCTGAGCTTTGGACGTCTGAGTCACCGTATCTTAGAAGAGGTGGGCTGGGAAAATATGCCCGTTTTAGATGATACGGGTAAGAGTCTGGTGCTTCAGAGAGTGGCGGCAGGTATGAGGGAAGAACTGCCTACTTTGGGCGGTCTGTTAAACCGGCAGGGCTATATCCATGAGGTAAAGAGTGCCATTTCTGAATTTATGCAGTATGGCATTGGAACCCGGGATGTGGGCAGGCTTATTGACTATGCAAAAGGGCGCGGGGCACTGGTACAGAAACTTAAGGATTTAGAGAAGCTGTATCAGGGGTTTGTTGACTATATTCAGGGCAATTTTATCACCACGGAGGAAAAACTGGATGTGCTGGCAAGGTCCTTAGAGAAGTCCAAAATTTTGCCCGGCAGTGTGGTGGTTTTTGACGGCTTTACCGGTTTTACCCCTATACAGAATCGGTTGATTCAAGAGTTGATGCGACTGTGCAGCGAACTGATTGTGACAGTGACGCTCGGTGAGGGTGAAGACCCTTATGTGCAGGATGGGGAGCAGAAGTTGTTTCACTTGAGTAAGAAGACCGTGGCGGATTTGGACAGGTTGGCCAAAGAGGCAGGCGTTACAAGAGCTGCGGATGTGTTTGTGGGAAGCGATGTGAAGTATCGTTTTGTACAGTCACCGGCTCTTGCCCATCTGGAGCAGAATTTGTTCCGTTATCCCTATCAGACCTATGAGAAAGCACAGGATGAAATTTGTATATTTGAAGCAGTATCACCTCGTGAGGAGGTACAGCAGGCGGGCCTTGAGATTTGCAGACTGATTCGCAAAGAAGGGTTGGCATATCGAGATGTAGCAGTCATTTTGGGAGATTTGGAGAGCTATGCGTCCCATGTGGAGGCAGAGTTTGCAAGGATGGGACTGCCATGTTTTTTGGATGCAACTAAGGGCTTGGTCTTAAATCCCATGATTGAGTATATTAAAAGCGCATTGGAGCTTTTTGAGAAGGATTTCTCCTACCGGGCCGTGTTCCATTATCTGCGTAGTGGTTTGGCGGATATGGCGCCGGAGGAAGTGGATGAGTTGGAAAATTATTGTATTCAGACGGGGCTTCGGGGATACAGCAGATGGAGTCATATGTTTGTCCACAGGACGGAGCAGATGGGTGAAGATGAGGAGATATTAAAGCGTCTGAATGCTTATAGGGAGAAGTTGATTACACAGGTTCAGATGCTTCGTCTGAGCGGGAAAGCAGCGGCCAAAGAATATGTGGACAAGCTCTATGAGTTCTTGGTGGCAAACGAGGTGCAGAATAAGTTGGTGGCTTACCAGACTCGTTTTGAAGAGGCGGGAGACTTAGTGAAGGCCAGAGAGTATGCTCAGATTTATCGCCTGGTGATGGAGCTTTTGGAGCAGATTCATGCCATGCTGGGTGACGAGGAGATTACGCTGGCTGAATTTAAAGATATTCTGGAGGCCGGATTTGGCGAAATTCAGGTGGGAACCATCCCTCAAAATGTGGACCGTATTACTGTGGGCGATATCGAGCGTACCCGTTTGAAGCAGGTGAGGGTATTGTTTTTCCTTGGAGTAAACGATGGAAATATACCGAAAAACACCTCCAAGGGTGGCATCATTTCTGACATGGACAGGGAGTTTCTTAGGGAGTCTGAGCTGGAGCTGGCGCCCTCTCCCAGACAGCAGATGTATATTCAGAGATTGTATCTGTATCTGAACATGACCAAGCCTTCACACAAGCTGTATTTGTCCTATGCAAAGGTAAACAGTGCCGGTAAGAGTATCAGGCCGGCTTATCTGATAGAGACTGTGCAGAATCTGTTTCCCGGCATGGAGGTGGATTGTCCCCAGAATCGGCCTATTACGGAGCAGATTGTAAGCGCCTCTCAGGGGCGTGCATTTTTGGCAAGCAACCTTCGGGAGTATGTAGAGGGCAGTCTGCCTAGGGAGGCAGAGAGTACCTTTTTTACGGTGTATCAGGTCTATGGGGACGAGGCAATCTGTGCAGACAGAGACCGATTAGCGAAGGCGGCATTTGCGCGTTATCAGGATACCGGTATTTCGCGGATGGTGGCAAGGCTTTTGTATGGTCAGCGTTTGCAAAATAGTGTTACCCGTCTGGAGACCTTTGCGGCCTGCGCTTACAGACATTTTTTGCAGTACGGATTGTCACTAAAGGAGCGGCAGGAGTTCGGCTTTGAGAATGTGGATATGGGTAATGTGTATCATGCGGTGCTTGAGACCTTTGGTGAGAAGCTGGAGGAACAGGGCTATACATGGTTTGATTTTCCGGCGGATTTTGCGAAAGAGGCGGTGCATGCCGGACTGGAGGCTTATGCGGCGGTATATGGAGACACGGTGCTTTACAGCAGTGCCCGCAATGAGTATGCTATCAGACGCATGGAGCGGATTTTGATCCGTACGGTATTTACCTTGCAAAATCAGTTAAAGAAGGGAAAATTTGCACCTTCGGAATATGAATTTTCCTTCCATTCGGCAGACAATCTTGCCAGTATAAATGTGGCCTTGTCCGAGGATGAAAGGATGCATTTGCAGGGACGAATCGACCGAATTGACACGGCTGAGGATGATGAACATGTATATGTAAAGGTTGTGGATTATAAGTCCGGCAACAAGCAGTTTGATCTGGTGGCATTGTACTATGGTTTACAGCTTCAGTTGGTGGTATATATGAATGCGGCCATGGAAGCGGAGAACGCAAAGCATCCGGACAAGGAAGTGGTTCCGGCGGCACTGTTATACTACCACATTGACGACCCCATGGTGGAGACTGCACAGGAGATTTCCTCGGAGGAATTGAATGACAAAATCGTCAGTCAGCTTCGCATGAACGGCGTGGTAAATGCCAATCCCGAAATCGTGGATAAGCTGGACGCCTTCATGGGTGACAAGTCCGATGTGATTCCTGTAGCACGCAAGAAAAACGGCGAGTTCACTGCAACCTCCGGCATTATGAGCGTGGAGGAAATTAAACTGGTGTCTCAGTATGTAAATAAAAAGATTCGGGAAATCGGTCGCGAGATGTTAGATGGCTGTATCAGTGTGAATCCCTATGAAAAAGGAACCTCTCAGGCTTGTACCTATTGCAGTTATAAAAATGTGTGCGGTTTTGATGGGGCCATTCCCGGATATGAGAAGCGGAAACTGAAGGAATATTCCGCAGGTGAGATTTTCCAAATGATGGAGGAAAATGAGGATGAGAGATAAAATACAAGAGATTATTGCAGCGTATAAAGCAGATTTTAACAGAGTAAATGAGCAGGAACGCTACAAGTGGGAGGCAATTGGACATTATAAAGCACATTGGAAGATAGATGCGGAGGATTTTGCCGGAATGCTTGCCGAGGCTTTTAGACTTACCGACAATTTACTGGCGGCATCCATGTATTATCCGTATAGAATGCTCAAAGAGTACAGTAAGGCTGAGCCGGAAACAGTAAGAGCGTTATTTAGAATGCTTTACGATGAAAGCATTCCCCTTGCGCAAAGATATGTGGACTTTCGAGCAGGGTTTGATAAGTTTGTAAAACCTCTGAATCTGAATCATTATCAGGATTTGCATGCAATATCTGTTTATCTTGCTTTTCAATATCCGGAAAAATATTATATTTATAAATACACAATATATAAAATGTTTCGTGACAAGATTGGTTTCACGGAGGAGAAGGGTAAAAACAAGTCAGAAGTATGGAAGTTAGAAAATTATAATAGGATGTGTGATCTGGTTCTTGATGTTGTGTCGGGAGATGAGGAGGTTCTTACAATGAGTAAGAATCGACTTGATGACAGATGTTATCAGGATACTGCATATCATCTTTTGACAACAGATGTAGTGTATTTTGGACGTTGGTTTGCAGAAGAGGAAACAGAAAGTATTTACTGGCCGTCACTTGCAGAATATAATCCCAATCTCAGTGCTGCTGATTGGGCAGAGATTCTAAAGGATAAAAATCTGACGTCCGAAGAAGCGCTGGCAATGTTAAAAATGATATTGGAACAGGGTGGTGAAAGTACATGTTCTATGCTTGCTGAATTTTATGGAAATACTCCTATCTATTATAGTCGGCTTGGCAGTAATTACGGAGCAAAGATTAAAAAGAAATATAATTGCCCTGATTGTATGGATGGGGATGTAAACAGATATTATGTTATTCCTTTTATAGGAAGGAATGTGAGTGAAAACGGGAATAAGAGATATTCTTGGAAATTGAGAGAAGAGTTGCGAGAAGCTTTGAATAACATGGATTTGTCTTCGATTACAACAGTGAAAGAGGAAACAAAAACGGATGTAAGTAAAAATACAATATTGTATGGCCCCCCGGGAACCGGAAAAACGTATAATACGATAATTTATGCTGTTGCAATTATTGAGAACAAGGAACTTGTGACTGTAAAACAGGAGAACTATGATGAGGTTCTCGAACGTTATAATGAGTACAAGGAGGAGGGACTGATTGAGTTTACAACCTTCCATCAATCTTATGGTTATGAGGAGTTCATTGAAGGAATTAAGCCAGAAGTTTCATCTGGAGGTAAGTCGGGTGATGTCAGATATAGCATTCAGCCGGGAGTCTTTAAGAAGTTTTGTGAATTTGCTCAGGATAAAGGTGTTGATTTTGAAATAGCGTGGAAAGATTTGGCTAAAGCTGCGCAAGAAAACAATGGAAAATATGAATTTAGAAGAAGGACGGGTTCCATTATTCAAGCGGAGTACAGAAAAGAAGACGATGCTTTTGTTGTGACTTGGAGCGGAAATACAAATAATAAACTAAAAAAAGAAAAAGTATTAGAGCAATGGAAGAATACAAAATATTCTGACCGAGAGGATATTCCAAGTGGCGGTACTAAGTGGATGTTTGATGCTATTCAAGCAGTAATTGATGAATTAATTCAAGTGTTCAGATTAAAAAAACAGCCAAAGGATTCCGAAAGGGTTATAAGAAACCATGTATTTGTTATAGATGAGATTAATCGAGGTAATATTTCCAAAATCTTTGGAGAATTGATTACACTTATAGAGCCGACAAAACGTGTTGGTCAAACGGAAGGAATGATGGTGAAGTTACCATATTCACACCAGCTTTTTGGGGTGCCGGATAATGTGTATTTAATAGGAACTATGAATACCGCTGATCGCTCGATTTCAACCATTGATACTGCGCTTAGACGACGTTTTCGCTTTAAAGAAATGATGCCTGATGCGTCAGTGTTGGATGGAATCAGTGTGGAGGACATATCTATTAAAGATATGCTCATAAGAATGAATCAACGTATTGCGGCACTTTATGACAGAGAGCATACCATTGGACATGCCTATTTTATACCACTGAGAAATGCTCCGACTATAGAAGTGCTGGCAACAATTTTTTCTGATAGCATTATTCCGTTGTTGCAGGAGTATTTTTACGAGGATTATGAGAAGATTCGCTTGGTGCTTGGAGATAATAATAAGTCCAATCAGGAGGAACAGTTTATTCTTTCTGTTCCTAGCGATTATGGAATGCTCTTTGGTAATACAGAGTATAGTTTTGACGAAACATATATTTATGAAATCAATTATGCAGCCTTCGATAATATAGAGGCATATCGTTCTATTTAAGATTTGAACAAAAGAGGTGTAATAATGAGCAAATCATATACGATAACTGAATATGGCTCATTTGTCAGAGGTAAAGAGGTGCCGGGTTTTACAGCATTGCCTTCGGATACCTTTGACGCATTGGAAAATTTTGTTCTTTCAAACAATGACAAAGATACAGATGCATTGGAGTTGATGGGCTTATCCGCAAAAAAGGGAATAGGGAAGGTTATAACTGCAAAAAATTATGTCGGCGTGATTACAATGGAAGATGGAACCACTATTGAAATTTTGCCGAAAATATATTCTAAAGAGTATGCATCGGAAGCGAAAACCAAGAAGCTATTTGTGGATATGCTAAAGACATTAAGAAACTTTCCCTATAAGTCTTTGCAAACAACAACTGTGAATATGGAGAAAATGAGTGTTTTTGAGATATTCATTCGCATGTTCATTGATGAAGTTTTCTTTATTGTAAAGCGAGGGTTAAAGTGTAGTTATGAGACTGTTCAATCAAATGGGACAGTCTTTAAAGGCAAAATGAAGTTTACAGGACAAATTAGGTATAACTATGCACATAAAGAACGGTGCTATGTTGAATTTGATGAGTTCAATTTGAACAGAGTTGAAAATAAGTTAATTAAATCTACACTTTTGTATTTGCAGGGACATACCGGTTCCTCCAAGAATAAAAATGATATTAAAACACTTTTAAATAGCTTTGGAGAAGTGACCGCTTCTGTGGATTATGAGAGCGATTTTGCAAAGGTAGTAGTGGATAGGAACAATAAAGACTACACCACTGCATTAATGTGGAGTAAAGTTTTTCTGCAAGGTAAGAGCTTTACTGCTTTTGCTGGTTCAGAAGTTGCTTTTGCATTGTTGTTTCCTATGGAAACATTGTTTGAGAGTTATATTGCGGCGCAAATGCGTAAAGTGTTGGATGGGGCACAATATAGTGTTTCAGTACAGGATAAAACGTTTCATTTGTTTGATGAACCAAGGAAAAAGTTTTTGATGAAACCGGATATTGTTATTAAAGATAGGATTCATAAACATACATATGTAATGGATACTAAGTGGAAGGTGCTATCTGATACTAGGTCCAATTATGGAATTGCGCAGGCTGATATGTATCAGATGTATGCTTATCATAAAAAATATGGGGCTGAAAATGTAACACTAATATATCCAATGACAGAAAAGATTTCTACAATGAGGGATATCTATTTTAGGTCAGAGGATGAGGTAAACATAAGAGTAAGGTTTGTGGATTTGTTTGATGTAAAAAATAGTCTAATAAGTATTGGCGCAGATTTTGACAGTCAAACCGACAAAGAATAAAAAGAAGGAGTTATGGTGTTTGTAATACATCATACGAAAAGTAATGGCAATTGCGTTTACCCCTGAACAGGAGCAGGTAATACAACTTCATAATCGCAATATTTTGGTGTCTGCGGCGGCGGGCAGTGGTAAGACGGCGGTGCTGGTGGAGCGAATCGTGCGCATGGTCTGTGATGAGGAGCATCTCGTGGATATTGACAGGCTGTTGATTGTGACCTTTACTAATGCGGCTGCAGCGGAGATGCGTGAGCGTATTTCGATTGGTATTGCGGACAAGCTGCGTGAGCACCCGGAGTCTGAGCATATTCAGAAGCAGGCTACACTTCTTCACAATGCCCAGATTACCACCATCGACAGCTTCTGTCTGTTTATCATTCGCAACCATTTTCATGAAATTGGTCTGGACCCGGCTTTTCGTGTGGCGGATGACAGTGAGATTAAGCTGTTGGAAAAGGATGTGCTTTCGGAGCTTTTGGAGGAGGCCTTTGCCTCTAAGGATGAGGACTTTTTCCATTGTGTGGAGTTTTTCTGCCCCGGTGGTAGGGAGAGTGTACTGGAGAATGATATTCTGAAGCTTTCCCATCATGCGGCAAGCTGTCCCTTCCCGGAGGAGTGGCTGGAAGAAAGAAAAGCTGATTATGTACCACAGACAGTGGCAGAATTTGAGGAAAGTGCCATCGGTCAGGAGCTGTTACATTATGTGAACCAAATGCTTTTAGGCTGTGTTGATAAGTTAAAAGAGGTGCAGAAGCTTTGTCAGTGTCCCGATGGTCCCTATATGTATGGGGAGCTTGTGGATAAGGAGCTGGAGGCACTTGAGAAGATTTGTGGGATGGATTCCTTGGAGGAGTATTTTGCCCGGATCCCCAATGTGGAGTTTGGACGTCTGCCCACCAAGAAGGATGATTCCGTGTCGCCTTTGAAGCGTGAGATGGCCAAGGAGATTCGTGGTCAGGTAAAGGATACGCTGACGGGACTTTCGGAGGACTTGTTTAAGACACCCTTAGAGCTTTCCTTGAAGCAGTCCGGTGATTGTGAGCGTGCGGTGCGTAAGCTTGTGGAGTTAACCTTAGAATTTGACCGTCGTATGAAGGCAGAGAAGCTTGCAAAAAAGATGATTGACTTCTCTGATATGGAGCATTATGCGCTGGATATTTTGCTGGACAGAGAAGCAGGTCAGGTAAAACCCAGTGCGGTGGCCAGGGAGTACAGACAGCATTTTCATGAGATTTTGATAGATGAGTATCAGGATAGTAACCTGGTGCAGGAGTATCTTTTGAAAGCGGTGTCCGGCGAGGAGGAGGGTCAGTTTAACCGTTTCATGGTAGGTGATGTAAAACAGAGTATTTACCGTTTCCGACTGGCAAGGCCTGAGATTTTTCAGGAGAAATATGAAAGCTACAAGCAGGATGATACTGAGAAGTGTCGTATTGATTTAAGCAGGAATTTCAGAAGCCGCTCTCAGGTGGTGGATACGGTAAACAGCGTCTTTGAGAAAATTATGGGGCGTGAGACAGGAGGTCTTGTTTATGATGAGCGGGCAGCTCTTTACGCCGGGGCAAGTTACCCGGAGGCGGAGGGCTGTGAGAGTGAAATGATTTTAATCGAAAAGCCGGGCAAAGAGGATGAGATGGGAGCCAAGGAAGCGGAAGCTTTGGCGGTAGCCCATCGCATCCATGAGCTGAAAAGAAGCTTTCAGGTGTCGGAGAAAAACGGCAGTATGCGTCCGGTAAAGTATTCCGACATGGTGATTTTGCTTCGCTCCAATCAGGGCTGGGACGATGTGTTTAAGCGTGTGTTGGAAGCGGAGGGTATTCCTGTTTATATTACTTCTAAGACAGGCTATTTTGCCGCAACGGAGGTACAAGAGCTTTTACAGGTGCTTAGAGTCCTTGACAATCCCAGACAGGACATTCCCTTGTATGGCATGTTAAAGTCTGTGTTTGGCGGCTTTACGGAAGAGGAGATTGCGCTGATTCGGGCCGGCAGAAAGAAGTGTACGCTGTATGAGGCCATGTGTGAGCTGGCAGAGTGTGAGGAGCAATCGGCACTTAAGGGGCGTGTACAGGCCTTCCTTGATAAGGTGCGCAGGTATCGTGAGTACACGGTATATATGCCGATTCGTGAGCTTTTGCAGCGTTTGGTGGAGGACCATGATTATTTGAATTATGTGACGGCTCTTCCGGCAGGAAGTAAGCGCAAGGCCAATGTGGAGATGCTTTTTACCAAGGCATCGGATTTTGAGAAGACCAGTTATTTTGGACTGTTTCATTTTGTGCGTTACATGGAGCAGTTGGAAAAATATGATGTGGACTACGGTGAGGCCGGGCTTTTGGATGAGAATGCGGATGTGGTGCGCATCATGAGTATTCATAAGTCCAAGGGTCTGGAGTTTCCGGTAACCTTTGTGTCGGGAATGTCCAAACGGTTTAATTTGCAGGAGTATTCTCAGGCACTGGTGGTGGATATGGATTTGGGATTAGGCACTACTTATGTGGATCCTGTAAATCGTATTCGCAATAAGACCCTTCGTCAGCAGGTGCTTTCCAAGAGACTGAAGCTGGAGAATTTTGCGGAGGAGCTTCGTATTCTTTATGTGGCATTGACCAGAGCAAGGGAGAAGTTGATTCTTACGGCTACCCTTTCTAAGGCGGCAGAGAAGTGGGATGTCGCTAAGGAGCAGGCTTCCGATAAGCTTAGCTTCTGTGATTTTGCCCAGGCGGGGACTTATCTGGATTTTTTGATGCCGGTTCTTGCCAAGACGGATATGCAGGTGGAGATAAAAGAAGCGGGCTGGATGGAAGAAAAGGCCTTTGAAGAGCAGTTTCATATGGCGGATAAAATAGATAAGTTACGTTATGCGGCTGATTATGCGGAGGAGGCACAGGTGGAGGCCTTGCGACAGCGGCTTTCCTTTGTGTACCCTTATCAGAATCTGGAGAATTTATATACCAAGACCACTGTTTCTGAATTGAAGGCGGCGGCCATGGCCGAAAAGGATGAGGCGGCCTTCCATGCATTTGAGGAGCGGGAGGTTGTACCCTATATTCCGGCATTTAGAAGGGAAAAGGAAGAGGTCAGCGGAACTGTGCGTGGTAATGCCTTCCACAGAGCCATGGAGCTTATGGATTTTGAGGGAATAGTAGGGGATTGTTTTGCAGAGGTTCCTGCGGATTATGAGACTTATGTGCAGGGTGTTGCAGGGATTGATTTGTACGGTCGGATTCGGTCTTTTTTGCAAAAAGAGGTGGATAATCTGCATCTGTCTCAGGAATATTTTGACGCCTTGAATTTGAAAAAGCTTGTGGTATTCATGGAGTCTGATTTTGCTTATCGTATGTGGGCGGCAGACAGGCGGGGCGAGCTGTACCGCGAGCAGCCCTTCGTGCTGGGTGTTGCGGCACAGCGTGTATCTCATGAATTTCCGCAGGAGGAGACAGTGCTGATTCAGGGTATCATCGACGTATTCTGGGTGGAAAACGGGGAGATTGTGCTTCTGGATTACAAGACCGATGTGATAGACAGTATGGAGGAGTTGTGGAACCGTTACGAGACCCAGTTGGATTATTATCAGGAGGCCTTAGGACGGCTGATGTGCATGCCCGTGAAGGAGAAGGTGCTGTATTCGTTTTATTTGCAAAGAGGCCGGTAAGTCGGTTTATATCAAAGGAGATAACATGTTTAAAAATTTATTCAAAAAAAGGGAACCTAAAAACGTAGAGAAGGATTTGGTAATCCTGACATCAAAGTTCTGCATTCATCCCATACGATTTGAGGGGGAGAAGATAGTCCAACCCTTCAAATTCGTGGCGTCGTTTGATTTGAAGACTGATGAGTTGTCAGAGAAGGATGGCTATATTTTTTATGAATTTGAGAAGACACCGGAGCTGGAAAACCAGTTGAAAGCTATCACTGGGCAGTTTCAGGATTATGTACTTTATCATGTGAAATGTAAAGAGGTACAAAGCAGCTCCCTTAGGAATGCGTACTTTGTTACGGAAATCTTCGAGAGCGGTTCCATGGTGATGTGTCCCAAACTGGAGGAAATCCGGAATGAGTATGTCAATCCGCCCAAGATAGAAGATGAGGTGGGATGCTTTGTCTGGGACAGAGAGTTTGAGAAGTACGAAGGTACGGTAGACTGGTCGGGGGCGCCCTGTCGGGTGGTATTGCAGAGTAAGGGTACGTCAGAGCCCACATTGGCAATGCAGGCGTTGCAGAGATTTAAACGCATATATAACAGTCGAGTGGCCTGTGATGAGAATTTGAGAAAGTATGCCAAGCAAAAGATGGAAGCGCAGATGTTAGGGGATTTGGCTGACAGTATGACTTTGGACTCTATTTCCGTGTTCTGGGACGGTCAGTTTGATTTCCACTTTGACTGCAAGGATTCCATGAAGGTACATATTAGTTATTTTGAAGAAACAGGGCAGTATGGGGCTCAGATATATGGAATGGACTATAATGTGATAAATCTGTCGCCCATGCAGTTTGAGCAGTTGTAAGAAGGTTTGTCCCGATAGAAAAATAGCAAAAGTTTCTCTTTACAGTATTAGTTTAATTATGCTAAAATACAGCCAAGCAATGATTTCTTTTTATTCTTTTTAATCTGATCTCAATGCTACGCTCGTAGCAGTTTTAGTTCCCCACACTTGACAATTCAATAAAGGCCTTTACACCATTGTAAAATCCGCCTATAATAGAATTGGAAAGGCGGTGGAAGGATGGAAGAAATGAATCAGTTCGAAGTTATTGACAGCGCTATTGACTATTATAAAGCTTTGCAGGCTATAAAACGTGCTAATACTTGTGAAAATAAAGTGTTAGATTATGAAATTAAAACAACAAGGGTTAAACTTGAAAAGTTTGGCATTAATTTACATGATTTGGAATTTGAAGATTAAGCAACTTATTAATCATGGTGTAAAGCCTTTTGTCGAATCATTAGAATGCAAGCGGACTATCTTCGGATAGTCCGTTTTAATAAATTGTATGGCGGTTAGATTGGATAAAAGAAGGGACTGATACATGAACAACAAGATAAATAAGGTTATTATTGTTATTGCAGGTATATGTACTATAATACCATTTATAGTGGCATTAAGAACAAATAGTTCTACTACTTTTGACTGAAGTTTTGTATACATGTTATTTTGATAATATAGAGAGCACTACTAGTTCGCAATGGTTTGCATTACTATACATCGTTTTGTTTTATCCTACATTTTTTGCACATAGAGTGTTCTCGTTAATTTTAGACATTAAAGTGTTAAAAAGGAAAAACTCCGGCCCGTTGTAACGGGCCGAAATACTTAGTCTGTCACGGTCAGTTTCTTCACATGCTTCAGTGCCTTGTGTACGGGAGGCAGGAAAATGATAATCAAGGTGATTATGGCCTCGGCAAGCAGGTAGGAACCGTTGTAGATGATGGAATACAGGGCCGGATTCATGCCTTCAGGGGCGTAGGAAGCAAAGAACAGTACGCCGGAGAGGAATGCGAACACAAAGCGTCCTAATACGCCGAGAATATAGCCGATTTGCAGGCCGAATTTCTTGTTGTGAAGGAAGCCTGCGAGACCCAGTGCGCCGAATGCGAACGGATAGTCCACAAGCATCTGGGGCAGGGTGTAGAAAATGGGTTCCAAAACAAACTGTAAAAGACCGTAGGCCATACCTGTGGTGATGCCTGCAACGGGGCCATACCAGTAGGCAATCAGCACGATAAAAAGCATGCTGAGCAGTGTTACAGAGCCACCCATGGGCATCTCCATAAGTTTTACCATGGAAGTGACCATTGCAAGGGCAATAGCCATGGCGGAGAATACCAGTTGGCGTGTGGTAATCTTGGCGCTTGCATTATTTTTTCGCTTGTAAATGATGAGAGTGATGCCGATTAAGGCGAGAATTGCGACCACGACGATACAGATACCGATTGTGGTCAGCATAACGGCATCATCACCCCACACGTCAGTGGGGGTTGCAAAAAAGTTATTCATAAAAAAATCCTCCTTCGTTGTGCGAGGAGGGTCAACATCGGGTTTCGGACATAAGCATACAATTTGCGCGCAAGTGGTAATCTGCGGATGGGCTGTGTTAGTATCACCACAGGAACCGGATTGCAAAATACCACAACTATATGTATGAACGAAACGGTTGCTTCCCTACGCCGGTATTATCCGGTTCAGGTAGTGAGGGTTAGAAACAAATGGATTGTCTCAATCTCAGCGATGTGCTCCCCTAGCGGTTGTTTAGTTTCGAAAACAAATATATCTGACAAAAGAGATTTTGTCAAGAGAAAAGATTTTAGAATAAAGAGGACAGACAGATGAGTGATAAAAAGGAAAAAGCAGTTATCAGGATGTTAAAGTACATACTTCCCCATTGGTATTTGATTGTTGTTTCTACGGTGGCAGGTGTTATTAAGCTGACATTGCCCCTTTTGATACCTCAGGTGATGAAGTATTTTACGGATGATCTGCTGGTAAGCACATTAAGCAATGAACAGAAGATAGAGGAAATCTATAAATGGATGATTATTCTGCTTTTGCTTTTGGTTTTTGTGTATATTCCCATGGCGTATTTGCGTGATGCAGGAGCGCAGGAGGTTTCCAATCGGGTGATGCACAAAATGAGATGTCAGTTGTATGATCATCTGCTGTGTATGTCGGCCAGATTTCACCAGGAGAATAAATCGGGAGCCTTGGTGACCCGCTTTTCCAGTGATATTGAACAGATTCATGCATTTACATTTAGTGTAGCAACAAATATATGGATTGATGCCATCATTTTGGTGGTGTATCTCTCCATGATGTTACCTATCAGTGTGCCGCTAACCATTGTGGCGGGGATTACGCTGCCGTTATCGGTATTCACTACCAAGAAAATCAGGCAACATATACGCAAAAATTCCCAGTCCACCCAAAGGGAAGTGGCGGATAGTTCCGGCTATATTCAGGAGCGTATGTCGGGATATGCAGTTGTAAAATTGTTCAACATGGAGGATGTGGAAAAAAGGGAGTATGATAAACTTTCCCAAAAGATATACAAGTTTACCAAGAAAAGAAATCATTATGCTTCCATGGGACAGGCTGTAACAGTTTCTTTTTCTGAAATCATTTCTGTAGTGGTGATATGCTTGTCTGCAAGGTATATTGTAAACGGTCAGATGACAGTGGGCGATATGATTGTTTTTTATTCCTATTTGGGATATCTGATTACGCCCCTCCGCCGTTTTGCGGAGCTCAATGTTACCTATGCAAGAAGTATGGCCGGAATAGAGCGTGTATTTGAAATATTGGATGCGCCGGTGGACATCGTGGAGAAAGAGGACGCAATTGAGCTGAAAAATGATGCGCCTATGAATATTTCATTTAAGAATGTCAGTTTTCAATATTTGGAAGAGAGTGAACAGCCCAATATTGATCATTTGAGTTTTGATATAAGGGATGGTGAGAAGATTGCACTGGTTGGTTCCAGCGGATGCGGTAAAACCACACTGGTAAATCTGCTTACCAGATTTTATGATATAAACGAAGGTTGTATTGAGATTGATGGGCATGATATCCGGGATTACACATTGAAATCCTTATATGCCAATATGGGTATGGTATTTCAGGATACTTCCCTTTTTTCGGGTACCATTGAAGAGAATCTAAGATATGGTAAATACGATGCCACACAGGAAGAATTGGAGATGGCAACGAAGAATGCCAATGCGTATCAATTTATTATGAGTACCCCTGATAAGTGGGAAACTGTTTTGGGCGAAAGAGGAATTGGTCTTTCCGGTGGTCAGAAACAGCGCATATCAATTGCACGAGTATTTTTGAAAAATCCACGACTTCTGATTCTGGATGAAGCAACCAGTGCGTTGGATTCGGAGTCGGAGGATTTGGTACAAAGTGCTCTGGACAATTTGATGCAAAACAGAACGTCCATCGTCATAGCCCACAGATTATCCACTATTGTAAATGTGGACCGGATTATTGTGATGGATAAGGGACGGATTGTGGAAGTAGGAACTCACGAGGAATTGTTGAAACAAAACGGACGGTACACGGAACTATATCATATGCAGTTTAAAGATGTTTTAAAGGAAAATGTTTAGAGTATGAATCCGGATATAGAAAAAGAAAATAAAATCAAAAAGAAAATAGTACTGGGTATTCTTGCCCACGTTGATGCCGGGAAAACAACCCTTGCAGAGAGTATGCTTTATTTAAGCGGCCGGATTCGTCAGGTGGGCAGAGTGGATCATGGGAATGCTTTCCTGGACAATTTTGCCATGGAGAGAGCGCGAGGTATCACGATTTTTGCCAAGCAGGCAAGGTTTTCTTGGAAGGCGTGTGAGGTGGCGCTTTTAGATACGCCGGGGCATGTGGATTTTTCGGCGGAGATGGAGCGGACGCTTCAGGTGCTTGATTATGCGGTGCTTGTGATAAACGGAGCGGATGGCGTGCAGGGGCATACCAGAACTTTGTGGCGGCTTTTGGAGCGCTATGAGATACCGGTGTTTCTGTTTGTCAATAAGATGGATCAGCCCGGGACAGACCGTGACAGGTTGCTTAAGGAATTGAAAAAACAGCTTAATGAAAACTGTGTGGATTTTACAGATGAGGCGGAGTTTTTTGAGGAGCTTGCCACCTGCGATGAAGGATTGATGAATGCGTATCTGGAGCGGGAGGAGCTTTCGACGGAGGAGATTGCGGATGCGGTGGTGCAGCGCAAGGTGTTCCCCTGTTATTTTGGTGCAGCCCTTCATATAGAGGGCGTGGAGGCTCTTTTGGACGGCATTGAAAAGTATGGAGCGGCGCCTATGTATGATGAGGTGTTTGGTGCAAGGGTGTTTAAAATTTCCAGAGATTCTGCCGGCAACAGACTGACTCATCTAAAGCTGACCGGAGGAAGCCTTAAGGTCAAAATGGTGGTGGATAACAGTGGCAGTGCAAACAGTGAAGAGGAACTGTGGCAGGAAAAGGTGAATCAGATCCGTATGTATAACGGAGCAGGATTCGAGGCTGTGGATGAGGTTGTGGCCGGAGAGGTCTGCGTAGTGACAGGTCTTACGAAAACAAAGGCCGGACAGGGGCTGGGGGCCGAGTGTGCAAGTGAACTGCCGATGCTTGAGCCGGTACTGAATTACCGTTTGGAATTGCCGGAGGATGCAGACCCCATAAAGGTTTTGGGACAGCTTCGCCAGCTTGAGGAGGAAGAGCCGCTTTTGCATATTGTATGGCAGGAGGCAAACAAGGAAATTCATGCCCAGGTCATGGGCGAAGTCCAAATCGAAATTTTGAAGAATATGATTCTGGAACGCTTCGGTCTGGAAGTGGAGTTCGGTACGGGAAGTATTGTTTACAAGGAGACTATTGCCGACCGTTCCATTGGAATCGGGCACTTTGAACCTCTGCGTCATTATGCGGAAACCCAGCTTTTATTGGAGCCGGGAGAGCGGGGAAGCGGTCTGCAGTTTGCCAGTCTTTGCAGTGAGGATGTGCTGGATAAAAACTGGCAGCGGTTGATTTTGACCCATTTAGAGGAGCGAACCCATGTGGGTGTGCTGACGGGTTCGGCTGTAACGGATCTGCGGGTGCTTTTGGTGGGTGGCAGAGCTCATGCCAAGCACACCGAGGGTGGCGATTTCAGACAGGCTACTTACCGTGCCGTTCGGCATGGTTTAAGATGCGCCAAGAGCGTTTTGTTGGAGCCTGTGTTTGCTTTTGTGTTGGAGCTTCCTACGGAATATCTTGGACGTGCCATGTCAGATGTGCAACGCATGTACGGAAGCTTTGAGCCTCCGGTGGCGGAGGGGGAGCGAAGTGTGCTTACAGGTCGGGCACCTGTGGCAACCTTTGCAGATTACCAGAGGGAGGTCAATTCCTACACCCATGGGGAGGGTCATTTATCCTGCATTTTGGATGGATATGAGCCCTGTCATAACACAGAAGAAGTAATAGAAAATTTTGCATATGACCCGGAAGAGGACTTGGAGAATCCTACGGGATCAGTTTTTTGCGCCCATGGCGCAGGATTTGTGGTGAATTGGGACCAGGTGGCAGACTATGCCCATGTGGAGCTTCCGGCGCAGATACTAAGGTTGGCGCAGGAGTCTGTGGAGGGTGCAGATATGGTTGATGGTGCGCTAAGTCAGGAGCCTTCAGGCGCAGGAATTGCCAGTCGCATCAGTCAGACCAGATCCTCCGGCGAGGAACGTTATATTTCTCATGAGGAAATTGATGCCATTTTCCGCCAGACCTATGGCGGTCACAAGCAGGATAAAAGGCGCAAGAGACGCTATCATGTAAGTCGCAGGGATGCCTATGAAAGTCAGAAGAAGAGTGCAAGTCATGCGGCCTACTCGGCGGCTTCCAGATACACCAAATCCGGTGAGAAAAAGGAAGACTGCCTGTTGGTGGACGGCTACAATATTATTTTTGCATGGGAGGAGCTAAGAGAGCTTGCAAAAGTGAATATCGATAGTGCCAGAGACCGGCTTATGGATATTATGTGCAACTATCAGGGGACGCTGGGCGGACTTTTGATTCTGGTGTTTGATGCCTACAAGGTGAAGGGTGGTCCGGGCAGTGTATTAAAATACCACAATATTCATGTGGTCTTTACCAAGGAGGCGGAGACTGCAGACCAGTACATTGAAAAGACGGTTCATGAGATGGCTTCCAAGTATCGGATTACAGTGGCTACCTCCGATGCTTTGGAGCAAAGAATTGTATTTGGTGCCGGAGCCATGAGAATGTCGGCGGCGGGACTACAGGAGGCCGTGGAAAAAGCGGCTGGGGAACTGCGGGAAGAGTATATGAGTTGAGTGGGCTTGAGAAACAATCTTTTGGACGCCAGTTTTTAAGGAGTACCCTTACGTGGACTTTTCTTAGCATTTTAAGGGATATTTTAGCAAAAAATTCAGAATATATTAATATTAGAACAAGCCCCGCAGGATTGCGCTCGGGGCTTGTTTGTGGTAAGATACACACTGGGAGGAGAGTGCCATGATTTATAATTTGATGAGTGAAGGCGGCAGTTTACTTGCCCTGATAGGAGTATTATTTGCATTTGGAGGAACTTGGCTTGCAACGGCGAAGTTAAGTCCTTATCTGCCCAAGGACGGAGGGCGTGATTTTGCCCATGACGGCAAGTTGTCTGCGGGAAAACCAAGAGGTGCAGGAATTATATTTGTGCTTGTGTTTGTGGTATCTGTGCTTTTGTTTATACCCATCAAGCCTGAGATGGTAATTTACATGATTCTTATCACCATCTGTATGATGACCGGATTTTTGGATGATGCGTCCAAGACGCCCTGGGGTGAGTATAAAAAGGGATTCCTTGATTTGTGTGTGGCTGCCATGGTGGCCATGACTTTCTTAAAATATAATTCTGCGGTGGTGGAGCTGGCGTTTTTTGATGTAAAGTTTGTGTTGCATCCCGTTGTTTTTGCTCTGCTTACAATTGTGCTGGTGTGGGGGTCTGTGAATGTGACCAACTGTGCTGACGGTGTGGACGGGCTTTCGGGAACGTTGACCATCGTGACCCTTGGAACGATTTATATGATTAATCAAATTAAGGACAAGCCTGATTTTTCCTATGCGATTATGTTGTTTGTTGTGTGTCTGCTGGCTTATTTGTGGTTTAATGCAACCCCCAGCAAGTTGATGATGGGGGACGCAGGAAGTCGTGCCATGGGGCTTGTGATTAGTATTGCGATTTTGAAGACAGGTTGTCCTGTTTTGTATATTCCGGTAGCGATTGTACTTATTCTGGATGGTGGTCTGGGACTTGTGAAAGTGGCATTGATTCGGTTTTTAAAAATTCATATTTTGAAGAACACCAGAACGCCGCTTCATGACCATGTGAGAAAGGTGTGGGACTGGTCCAACACCCAGACGGTGTATCGTTTTGCAATTATTCAGGTGATTGTTTCTGCTGTTGTGCTTTATGGCATTCAGATGTAGGAGGAAGTTATGTTTGATCAGTTGACACCCGGCGACATCAAGAAGATGGAAGAGGAGATTGAGTACCGCAAGCTGGTGGTGCGTCCCAAGGCGCTGGAGGATGTGAAGGAAGCCCGTTCTCACGGAGATTTGAGTGAGAATTTTGAATATTATGCGGCCAAGAAGTTCAAGAATCAGAACGAGAGCCGTATCCGTTATCTGGACAAGATGATTCGCACGGCCAAAGTGATTTCTGAGGACTCGGCGGAGGATGAGGTTGGTATGAACAACACCGTGACGGTGCAGTTTCTGGATGACGGCACGGAGGAGGTTTACAAGATTGTGACTACGGTGCGTAGCAACTCGTTGGCCGGACTGATTACCAATGAATCCCCTCTGGGCAAGGCTTTACTTGGTAAAAAGGTGGGAGATGTAGCCCATGTGCAGGTCAATGATACAGTAGGCTATGACGTGAAGATTGTTAAAATTGAAAATACAGACGGTGACGATGACAAGATAAGGAGTTTTTAGATGAAGAAGTATCTGCTTTTTGATTTGGATGGAACCTTGACGGACCCTGTGGTGGGCATTACCACATGTGTGCAGTATGCTCTTAAGTCCTTTGGGATTGATGAGCCTGATTTAAGTAAATTGGAGCCCTTTATCGGTCCGCCATTAAAGGACAGCTTCAAGGAATTCTATAACATGGATGATGAGCAGGCATGGAAGGCTGTGGAGAAGTACAGAGAGCGTTTTGATGATGTGGGTATCTTTGAAAATGAGGTGTATAAGGGGATTCCTGAGATGCTTCGTCTGCTTCAGTCTAAGGGTTTTTATCTTGCCGTGGCATCTTCTAAGCCGACGGTGGCTGTGGAGCGCATTTTGGAGCATTTTGACCTGCGCAAGTATTTTTGTGTGGTAGTGGGAAGTGAGTTGGACGGAACCCGTGTAAATAAGGATGAGGTAATGAAGGAGGCGTTGAATCGCCTGTTTTCCTACAAGCCCATTCAGTATAGTCAGGTGTATATGATTGGCGACCGCAAGTTTGATGTGGAAGGCGCTAAAGCTCTTGGGGTGGAAAGTGTAGGCGTTACTTACGGTTACGGCGATATAGAAGAGTTGAAGGAAGTGAAAGCTGATTATATTGTGCGTAGCGTAGAGGAACTTCAGAACTTCCTTATGCGTGAGGTAAAGGAAGTAAAGCCGGAGGAAACGGTTAGTAAATCAGGATTTAATTTTCGTAAAATCTGGACAATGCTCTACTTTTTCCTGATGTTTATGCTCGTAAGAAATGTTGTGATGTATGCAGTGGACTCTGTGTGTAGCCTGCTTTGGGGAGGAACGTTGCCTGCGGCACTGGATTCTTTTTTGTTTGTGCGGGATGGGGCAGCGGCGGAAAGCAGCCAGATTCATTTTACAGGTAATCAGACCACGTTGAGGGCAATGTTAGGATTTTTGGGAGGTACATTGTTTATCCGAAAGGATGCAATGCGAGTTATAAAAAAGTCCGCAGAAGATAATAAGTTAAAATATCTGCGCAAAGAAGGTAAGCTGAGTTATTTGTTGATTGCGGGGGCTACGGTAGGTGCTGCAATCGGTTTAAATCTTGTGATGGAGCTTACACAGGCAGCGGATGCGTCTGCCACATATCAGGCAGTGGTAGCAGATCAATATTCTGCAAGCTTTTTGGTGGGATTGCTTGCTTTTGGTGTGGTTTCGCCCATTGGAGAGGAGCTTCTGTTTAGAGGAATCATTTACAATTTGTTTAAACGTGACATGCGTGTGAAGGAAGCAATGATTTTCTCCTCTGCGCTGTTTGGCTTCTATCATATGAATTATGTACAGGGCGTATATGGATTTTTGATGGGCTGTCTGATTATTTATGCATATGAGTATTTTGGCAGCTTTAAGATGGCGGTAGCGGTGCATATGTTTGCAAATATACTGGTATATTGTCTGACTTATACTCCTCTTGTTGTCAGTGGTTTTGTGAGTTGGCCGGTGTGCATTGCATTTGGTGCATTGGCGGCAGTATGCCTTTGGACTATGGGACACAAGAAGGATATTTATTAAGAGCTGACAATTGTAGATGCCGCGCGGAGGCGCTGATTTATGAAGTTTTCCATAATTGTAGTTGCGTTAAACGCAGGGGAAAAGTTAAAAGAGACCGTGGACAGTGTTTTGAGTCAGTCCTACGGAGATTATGAGATTGTGGTAAAGGACGGAGGCAGCAAGGATGGCTCCGTGGAAGCCTTGCCTTCGGATGAGCGGATTTGCATTTATGTGGAGAAGGATACGGGCATCTATGATGCCATGAATCAGGCAGTGGAAAAGGCTCAAGGGGAATATGTTTTGTTTTTGAACTGTGGAGATCGTTTTTATGATGAAACGGTGCTTGAGCGTGCGGCGTCCTGTGTTGAACGGGAGCAGGGGGAAACACCGCTGGTGATTTATGGTGATACCTACGGAGCCAAAAATGCGGTGATGATTGCAGCTCCCGGAAGGATTGACGGGTTTACCTGCTATCGTAATATTCCATGTCATCAATCTTGTTTTTATGAGGCGAAGCTGTGTAGGGAGAAGCCATATGAGCCTAAGTATCGGATTCGGGCGGATTATGAGCATTTTCTCTGGTGTTTTTATAAGGCGAAGGCCAGGATGGTTCATATGGGTGGTGCTGTGGCCTCCTACGAGGGCGGCGGTTATTCTGAGAGTAAGGAGAATCGCAAGCGGGATAAGGAGGAGCATCGTTTGATTACGGAGCAGTATATGGAAGCCAAGGAACTGGCAAAGTATCGTAGAAACATGATACTTACCTTGGCTCCGGTGCGTAGTTTTCTGGCGGAAAATAAGCTGACCTCCGGAATGTATCATTGGGTGAAGAGGGTTCTTACAAAATAATGGCGTATTTGTAACAGGACGAGGATAAAAGTATGGCACAAAAGGAAACAGGTAGAAAAAAGAATCTGGAAGAGCTTCGTTGCTTGGCGATGATGATGGTTGTGGTGCTCCATTTCTTGGGGAAGGGAAACCTTTTGGGAGATGTGAGTGTGCCGGGAATGAGTGCAGTGGGCATTGTTGCGTGGATACTTGAGGCATTTTGTATTGTGGCTGTAAATGTGTATATGTTGATTAGTGGGTACTTTTTATGCGAGTCTTCTTTTAAGTTAAATCGTCTTTTAACACTGTATTTACAGGTATGGTTGTACTCTTTCGGTGTGGGTATTGTGGCTGTTTTGGCCGGAATTGCGCCTGTAGAGGAAGTTAACACACATTATTTTCTGAGTTTATTGTTCCCGGTTTCCATGGGGCATTATTGGTTTATGACGGCGTATGTGTTTTTGTATTTGCTCTTGCCTCTTGTTGGTACGGCAATTAAAAATATGTCTAAGAAGCAGTTAAATCTTGTTTTAATTGCGCTATTGATGGTGTTTTGTGTGGTGAAATCTGTATTGCCTTTCAGACTGGAAGAGGATGGAAAGGGTTATGATGTTATCTGGTATCTGTGCGTGTTTGTAGTGGCGGCATATATTCGAAAGTTTGGTATAGGTGTTTTAAAGAAGCGTTTAAATTGTGTTCTGCTTTATGTAGGAGGATGTCTTTTATCGTTGGCAGAGCTTTTTGCGCTTCGTACAATCTATTTGCAAAAAGGAAGTCTGGGACTAATCCTGAAAATTAGTTTTGAATATAATCATGTATTTGTGCTGATGGCTGCAGTTGGATTGTTTGGATTGTTTTTGCATGTCAAGGGCGAGAATGTGGTTGGAAAGGTGGCAGCCAAGGTAGGGCCTTATGTGTTGGGTGTATACCTTTTACATGAGAATATCGGTATCAGATACGGCTGGCAGAAATGGTTTGGTGCAGAGCACATACAGACTGTGCCGGAGTTGTTGTTATCAACGGTAGCGGCAGTGATATGTATATTTATAACGGGTGTTATTGTTGAGCGGATTAGGAGTCTGATTGTGAAAGTATTTGGAAAGATGCTTTCAGGGATGAAGATATGGAAGAAGTTTGTGGAGAAACTGGAAGGGATACGAGTGTAAGATGGTGAAGGGAAAGACCGATGAAGGTGTGAAGAAATTAAATACCTGGTGGGAGCCGATTTTGGTGGTGTTTTTGTTTGTGTATCCCCTTCGTCATATCCATTGGGGAATTGATTGGTGGGATACCGGATACAATTATGCTAATTTTGAGTATGCCGGGTTGGAGCATATGGATTCTATGTGGTTTTTTTCTACTTATCTGGCAAATGTGGTGGGGCATTTCCTGACAATGTTACCCGGTGGAGGTAGTCTGGTGGGAATGAATCTTTATACCGGTCTGTTTGTTAGTGCGTTGGCTTTGATGGGATATTTCTTTTGTACGAGGAAACTGCAGATTCCCAAGGGGATTGTGTTTTTCGGTGAATTTGTGGCGATTAGTTTGTGTTGGTGTCCTACGGCACTTTTGTATAATTATTTGACTTATGTGCTGTATCTGGCGTGTGTGATTTTGTTGTACATGGGCTTGACGGGAGAGCGGAAGTGGTTGCTTTTCGGGGCGGGGGTGTGTCTTGGAATCAATGTGCTGGTGCGGTTTTCTAATTTGCCGGAGGCGGCCATGATTGTGGCTGTGTGGGCCTATGCCTTTCTGGTGTGGAAGGATAAGAAAAAGAGTAGCGAGCGTGCCGGTGGATTTCCCATGGCGGTGCGAAATACGCTATGGTGTCTGGGCGGTTATTTGGCGGCGCTTTTGGTACTTTTGGGCTATGTTTTCATTAAATATGGTGCGGATACTTATGTAAATAGCATTATGAGGTTGTTTGCCATGACGGAGAATGCTACGGATTATAAGGCAACCTCCATGCTGGATGGTATGATTTCTGCATATAGACAGAATTTGTACTGGGTGCTTCGCATGGGGGTGTTTGTGGTAGCCGGAATGGTTGGATTTGTAGTGCTAAAGCTATTGATAAAGGCATTACCTAAATTGGAAAAAGCACTTTGGATTTTTGGACAAATCTGTGCCTGTGCCATTGCCGCAGTAATGGTAGTGTGGTTGTATGTGAGGGGCTTCTGCTCCTTGGAATTTTATACCTATGGTGCAATGCTTTGGCCCGGTGTGACATTCCTCATGTTGACAATGGGAATTGCTTTGATAAGAATTTTTCATCCTAAATGTTCCACCAACGAAAAGTTAATCAGTGGCATGCTTGTTTTGGTGATACTGCTAACCTCCCTTGGAAGCAACAATGAGGTATTCCCAAGCATGAATAATCTGTTTGTAGCGGCGCCCTATACCTTCTGGCAGAGCTATAAATTTATAAATAATGTTAGAGAATGGAAAGTATTTCATTTCTTCCCGGCCAAGGTTGCGCTTATCGCATTCTTGGGAATGTTCCTGTTCCAGATTGGCGGATTCGGATGGGGATTTGTGTTCGCTGAGGCAACAGGCTTGCAAAATGTAACAACTGTTATTGAAAACAATGAAGTGCTCCGAGGCGTGAAAATGAGTCCTGAGCGGGCCAAGATTATGACCGAAATCACAGATTTTGCCAAGGAAAATGATTTGATTGGAAAAGAGTCCATTACCTATGGTAAGATTCCTTCCATATGCTATTACTTAGAGATGCCTCCTGCGTTTAATTCTTGGAGTGATCTGGATTCCTATCAGTACAGTGTCATGGAAAGTGCATTGCAAAACCTGGCTTCAGAGATTGAAACAGGTAAGTCCGAATGTCCGGTTATCATTCTGAATAATTCAGATTTAACTTATGAAGAGAGTGAGAAATATGGTTTGCTGAAAGGGTTTATGGATAGATTTAATTATGACTTAACTTTTGAGAATGAGAAAATTGCTATGTATCAAGCGAAGTAAAATGAAACGAAATTGAGGGTATAAAAAATCCACACTTCCAGATTCACGGATGTGTGGATTTTATGTTGTATAGGATTATAAAATCTGGAGACCTTTTTCACGGGCTTCCTCGATGATATGGTCAGGCCACAGAGAACACTGAACCTCTGCAATATGAGCCTTTCTTAAGAAGAACATACAAATTCTGGACTGTCCGATGCCGCCACCGATGGTATAGGGCAGTTCTTCGTTTAATACGGACTGATGATAAGGAAGTTTTGCGCGTTCCTGACAGCCGGATTTCTCAAGTTGCTCCTCCAAAGCCTTTTTGTCAACGCGGATACCCATGCTGGAGAGCTCTAAAGCAATGTCCAAAACAGGGTAGTAAACAAGGATATCTGCATTCAGGGACCAGTCGTCGTAGTCCGGTGCACGGCCGTCGTGAGGCTCGCCGGATTCTAACTTGTCGCCAATCTGCATGATGCAGACAGCCCCTTTTGCCTTGGAAATATAATACTCGCGCTCCTTGGGAGTGTAGTCAGGGAACATTTCCTCCAATTCTTTGGTGGTAATAAAGAAAATGTCATGAGGAAGAATTTCCTGAATATAATCAAACTGAATGGACATGTATTTCTCAGTCTTGCGAAGCACTTTATAAACAGTGCGTACTGTATCCATCAAAGTCTCTAAATTGCGGTCTTCCTTGGAGATAATCTTCTCCCAATCCCACTGATCTACATAAATGGAATGAATATTGTCGGTTTCCTCATCACGACGGATTGCACTCATGTCAGTGTAAAGGCCCTGACCAACGGAAAAACCATATTTTTTCAAAGCATAACGCTTCCATTTTGCAAGAGATTGAACAATCTCGCCTTCGGCACCCTCCTGCTCACCAATATCAAAGCGTACCGGGCGTTCTACGCCGTTTAAATTATCATTTAACCCGGAATTGGGGTCTACAAAAAGGGGCGCAGACACACGCAAAAGCTGCAGGCGCTCAGCCAACAGAGTCTGAAAGAAATCTTTTACAGATTTAATGCCAACCTGGGTCTGATACAGATTAAGCTCGGACTTGTAGTTTTCGGGAATCATTAATTTGGACATAAAAACACCTGCTTTCATGAAATAATTCTGAGGGGGTATTGAAAACTCCACTTTACTATTTAACCGCTTTTTGGTCTATTTTGCAACAGTTTTTTGCATTTGTTTAAAATTAGGTTGTTGGAGAAAAAAATCCCTTGCAACAACCGAACGTATGTGCTAGTATTAACAGTAAACAAGAACAAATGTTCTGCTGTTTAAGAGTAGGACTGATAGGCAGATAGGAGGCGGTATGGCCATGGAATACATAGTTTCAGGGGAACATCAAACAATTATGGATAAATTGAGCATCCTGACGGATGCGGCTAAGTATGATGTAGCCTGTACTTCCAGTGGTGTGGACCGACGGGGAAATGATCGTCCTTGGGATAGCAAGGGTGGGGTAAACGGTGTGACTGATGGTTCCGGCCGGGCTAAGCCTATGGGAAATTGTGTTTCAGCAGGCATTTGTCATAGTTTTGCCGGGGATGGCCGTTGTATTTCTCTTCTCAAGATATTATTAACCAATGAATGTATTTATGATTGCAAATATTGTTTGAATCGTTGCTCCAATGATGTGCCAAGGGCGACCTTCACACCAGAGGAAATCTGTACATTGACGTTGGAATTTTATAGGCGCAACTATATAGAAGGATTATTCTTAAGTTCAGGAATCATTAAAAGCCCTACGTTTACCATGGAGCTTATCTGTCGAACCATTTATCTTTTGCGGGTAAAATACCGCTTCAACGGATACATACATGTGAAGGCCATACCCGGGGCAGATGCCGAGGTAATCAGACAGACAGGGTTTTTGGTGGATAGAATGAGTGTGAATCTGGAGTTGCCCACTGCAGAAGGGCTACGTAATCTGGCACCCAACAAGCATCGCAAGAATATTTTGACACCCATGCGCCAGATTCAAAACGGTATTATACAAAATAGAGACGAAATAACTGTTTATCGCCATGCTCCCCGGTTTGTGACGGGCGGTCAGTCTACGCAGATGATTATAGGTGCCACACAGGAGAATGATTATCAGATTTTAAATGTGGCGGAGAGCTTATACCGTAAATTTGAGCTGAAAAGGGTGTTTTATTCTGCTTTTGTGCGGGTAAATGATGATAAGGAGCTACCGGCGCTGCCCGGGGGGCCGCCTCTTTTACGGGAACATCGATTATATCAGGCAGATTGGTTGTTACGATTTTACGGTTTTGAGGCAAGGGAGCTGTTGGATGAGCAGCGGCCTTTTTTCAATGTAATGCTTGACCCCAAGGAAGACTGGGCGGTGCGACATCTGGAAGAGTTTCCTATTGAAATCAATCGTGCGCCTTATGAAAAGTTGTTGCGCATTCCGGGGGTAGGCGTCAACAGCGCAAGGAGGATTGTGGCAGCAAGACGAAGCTGTAATCTGACTTTTACGGATCTGAAGAAAATTGGCGTGGTTTTAAAGCGAGCCTTGTATTTTATTACCTGTAACGGTCGTATGATGTATCCCACCAAGCTTGAGGAGGACTATATTGTGCGAAATCTTACGGATGAAAAGCAACGTATTCAGTTTGGTAGTGACGGTATGAGCTATAGGCAGATGTCTCTATTTGATGATGGCATATTTAAGCGGGAAATCAGTTCGGTTGAAGCATATCAGACGGCTGTTGGGCAAATATAAGGCAGATACAAAGCAAATAAGGCAGGTAGCGAGAAAGTGGAAGGGGACTAAATGTACGTTTACAGATGTGAGGATTCCTTAGAGGGTATATTTACGGCAATATACAATATATATGAAGATAGACACAGCAGGGATGAGGTTTTACTGGCATTGAATGATGAACCGAGGCTTTTTGCGGTACAGATTGCTGTAGTACCGGATATTGTAAAGTATGAAAAAGTGGTACGAACCTTAAAACAGCGCTTTGGGGAGAGGGATTATCGATACTTATGTCTGGCGCTGACGTCTCCTGATGAGGAAAAGGCACAGGCAGTATATGGAACAGTGGCGCAAGGGTTGGCGCATAATTACAGATGGGGACATCTGTTTGACAATCTTGCCAATGAACATGTTAATAAGGCATTTAAACTGGCTCGAAATGCAGATAGAGAAGATTGCCATCTGAGAGGGTTTTCCAGATTTGAAGAGCTGGGAAACGGATTGCTATATTCCGAAATTGAGCCGAAAAATAATATTATGACATTTTTGATGACACATTTTGCGGACAGGCTTCCAGAGGAGAATTTTATTCTTCATGATGTGGGGAGAAAATTATATGGGTTACATCATGCAGAAAGTGTTGTAAATGGTAAGCAGGGCTGGTATCTGATACAAGGTGAGGAAGGGGGCTTGGAAAATATGGAGATTTCCTCTGAGGAGATAAAATATCAAATGTTATTCAAAAGGTTTTGTCAAACAATCACCATAGATTCGAGAAGAAATCCAAAGTTGCAACAAAATATGTTACCTTTGCATTTCAGAGAGTTTATGACAGAGTTTCGATAGCGTTTGACGATGCATGGCACAAGGAGTAAGATGGAAGGAGATAAATAAATCCCAACAATAAAGAAACAGGGTACCGTAATATAAGCTTAAGAAACGAGGAAGAAGGGAACCGGTGTGGAAGATATGCATTTGACGGCCAGGAAGGCGGACAATGAAAATACCCATATAGAAGAACCACTGGGAGAAGTGCGCATATCTGTCCGAGGACTGGTGGAGTTCATTTTGCGTCATGGAGATATTGATAACAGACACCAACATTCCTCAGAGAACGCCATGCAGGAGGGGAGTCGTATTCATCGCATGATTCAGCGCAGGATGGGAGCAGACTACCAGGCGGAAGTATCTTTGCGGTACACCCATCCTACAAACGAGTATGTGTTGATTGTGGAAGGTCGGGCCGATGGTATTATAGAGAATCAGGAAGGGGTAACAATTGACGAGATCAAAGGAACCTATAGGGATGTGGACAAAATGAAAGCGCCTGAGATGCTTCATATTGCACAGGCTAAGTGCTATGCCTATATTTACAGTCTGCAGAAAAACCTTTCTGAAATTCGAGTTCGTATGACCTACTGTAATATCGAGACGGAAAACATGCGTTATTTTTATGAGGAATATACGTTTAATCAGCTAAAAAGCTGGTTTTCTGCCATAATTGAAGAGTATCTAAAGTGGTCTGACTATAATTGGAAATGGCGAAAAATTCGCCAAAATTCAATAGAAGGACTACAATTCCCTTTTTCATATAGAAATGGTCAGAAGGAGCTTGTTTCTTATGTTTATCAAACAATTTATCATAAGAAAAAACTGTTTTTGGAAGCGCCCACAGGAGTCGGCAAAACAATTTCTGCAATTTTTCCTGCAATTAAGGCTATTGGCAAAAATATGGGGGACAGAATGTTCTATCTTACTGCCAAAACCATTACACGGACAGTGGCGGATGATACCCTGGAATTGCTTAGAACAAGTGGGTTACGCTTCAAAAGTGTAATACTTACGGCCAAGGAAAAGATTTGTTTTATGGAACAGACGGAATGTAATCCGGAACATTGTCCCTATGCTAAGGGGCATTATGATCGCATCAATGAAGCTGTATATTCACTATTAACACAAAAGGATCGCTTTAGTAGAGAAGTAATAGAAGAATATGCAATTAAATATCAGGTGTGTCCTTTTGAACTGTGTCTGGACATGAGTCTTTTCTCGGATGGAATTATTGGTGATTATAATTATCTCTTTGACCCTCATGTATACTTAAAAAGATTTTTTGGGGATGGAGCGACAAATGATAATCATTTGTTCCTGATTGATGAAGCGCACAATCTTTTGGAACGTGGCAGAGAAATGTATAGCGCCTGTCTTTTAAAGGAAGATTTCCTGTCATTAAAGCGAGAAATACAACAAACAATCATGTCCGAGATGGAGGAGAAAAACCGCAAAAATCAGCTTTCCGGGCAGTTGACGCTGGAAATGACACAAGTGTCTGAAAATGATGCGCATCAGGTTGTACAATTCGATCAACAGGATGAACCGCACGCTACGAAATCCACTATATCCCATATCGGACGCAGTATTCTGGTTCGTCAAGGTTATGGTGAGAAACTAAAACAGCGTCTGGAAAAATGCAATAAAGAACTATTGTTATTTAAAAAGGAAAATGACGGACTCACAGTGGTTCATGAAATTGATAATTTTGTGAATGCGTTGATGAGATTGTATAGTACCATGTCGGATTATTTGGAGGAACAGGAAATTCCCGGAGTGGAGGTCAGAGAACAAATATTGGATTTCTATTTTGAGGTTTCTCATTTTTTGGATATCTATGAGCGTCTGGACGAGCATTATGTTAAATATACTCAGTTACAGGATAACGGAGATTTTATGCTGAAGCTCTTTTGCGTAAATCCCAGGGAGAATCTGAAGGAGTGTATGGGACGAGGCAGGAGCAGTATTCTTTTTTCGGCAACTTTTTTACCTATACAGTATTATAAAGAGCTTCTGGGAGGTGATGCAGAAGACTATGAAGTATATGCGCAATCAATTTTCAATCAAGAGAAACGCATGTTATTTATTGCAGATGACGTAACCAGTAAGTACACCAGACGTTCCGAGGAGGAGTATTACAAGATTGCCCGATATATCAAAGAGATAACGAAGAACCGTCACGGCAACTACATGGTCTTTTTCCCGTCTTATAGTTTCATGCAAAGCATATATGAGCTATATGTACAGCAATTTGCCACAGAGGAGCAGGAGTGTATTCTGCAGCAGGAGTATATGAAGGAAGAGGAGCGGGAAGCCTTTCTAAACCGTTTTAGGGGCAATCAGGAGTTGGATTTGACAGAGGTTATCCACATGGAGATTGAAGAGGAAGATCATACGTTAATTGGTTTTTGTGTTCTGGGTGGTATTTTTGGAGAAGGGATAGATCTAAAAAACGACAGCCTGATTGGGGCCATCATTGTGGGAACCGGTTTGCCCCAGGTATGTGGAGAGCGAGAGCTTTTAAAAGACCACTTTAATGACCAAAATGAAAATGGATTTGATTATGCATATCGTTACCCGGGCATGAACAAGGTTTTACAGGCGGCGGGACGTGTCATCCGCACTGTAGACGATGTGGGAATTATTGCATTGCTTGATGAACGCTTTCTACAACTCTCTTATAGACGACTGTTTCCGAGAGAATGGTCAACTTTTGAGACGGTTAGTGTAGACACGGTTTCAAAACGGGTGGAACGTTTTTGGGATTCTTGGTTATAATTTTGAAAGAAATGACGTCAAAACAGTAGAAATGACACTTGAAACATGATAAAATGACATAAGTGTTAGGTTGTGGATAACTCTGTGGATTCTGTGGATTTCTGCTATGAAAGCGACAGATAATATGACAGATACGCCTGTCCTGCGCTGTCATAATTTTTTTGCAAGATACTTGCAGGAAGTAGAAAAATAACGGATGGGATTTAAAGGTGCTTTTTCTGGAAGAGGGAGCGATAAAATGTTATGAGACTTAAAAACATACTGATAACAGTAAATGATATGGAACGTGCCAAACGTTTCTATAAAGAATTGTTTGGTCTGGAAGTAATTCTGGATAGAGGGAGTAATGTAATTTTGACGGAGGGTCTTGTTTTACAGGACCGGGCATTCTGGGAGCAGGCCATAGGAGCACAAGCTATTCCCAAAAATAATTCAGCTCTTCTTTATTTTGAGGAGCGGGATATGGATGCTTTTGCTTACAAGTTAAGTCAATATCAGGAATTACCGATTAAGTATTTATGTCAACTTACACAAGAGTCTTTAGGTCACGCATTTATTCGTTTTTATGACCCGGATGGTAATCTGATAGAGGTGGGGAGTCCATGGAATTGAAAAAGAACAAAATGGTGACAGACCTTTTGGGATTAATCGTTTTGCTCATAATTGGTTTGTCAGTACTTCTTTTTTACAAACTGAATGAAAATAAACATACACTTTATATTTCTCATGAAAGTGGAATCTATAAAGAATCCTTTGAACTTGAGCTGAAGGTGCTTGCAAAGGGTACGATATATTATACTTCTGACGGAAGTATTCCCAGAGCCGGAGCGGCAAGTACTCAAATTTATGAGGCTCCCCTGCCGGTAACCCTTGCAAACGAGACGACAACGTACTCCTATCAATTCTATTGTGTTTTTGAAGATGGAGAGGAAACGGATGTATTTCGGAGAGACTTTGTGTTGGATGAGCAGGGTGAGAGCCGTTTTACCACCCGGTATATAGTGTCAATAACAGGCGATGAAGAGGCGCTGTTTGGTTATGAAAAGGGGCTTTTTGTCCGCGGCAGACAATTTGATGAATATATGGAAGCAAATCCTAACGCAGATACGTTGAGCGAGACGATACCGGCTAACTATCTTAGTGATGCGGAGACAGGGGTTCATGCTGCAGTCTTTCTGCCGGATGGTACACAGATAATCAGCCAAAACTGTGGACTCAAAATTTATGGTAATATCACTAGAGCCAAGAATCAAAAGTCATTTCGACTGACAGCCAGAACGGATTATGATGCGGTAAATGAGTTTTCGTATCCATTTCTCCCCAATTTGTTGACTGAAGAGGGACGGGTTGCAGTAGATGCATTTCAAAGACTATCCTTTCACAATGCAGGTAATGACAACGGATATGCTTTTATAAGGACAGAGCTTATCGGCGAATTGGCAAGACGCACAGATTTTCCGGATGTTCTGGTGGCTGAGAGTGCGGTAGTGTTTGTAAATGGCCGTTACCAGGGCGTTTATTGGCTAAATAATACCTTTGACGACCGTTATTTTGAAGAAAAATATGGTGAACATGCAGGGGAATTCGTTGTATGCGAAGGAACTGTAAGTACAATGGACGAGGCAAATGCTGAGACTGCGCAGGAGAGGCAGTGCGTGGAGGAGTACAATGCATTCTGCAAGTGGGTTGAAACAGCGGACTTAGCAGATGAGGGGAACTGGCAGAGGGTGACAGACACCATCGATGTGGAGAATTTTGCAAAATATATGGCCATCGAGTATTACGTGAGCAATATTGATTGGCCCCACAACAATGTCAAAGTATATCGCTATCAGAGTGCTCCGGGTGAAGGCTACACGCAGGGGACGGTATTCGATGGAAGGTATCGTTATCTTTTGTATGACACAGACTATGGTATGGGCCTGCAGTTTATGGGGTGGTTTGGCAATAATGCCGAAGACCCAATGCTGGATGACTTATGCAACAATAATGAATATACAGGTTTGTTTCGAGGCTTATTACAAAGAGAAGAGTTTCGTAATCTCTTTATAAATGAAGTATTAAACTTGCTAAATACCACATTTGCAAGGTCCGGTGTGGAGACGGTGTTGGAAGGATTGAATAACAGCCGTTACGAGGAGCTTCGCTATATGTTAGAGGAAACGGATCTCATGAAAGACTCCTTATGGGAATCGGATGATAACGGTATCGCTAATGTGGACTATGAAATGGCTACGATACTGAATTTTGCAGATTACAGACCTGCAACGGTTACGACGGAGATGCAGGAACAGTGGGATTGTGGCGGCTATGCAACAATAGAATTAGATGTTTCGTCAGTGCAGGGTATGCAGATAAACAAATCGCCGGTGGAAGCCAATACCTCTACAGGAACCTTTGTAGGAACTTATTTTGGGAAAATACCGCTCACTGTCAGTTGTCAGGCGCAGCCTGGTATTATAATAGATGGCTATATGGTGGCAGGACAATATCAGGAGGGCAGTGAGATTACTCTGACTGCGACAGATTGGGTACAGCCGGGAGAAACCCTGCAGATTAAGGTAATATACCATACTCAGGAAGTGGAAAGCCTTGAAATTGCAAGATATCATATACGCGGTACACAGGACTATGTTGTAATCCGAAATAACGGCCGGGTACCGGTGCTGTTATCAGAATATACACTGGTGGACACCTTCGATGATTTGAGTAAGGGGCAATTACCTTATCTGTATCTGGCGCCGGGAGAAGAATTCATTGTATATGGTAAGGAATACAGTGGTGAAATGTCAGATAACAGCTATCAGACTACCTACGGCTGGGCTGTGGATGAGCCTGTTTTACTGGTACATTCCACCAAAGGTATTGTTGATGCCCATAATCTTAGATTAACACAAAACAGTTTGACCGGAGCATAAGCTTTCGGTCAGACTGTTTTCTTGTTTTCTAAAAAAATATAAATTCCCTCTTGACATATAATATTATATGACATATAGTATATACACAAACAATATTATACGAAATATAATATTATACAAATAAAAGAAGTGATGAGATGGTATTTAATACAGGTGCAGCTCTCCTGGATGCCATTGTTTTGGCGGTGGTTTCCAAAGAGCCGGAGGGAACCTATGGATACAAGATTACACAGGATGTGCGTCGGGTAATCGAGCTTTCCGAGTCTACGCTGTATCCGGTACTTCGCAGACTGCAGAAGGATGAATGTCTTGAAGTATATGATATGGAATGTGGTGGACGCAACAGACGGTATTATAAGGTTACCAGCCGAGGCTGGGCCCAGCTACAGCTCTACGAGAGTGAGTGGAAAGAGTATGCGGCCAAGGTAACCAGTTTGTTTGAAGGTCGTGACGCATAATAAAAGCATGAAGAGAAAGGAAGGTAAGCCGCTATAGCCTGATGGGAAAAGCGTCGAGCGGCAGAAATGAGAGGGAATATGAACAGAACAGAGTTTATGAGGCAATTAGAGAGGCTTCTACAAAGCATTTCAGAGGCGGAGAGGCAGGAAGCACTTCAATATTATAATGATTATTTTGATGATGCCGGAGAAGAAAATGAAAAAGAGGTAATAGATGCACTGGGTAATCCTGCCAAGGTTGCGGAAAATATTAAGCGTGACCTTTACGGTACGGATAGCGTCCAGACAAGTACTATTAAGAATCCACCGATAAAATATCAGGATGAATCCTATCAGGGAAAAAGCGAAAAAACAAAAACAGAGGGGACTTTTTTTGCGCGTATGGGTGCCAAATTTGACAGTCTGCCCACATGGGGGCAGGTGCTGATTATTATTGCAGGCATCCTGTTAGCACCGGTGATTATCGGTATTGCCTCTACTGTAATTGGAACGATTTTTGGTTTGTTAACAGGTTGGTTTTCCGTGATTCTAGGATTTGCAATAACCGCTATCGTATTAATCGTGGTATTGTTCATAATGGTAGGTATCGGAATTACACTGATTGTAGAAGCACCTATGGGAGCTTTGGCGCTGTCCGGTGTCGGACTACTTTGTGGCGGACTGGGCGTGCTGTTTTTGATGCTCACTGTTGCAATGGCAGGAATTGCAACACCTGCAATATTTAAAGGAATTGCCAAGCTGTGGCGCAAGCTCTTTGGCAAAAAGGAGGTAACAGCATGAAAAAATTTATGAAGATATGCGCAATTTTAGCGCTGATTATGATTGTGGCCGGAATAGCCATGACCGGAGCTGCAGGAGCTATCAAAGGTCCTGAAGTAATTTCTACTGCTAAGGACTATATTTCCAGTGGCATGGAAAAGTTGGACAGCGGTGTGCGCTTTGATATTGAGACGGATATGCAATTTGACAGCAATGCTCCTGTTTTAGTGGGAACTGCGCAGCAGACCTACGCTTCGAGTGAGGTTAAAAATCTTGATGTGGAAGTGGGGACGTGTGAGCTTACCATCAGCCGGTCTGAGGATACCAACATATATGTACATGTAGAAGGTGCCGGCAATTATCAGGGGTATCTGTCTGAAGGAACGCTTTGCCTGAAATTAATCCGCCCAACAGAAATTGGAGCCACTTTATCAACAGAAGAAGGGGAAATCAATCTTAATCTGGATACTGCAGCTTGCAGGATGCAGTTGTTTCTTCCCGAGGGTTTTACCTTTGAAGAGGTAACCTTGTCCATGGGGGCAGGCACGGTGGACGCAACAATCCCCTTTCGTGCGGAGAATCTGGAAATTGAACTGGCAGCCGGCGAGGTGATTGTTTCCAATCTGGAAGTAAGCAAATTAAATGCTGAGGTGGGTGCAGGAGCCCTTTCGTTAAGCGGTACTATTTCTGAGGAAGCAAATTTGGAATGTGGTATGGGAGATTTAGTACTGAATCTTACCGGTTCTAAAGACGTTTTCAACTATGATGTGGAAGTGGCAGCCGGAGAAGTGACCATCGGAAATGAGTCTTTCGGAGGCATTGCCGGCGAACGTAAAATCGACAACAATGCCCCGACAGACATCAATGTAGAATGTGCTATGGGAAATGTAGAGATTACTTTTACAAAGTAGATTTTAATTTCAGTTTATCACAGGCCTTGCCTAGCAGGACGAACAACACACTGCTAAGCAGGGTCTGTGTTATATTGCCGGGTATTCCTGCTAACGGTGCGGTGAAATTTCCGGTAATCAGACCCTCATACAAATAATAACCGCCCACGCACAGAAACCAGGTAGGAATAAGCCCAATCAGGTTTCTTTTGCAAACGATTCTGGTCGACTTGCGGGACAGGCAAAATACTGTTGCTACCTTGATAATGGTTGAACCAGGTGCCCAGAGTGCATACCCTGAGAGACAATCGGCCAAAAACGCACCAAATGCGCCGACCACAACCGCATAGGGCAGCGGCAGAATGCAGGCGCCCAGATAAATAAATGCATCGCCCACATGAACATATCCGGTGTAGACGGGGATATGCAGATATGCCGTAAATACAAACACAACCGCAGTCAAAACACCTGCAATACACATCAAATGTATCTTTTTATCTTTCATAACAAAAAATCTCCTTAAAGTTCCTTTAGAAATTCCTCAAAGCAGATACCATCCGGTTCGGGCAGGTCAAGCTCGGCAGTGCGTCTAAGTGCTTTGGCAATAAAGGAAGAGGCATGTTTTACGGAATCTGTAAAATCTATGCCATTAACAGCATCGGCGGCAATGATCGAAGAGAAAACATCTCCTGTTCCCGCCCGGCAGGGCCCGGCTTTGTGTTCCGTGATTGTATGAGGAGCCTTGCCTGCTTCAAAGACAAAATTCTCCAAATCCTCTCCCCGTTCAAGCCCTGAAATCACAATCTTTTTGGGGCCCATTTCGCACAAAGTCTCGCAAATTTTAGTCAATTCCTCGTGTGACATATCCGGGTTATAAGCAGTCCCAGTCAAAATGCAGGCCTCTGTCAGATTTGGTGTCAGAATATCCGCATAGCTTACAAGACTTCCCATTTGTTCTGCCAGCCGGGGAGAATAGGTGGGATACAGACCGCCGTCATCACCCATCACCGGGTCGATGACAGTAATGGTATCTTTATCTTTAAAATGTTCAAAAAAATTTTTTACAATGGCAATCTGTTCAGGAGAACCCAGAAATCCTGTCAGAATGCCGCTAAACCGCAGGTTAAGCTTCTTCCATTCCTCTATGTAAGCATTCATATGCCCTGTAAAATCGGTGTAATAAAAGCTGTCGTACCCTGTATGGTTGGAAAATATGGAAGTGGGCAAGGGACAGCACTGGATTTTCATTGCGGAAATAATTGGCAGTGCAGTGGCGATAGAGCAACGGCCAAAACCGCAGAAATCATTGATTACCGCTATTTTTTTCTGATGATTGTGTGACATGATTCATCAGCCTCCTTTAACAAAACGATAGACATAGTGTATAGCAAAAGTGGATTGGCAAAAAGAGCCAAAATAAGTTTTTTTGACCATGCCAGTTTGAACCGGGAGACCTAAGATGAGCTACACACCTACAATTTACACCGCCACTTTACACCCATTTTTCCATATGCTACAATAATTCTAACTGTTTTTAAGGAGAAAAAAGATGTTTATAGATAGATTAAAATCCTTGCAGATATGGAAAAAGAAATTCATATACATATATATGGCACTTACCCTGCTTTTGCTGGTGGGGTGTTTTGTCATGAGAAGATTGGATCGCGAAAAAATAAGCTATTTGGGAGAATATGCTTTTGAGCCCGGAGTGGCAACGGAAGGCACGATTCTCTACGAAAATATCGCACTTAAGCCGGGGGTGTATCAGATTGTACTACTCTACAACACAGACCGGGATTACTCTGGGATTTGCAGTGTCAGAGAGGATACCGCCCATCCCAGACTTTTCATGACCAATGGAGAACATCTTTACAAAGGACTTTCTGCCACAAGCTATGATTTATGGGTATTTGCTCCTGCGGACAATGCCATAGTCATGGCATCCTACAGTGGTCAGGGTACGCTTTCTACCGGGGATTTGATGATAGTGAACACAGGAAAGCTGTGGAGTATGATCGGGGTGGTTGTTTTCGGGCTTTCCATGGCAGGCCTGATATCCATAATTTATGTGTCCTATAACAGACAATACAAGGTAAAAACCGAAATCAAATGGGTGGCATTCTGGCTGATGGCAATCACCCTTCTGGCATCTTTGCCCCAGATTCGTAATTCCATGTTTGGCGGGGCTGATTTGACTTATCATTTACAGCGCATCGAGGCGGTCAAGGATGGTTTGTCAAGCGGTCAATTCCCGGTTCGTATTGCGCCAAACTGGCTGTATGGCTATGGATACGCAGACCCTGTATTTTACTGCAATACGTTCCTTTATTTCCCGGCACTACTTCGAATGGCCGGATTTACAGTTACAATTGCTTACAATCTGTTCTGTATCGTACTAAATTTTGCAACGGCATGGATTGCCTGGTATTCCTTTGGTAAAGTATTCAAAGACAATCGCATCGGACTGATGTGCAGTGCCTTGTATACACTGTCCTTTATCCGTCTTTATAAACTGATGATGGTGGGAGCTTTGGGAGAGGGCAGTGCAGTTACATTTCTGCCATTGATTTTCTATGGAATGTATCGTATTTTCACAGAAGATACAGAGGATAAGGCATATAAAACGGCATGGTTACCGGTGGCATTTGGCTATGCCGGAGTGGTGCAGTGCCATGTGCTGACCTGTGAGATAACGGCTTTTGTCACTTTGGTTGTCTGTATTGTTTGCATTCGCAGGGTGTTAAAACGTCCTGTTTTCATGGCCTTGGTAAAAGGTGCAATGGGCGCCTTGGGATTAAGTCTTTGGTATCTGGTGCCATTTGCAGATTATTATCTGACACAGGATATGCATATCCGCCATGTGTCGGGCAGAACCATACAGGAGAGAGGCTTATATCCCGTGCAGCTTTTGGTGCATTCGTGGAGTGATACCATAAGAGAACGCTTGATAGAGGCTGGGTTTACGGAGGTGGAGCCCGCCGCAGTCGGTTTGTTGTTCATCTTGGCATTGGTTGTATTTTTCTTGCTTTGGCTATGTGGCAGATTGCGTAAAGAAAATAGTTTTGCAGGAAAAGAGTCGAAGGCGATGATGGAACCTGCACTGAGACAGACCGCTAAGCTGTCGGCAATTTTAGCGTGCGTTTTACTTGCAATGACGCTTCGTATTTTTCCTTGGGATCAGATACAAAATAGCAGTGCCCTCATGGCGTCACTGGTAAGCAGTCTTCAGTTCCCTAATCGCTTTTTAGGATGGAGTACAGTTTTTTTGTGCATGGTATTTGGCTTCTGCGTATATTATTTCAGAGGACGAAAAGGGGGATACCCGGTAGCGATTTGTCTGACTGTAATAAGCATTCTGACAGGCTCGGTTTACCTGCTGTATAATGGGTTTCAAGAACAGGAAAGTCTCACCCTCCACAATGAGGAAAGCATGGGTTGCGGCTACATCTCAGGAGCAGAGTATCTTGTGGAAGGCACGGATTATTCCCTGTTAACCTTTACCGGTCCGGCTACGGAGGAGAATGTCAAGATTTCACACACCTTCAAAGGCCCTCTTCAAGCAAAGGTAAGCTGTATCAATGAATATGACAGGGAAAGCTATATCGATTTCCCGCTGCTTTGCTACAAGGGCTATCAGGCTACTACTGATACAGGTGAAAAACTTGTGATTACCAAGGGAGACAATTATCAGGTACGAGTGATATTGCCTGCAGGATTTGAAGGGGATGTGGAGATTCAATTTGTAAGTCCCTTCTATTGGAGAATTGCCGAATTGATTACAATGCTTGCCATTGTGTGGATAGGCATTTGTGTCATTCGTTATGGAAAGGTTGAAAAATAGTATGTTAAATGCATTAAAGCAAATTGGTAAAAGTATCTGTTATGTGGCGCTTTATTTTGGTATGCAGATGGTTGTGAGCCTTGCGGCAACTTTTCTGGGTAGTATTATCTATTTATTCATACTTTTGATGAAGTTGGAGGCAGAGGATAAGGCGTTGGCTGCCTTGGATGTGGATGCAGTAGATCAAATGGTAATGGACAGTATTTATAATAACATGGGGCTTTTGATTGTTATATCGGGTATCCTTACCATTTTATTCCTGTGGGTGTTCTTTACCGTTCGCAAGAAAAAATTCCGTGCAGAGACCAATATCCGGCCTTTTGCATTAAAATATTGGCCCGGAGTATTGATTGGTTCCGTGGGATTGTGTCTTTTTGTGAATTTTGGTATGCAGCTTCTGCCCATTCCCGAGGATGTGCTGGCAGAGTATGCAGAATCCTCGGCAGGACTGATGGAAGGACCTTTTATTATGCTTCTTTTATCTAACGCAATTATGGCTCCGTTGGTGGAGGAAATCCTCTTCAGAGGCTTGGTGTTCGGCAGATTAAAGAAAGCCATGCCCATGTGGCTTGCACTGGTGTTGAGTTCCGTTATCTTTGGATTGATGCATGGACAGATATTGTGGATATGCTATACCACTTTGGTAGGTCTGGTGCTGGGGCTTGCGGCGTGGAAGACGGATTCTATTTTAGCTCCCATGTTTATGCACTTTGCATTCAATCTCTTCGGTACCTGTCTTGGGTGTTTCGTAGAAGAAGTCACAGTGGGCACAAGTCTGATTCTGGCAATTGTGGGCGGGGTATGTACCGTTGTGGCGGTGGTTATGCTGTGGCCAAGGAAGTGCGCTGTACGATATGGGTGAGTATGACGTTCAGAAGGCGGCTATTAAATCCTTTCCAAAATGGACGCAAAATTCCCATTGATTTCATTACCACATTGTGTTGCAATTTCCTCATAGAATTCCTCTGCGGAACGGAGGAAGTATGGTAAAAAGAACGTTAAATGAACTTACCCTGAAGGACAATTTTATGTTCGGTGCGGTTATGTCAGACGAGGAGAATTGCCGCAGACTGCGTGCTTGGACAAAGCTTGCCGTTAAATCAGAATCCATCGAACAATTTATACAAAATATATAGTCTAAGTATGAATTCTAGGGTATGTGTAATACGCATGCCGTCAAAATATCAGCCGATTCCGGCTAAAACAATTCACAGTTAACCAATCAACAGAGCAGAGGAATTCTATAAGCTTTGAAAAAAATATTGTATTTGAAAATATAGTTTTGTATAATATGCTAGTAAAAATAATTTAGCAAATCCCAAAGGAGGATACGCAGATGATTAAATTTGTAATGACTAAAGATTATGACGACATGAGCAGAAAGGCGGCTAATGTCATCAGTGCACAGATGGTAATGAAGCCCAATTCCGTGTTGGGGCTGGCTACCGGTTCCACTCCCATCGGCACTTATAAGTGTCTGGCAGAGCGCTGCGCACAGGGCGATTTGGATTTTTCTGCAATTACCAGCGTAAATCTTGACGAATATAGAGGTCTGCCCCACGAGAATGATCAGAGTTACTATTATTTTATGAATGAGAACCTGTTCAGCAAGGTAAATATTGATGTGAACAATACATATGTGCCCGACGGTACCATTGCAGATGCCGATGAGGCATGCAGCAAGTACGAAGAGATTATTGCAGCTACCGGCGGTGTGGATTTGCAGCTTTTGGGTCTTGGTCACAATGGCCATATCGGTTTCAACGAGCCTGACGAGGTGTTCCCTAAGCTGACTCACTGTGTTGATTTGACAGAGTCTACCATTCAGGCCAATGCAAGATTTTTTGCATCCAAGGAAGAGGTTCCCACCCAGGCGTACACCATGGGTATTCAGACCATTATGAATGCCAAGAAGATTCTGGTGGTTGTAAGCGGTGCTGACAAGGCTGCCATTGTGAAGAAGGCTTTTCTGGGAGAAGTGACCCCCCAAGTGCCTGCTTCTATTTTACAGCTTCATGCAGATGTAACTGTTGTGGGCGATGAGGCTGCGTTTGCGGAGATTAAGGATTTGATTTAAGCTTGATTTCCGAAGGCTTACGGAGGATAAATTGCGAAAAAATAATTCTACAGAATATATAATAAGGCATTTGTTTCATGTACTTTTACTGTTTACCATTGGGTTTTTCCTTGTGGGCTGGTTTAAGATGCCCAATGAGAGAATGGAAGACAGGCAGTGTGATGAGTTTACTATAGGTTGGTATCAGATACGGGAGGACGGCAGTCGTGTTCCTGTTGAAATGCCTGGAAAATGTGAGGCTGAGAGAGGCGAACAGATAGTCATCACCAATACCCTTCCGGCAGATGTTTCAGAGGATGGAGTGTTGTGTTTTATTACCTCCAAACAGGATATGGCTGTGACCATAGACGGTGAAGAGCGTGTGAACTATTCCACGGAGCATACTCGGTGGTTTGGTAAGACCAGTGTGAGTATTTATCTGATGGTGCCGTTGTCAGAGAGTGATTCCGGCAAAACCGTGACAGTTACCTTTAGCAGTGATTCTGCGTATGCAGGAGTTGTTAATCCTGTATATTATGGCACAATGTTCGGCATTTGGAATAAGATTATTGGTGACAATGTAGCTCTTTTATTCTGTGCTGTCATTATGATTGTATTTTCATTGCTCTGTATTGTGGTAAACATTGTTTTGTATTTATTGTCCAAGAAGCAGTTTTATCTGGATTATCTTGGTTGGGCAGTGATGCTTATTGCCGGGTGGCTGGTGTGTCAGTCGCCCCTTCGTCAGCTATATTTTGAAAACATTTCACTGGCAGGGACAACGGCACACATGATGCTTTTGCTGATGGTTTTTCCCTTCAGTATTTACGTAAACGGTGTGCAGAAATTTAGGTACAATCGGTTTTATATGGCCTTAGCCATAATCGCTTTCATAAATTGGCTTTTCAGTGTGGTTGCGATTTTTACCAGTTTTCTGGGAGACTCAGATGTACAATATATTAATCTTTCCTTGTGTATCGTATTGATTGCAGGTGCGGTGGTCACTCTTGTGCGGGATTATCGAACCGGCTATTTAAAGGAGTATGGATTAATTGCAATGGGGTTACTGGGACTGGCAGTAATGTCGGCTCTTCAGACTGCCTTATACTTTAGTCGGGATGGCGTGATAAATGGCGGATTTATGTGTATAGGCGTTATTGTGGTTATTTGTACCTCTATTATTGCTTCCATCAGCGAGGTTGGCCATATTCAGCAGGAAAAATATGCCCTGCGCAGAGAAGTGAGAAAAAATACGCTAAAGATAGAGAAGCTGACCTATCAGGCAATGATGACTCTGGCACAGACCATCGATGCCAAGGATGCCTACACCAAGGGGCATTCAACCCGTGTGGCAGAGTACTCCCGTATGATTGCTGCTAAGGCAGGCAAGGACGAGGATTATCAGACTGCTATTTATTTTATGGGACTTCTACACGATATCGGTAAAATCGGTATCAAAGACGAGATTATCAACAAGCCCGGCAAGCTTACAGATGAGGAGTTTGCAGTTATCAAAAGCCATCCGTCCATAGGCTATGATATTCTCAAGAATATGACGGAGATTGAAAATATTGAGTATGGTGCCAGATGGCATCATGAAAGATATGATGGTAGTGGCTATCCCGACGGTATCAAGGGAGAAGAGATTCCGGAGTATGCCAGAATCATAGCAATTGCAGATGCCTATGATGCCATGGCTTCCAACAGAAGTTACCGAAGCGCAATGCCACAGGATGTAATCCGGGAAGAGATTATTAAGGGCAAGGGCCGGCAATTCGACCCGGATTTGGCGGATATTATGCTACTGCTTATTTATGAAGATGTGAATTATGATATGAGGCAGAAGGACTAAAAAGTTATATATACGAACGGAGGCAAGATGATAGTCTTGCCTCTTTTGTGTTTTAGTGTTATAATCAAGAAAAGCATAACAATCGCTAGAGTCTTTTCAAGTTCAAAGCACAATGTGCATCTTTCTATTCTAAATTATTCTTGAAAATTCATGCTTTATTTCACATTAACAACAATAAGCAGGAATAAGGAGATTTCTGTGTAACAAGGAGGACGTGCGTATGGAATATTTGCGGGTACAGTGTACTTATGTACAACATGTGTGTATGGAGGCGTCGGACTACCATACGAATCTTTCAAACACATGGAACGAGTCGGATTTACCTCTTGTGCAATCAAAGTACAAAGACACGGTTTTCAGGCTTTTGTTTCGAGAGAAAATGGCTCTTTTAAGCTTGTATAATGCAGTGAACGGAACAAATTTTGACAATGCGGAGGATTTGGAGATTACTACTCTAGAAAATGCAGTATATTTAAGCATGAAAAATGATGTTTCTTTTGTGTTTGCATTTGAATTAAATCTTTATGAACACCAGTCTACCATAAATCCGAATATGCCGTTACGGGATTTGTTCTATGTGGCAAGACAACTACAAAAGATGATTCCGGAAGCAAAATTATATAGCAGCAAAGCGGTGAAAATTCCAGCACCCCGTTTTGTTGTTTTTTACAATGGTAGCGCAGCTATGCCGGAGCGGGTGGAGTATCGGTTATCTGATTTGTTTGAGAAAAATGAAAAAAATCCGGAATTAGAGCTTCGAGTGACAGCGTATAACATTAATCCCGGAATGAATGAAGAACTACTTGAAGGGTGCAGACTGCTAAAGGAATATATGTTGTTTGTTGAAAAAATCCGTCAAAGATATGGGTTCTGCGATAGGAAGAAATCGGTGAACGAGGTGGTAGACGAGTGCATCAAAGAAGGAATTCTTGCAGATTTTTTGCGTGGACAAAGGGCAGAGGTGATAGCGGTGAGTTTATATGAATTTGATCAACAAGAGTATGAGAAGATGTTGAGGGAGGAATGTCGGGAAGAAGGTCTGAAAGAAGGTCTGGAAGAAGGCCGGAAAGAAGGCCGAATTGAGGCATTGAAAATGATTTATAATAATCTGATAAGTAAAGGGACTTCTGAAGCGGAAGCGTTGTCTATCTTGCAGATTTCTAAGGAGGACATTGGTGATTAATGGAATGATTAATATAAGAGATAAGATAATCTCTTGACAAAATCCATATATTCAGCTTATAGTATTTTTATCAAAATAAAAAGGCTGTGACGAAGAGGAGTATGCATTACCCCTTGCCAGAGAGAGTGGCTGCAGAGATTCTGCGCTGGGAGGCCGCTTGAAGGAAAGGATGCAGAAGGTAGCTTCTGAGCCGGAACGCCCAAAGGAGAAATCTCCCGGTAGGTGTCCCCGAGTTGTCCCCGTTACCGGACAGCGCTTTATACGAAGACGCACAGAGGCAGGCGTAAGCCTGTGAACAAAGGTGGTACCGCGTAGATATCGAAAGATTGACGCCCTTTGCAGACGAGAGTCCGCAGAGGGCTCTTTTACATTTATGGAACGCAGGCATACTGCGAACCTACCAATTTCGAAAGGAGATTCCAAATGAGCAAAGAACTTGCAAAGACTTATGACCCTCAGGGTCTGGAAGACCGACTTTATCAAAAGTGGTTGGACAACAAATATTTTCATGCGGAGGTTGATTACTCCAAGAAACCGTTTACTATCGTAATTCCCCCGCCAAACATCACCGGACAGCTCCATATGGGACATGCATTGGATAATACCATGCAGGATATTCTCATTCGTTTCAAGCGTATGCAGGGTTACAATGCGCTGTGGCAGCCCGGCACAGACCATGCGTCCATCGCTACTGAGGTTAAGATTATCGAGAAACTGAAAGAGGAAGGTATCGATAAACGTGACCTTGGCCGTGAGAAATTCTTAGAACGCGCATGGGAGTGGAAGAAGGAGTACGGCGGACGTATTATTTCCCAGCTTAAGAAGCTTGGTTCTTCCTGTGATTGGGACAGAGAGCGTTTCACCATGGACGAGGGCTGTAATAAGGCCGTTACCGAAGTTTTTGTAAAGATGCATGAGAAGGGCTACATTTACAAGGGTGCCCGCATCATCAACTGGTGTCCTGTATGTAACACCTCCATCTCTGATGCAGAGGTAGAGTATCAGGAGCAGGCAGGTCATTTCTGGCACATTCAGTATCCTCTTCTTAACGAGGACGGTACTGCCAGCACTACCGAGTTTTTGACCTTTGCAACCACACGTCCTGAGACCATGCTGGGCGATACCGCTGTGGCAATTCATCCCGAGGATGAGCGTTATCAGCATCTGATTGGCAGAAAAGTGCTACTGCCCATCATGAACAGAGAGATTCCCATCGTTACCGATACCTATGTTGACAGAGAGTTCGGTACCGGTGTTGTTAAGATTACCCCCGGTCATGACCCTAATGACTTCGAGGTAGGTAAGCGTCACAATCTGCCCATCATTAATGTAATGAATGATGATGCCACCATCAACGAAAAGGGCGGCAAGTTTGCAGGTATGGATCGCTACGAGGCAAGAAAAGCCATCGTGGAGGAGCTTGACGCAATGGGCCTTCTGGTTAAGATTGAAGACCATACTCACAATGTAGGTACCCATGACCGTTGTAAGACCACCATCGAGCCCCTTGTGAAGGAGCAGTGGTTTGTCAAGATGGATGAGCTGATTAAGCCTGCAGTGGAGGCTGTAAAATCCGGTGATATTCAACTGATTCCCGAGCGTATGGAGAAGACCTACTACAACTGGACTGACAACATCCGTGACTGGTGTATCAGCCGTCAGCTTTGGTGGGGACATAGAATTCCTGCTTACTATTGTGATAAGTGTGGTGAGGTGGTAGTTGCCAAGGAAGCACCCGGCGTATGTCCCAAGTGTGGATGCGAGCATTTCACTCAGGACCCCGATACACTGGATACCTGGTTTTCCTCCGCACTGTGGCCTTTTGAGACTCTGGGCTGGCCTGAAATGACAGAGGATTTGAAGTATTTTTATCCCACGGATGTACTGGTAACCGGTTATGACATTATTTTCTTCTGGGTTATCCGAATGATTTTCTCCGGTTTTGAGCAGATGGGAGAGAAGCCCTTCAAGACTGTATTGTTCCATGGATTGGTTCGCGACAGTCAGGGCCGCAAGATGTCCAAGTCTCTGGGCAATGGTATTGACCCTCTTGAAATTATCAGCCAGTATGGTGCGGACGCACTGAGACTGACTTTGATTACCGGTAATGCACCCGGTAACGATATGCGTTTCTATTATGAGAGAGTGGAGAATTCCAGAAACTTTGCCAATAAAGTATGGAATGCATCCCGCTTTATTATGATGAATATGGAAGGTAAGGAAGTTACCGTGCCTGCTGCGGGTGAACTTGAGCCTGTAGATAAGTGGATTCTTTCCAAGTTGAATACTTTGGTAAAGGATGTTACTGACAACATGGAGAACTTCGAGCTGGGAATTGCAGTTCAGAAGGTTTATGACTTTATCTGGGACGAGTTCTGTGACTGGTATATTGAGCTTGTAAAACCTCGTCTTTACGGAGATAACAGTGCTTCCAAATTCGATGCACAGCGTACACTTTGTTATGTTCTTACAGGAATCCTTAAGCTTATGCATCCGTTTATGCCGTTTATC
>JAZQLH010000023.1:0-87315 GCA_045542555.1 Acetatifactor sp. | reverse complement strand
GGTTCGCAGGCAAGCCTGCTCACTGTCACGGCGTTCGCCGTATTGTCCACTGTCTAAATATGCTCTTACGTGTGCAAGCACCCGACGAGCAGTATTTAGCCACTGGACAGCATGGCTCATTGCTCGCGCAAATTCCAATTTATCGGACTAGCTCCATCTGCAATTAATCTCCCTCCATCAATATAACAAAGGGAGATTTCTATACGCAAAGTATTTAAAAAGACCGGTCAGATTTCTCCGACCGGCCTACTTTATATTTTATTACTCTGCAGGAGTTTCCTCAGTTGCAGGAGCTTCCTCTACTACAGGTGCTTCCTCTACTGCGGGAGCCTCTTCTACTACAGGTGCTTCCTCTACTGCGGGAGCCTCTTCTACTATAGGTGCTTCCTCTGTTGCAGGAGCCTCTGCTACAGGTGCAGGCTGTGTAATTACGGGAGTAGGCTGCATAATAGGTGCAGTCTGCTGCATTACGGGTGCCTGCTGCATTACAGGTGCCTGCTGCATTACGGGTGCCTGCTGCTTCTTATTCTTCTTAGAAGAGCCAATAACTACAAGAAGAATAACTACAAAGAGTGCAACTACAACCAATACCAGAACGATAACAATTACAACTGCAATAATATTGAACTTCTCGCTTACTGCGCCCAAAGATGCATCTTCAGAAGTAAGAACTGTACAGGTTACCTTTTCGGAATCCTCATCATACTCCAGCTCTCCACGAAGTTCATCTTCAAGAACAGATCCGGGCATAACCAGGCTATAATCAAACTCGATTTCCCAGTTTGCTACGCCCTCTTCCATATAGATAAGTCCCTCAAAGTTTACATCTTCCTTAAAGGAACAAGACTTCTTTAATCCGAGCATTACATTCTCTTCGCTATAAGAAACGGATGCATTATCCTGATTGGTCAAGGTATCCATAGCCGCCTCAACCTCGGATGCATTACCGGACAATGTAACACGGATACCGGTAGAACCATCCACATCTACAGCCTCAGCTGCAATATTTGACTTACCTTCAGCAGTAGTACCCATAGCGCTGATTTCACTCGCCAAATTTGCTACATGCTCTTCTGAAATATCATCATCAAACACCAGTGTAATTGCACGGGTAATTTCATCCGCACTCTTTACGGTAGTATCCCAAGAACCACCCTCGAAATAATAGTAATAAGGAGCTTCATATTTTACATCAATTTTATTCACACGATAAAAATCATACTGACTATACTCAGGATAATTCTCATCATAGTAACCATAATACTGCTCGTAAACGGGCTCTCCGTCAACATCACTCCAGGAATAATTCAAAGTTCCGTCTGCCTTATCGTTACGAACATAATAAAGCACTTCAACGGTTCCGTCAGAATTACATCCGTACTGAGACATATCCAGATGCTCAACAAAGCCTAAATTCTCAGAGAAAAGCACCTGCTCTTCACCCTCAGGAAGTTCACCTTCGGTAAATACACATTCCTCACTGTGAGCATATGTATTCATAGCAGCCTGCATACCCCCGGCAGATACATTCTCAATAGTAACAGTATGGGTATTAAGACCCAACTCATTGGTCCACTCTCCGGTAGCACCTTCAGGTACGCTCTCTTCCATGAATGCCTCAATCTTTTCGGAATTTATGGAAAGATTTGCATCGGTAATATCCAGCTCAATCGTTCTGTTATATGTACCATCAGGATTAGCCTCGGTAAACATTCTTATTTCCTCAATGGTAATATACTCCATTGAAGAAACATCAATTTTATAATATCCGCTCTCTTTGATTATGTCCTCTAAAACTACCTTAGAGGAAGAATTCTCAATAATATAAGAGGAATTACCGGAATCCACATAGCCGGAATTTACCATCAGTGCCTCAAACCAACTCATAAGGCTCTCTGTTCCTACATCTTCTTTGTAAGAAAATCCGTTACAAAATACGGAATCACTAACCGTAGCCTCTACAGTATACTCTGTTCCGTCATTTACAATCTGGCTAATCTTAGCAGCCGCATCCTCAGGTGACTCAAATTCCATGGTAAAGGTTGCGATATAGTTGCTCTCATCCTCAGTCATGACATAAGTCAAAGGTTCAGGAACATTTGCTGCGATTGTTGCATCTACAGCTGTAATATCACCTGTTACATACTCGTTATAGTCTTCCTTAGGGATTGTATACTTCATCTCTCGAGTACCGCTCAAATCTGAATTCAGATTGACAGTGGTCTCCAGATTACCGCCACATGCTGCACATGTAAGCATGAAAATGGTCATTGCCAATATACAAAGTTTCTTTTTCATTTGTTTCTCCTTTCCCTCAACAAATACGTTGCATCGCTTCATTATACATAATTCGACATGGTTTGACAAGCAAATCCTTGAAATTATTAAAATTTTCTAAACTATTATCCCTTCCAGATGATCACACTCATGTTGAATGATTTGAGCAATCCATCCGGAATATTTTTGACGCTGCTTTACCCAATTCATGTCTAAATATTCCACTTCAATATTTTCATATCTTGTGGTTTTGCGAACACCTGTAAGAGAAAGACACCCTTCTTCTGTCTTATAGGCTCCGGCTTTTTTTACAATTACCGGATTAATCATCGCCACATTCATAAACCCTGCATTTACTGCAATAATCCTTTTTTTCACACCAATCATATTAGCCGCCATTCCCACACAGCGGGTTTCATTGGCCTTCAATGTATCCAAAAGGTCTCTTACCACCTGCATATCCTCTTTGGTTGCAGGCTCTGATTTTTGTCCTAAAAGCAATACATCCCTACAAATTGGTTTAATCATGCGCTTTCCTCCGATGTTATTTTCCCGTTTTTATAAAATTCTTTATCTGACAGGTTTTATCCTTGCAATGTTTGCACTGTAGAGTCTGATTGGAACCGCTCCAAAACATATGAGGATTTTTAATATATACGATTTCCCAACGAATCAGTACAATTAACGCCGTAAAAAACAGACTCCAGCTGAAAAAATTCTTGATAAACAGCATGGGGGTAAACATCATAAAATGTCCCCAGTCATATATTCTGCAATTCACACAACACTTGTTCTTCATAATAACCGTCTGGAAGGGACAAAAGAACAGAATGCAAATATAGTCACACAAAAAATAGAAAACCGTCAGCATCCAAAGGTCCGCAACGTCAATGACCTCAAACAAATACAGCATACCCCACACTGCGTTAAATGACAGCCACACCAGCATTACCTTCCACGCTTTTACGTTCTGGTCCTGGGCATATTCAAGCAGTTCAAGCCTTGAATAACCTTTTACCTCCACATAGTTTTCTTCCTTCCGCTTAAGAAGTGCCATGGAAAGCTGCTTGTGCGGGAAAATATGGGTTATCATCATGACCATAAAAATCGTCCATAGGATATGTAGAGGCGTAATTCCCAAAGGCCCGATTTGAAACAGGATTTTGCGAGCAAAAAGCTCTATCAACCTGTTTTTATCCCATATATATAGAATGAAAACTGCCAGAAAAATAGCCAGTCGTATGATGAACTTTATGAGATAGCGGTTAAGCATGTCTGTTTTCACTATTCTTCTTTGCATAGTATATAACCCCATGTTCTAACAGATTATCGTTACCATAAAATCCACTACAAAAATTACTAAAAGCATTGCACTTATAATGTTTACCGTTTTCTTTTTAAGCTTCCCCAGCATTTTGTCAAACAAGGGCTGTAATATGTATAAAAAGAAGATTCCGCCCAAACCAAATCTGACAGACGGTGACAATGCGATTCTACCCTGAAAGTTAATCGCATAATCCAAATAAGTCTGCCAAGGCCATGAACCCGTCAGAAACTCCAGAATGTAAGTTGTAATCAACTCAATCATTGTTGCTATTGTCATACAACCCAAAAATAAAAGAAGAATTTTTAAAAACAGGTTTACTCCTGTTTTCTTCTTGTAATCATAAAATGCCAGCACAAATATGGTAGCGCCCACCCCGTAGATAGGACAGTAGGGTCCGAACAGCACACCTCGGTCTGAATAGCCCCACTGATATATTACAACCTCCAGAAATATTTCATACATCCAGCCTATCATGGCGTACAACATAAAACAGATAAATAATTGTGCATAGTTAAGTGATTTTAGTTTTGTTATCATTTGTATCCCCCCAATTTTTGTTTACTTACTCTTCAACCAACATAAATTGGATATGACTTGCAGTGTTGGCATTGGTAAAATCCAATAATTCTAACTCCGGAATATAATAACCTATATAGAGAACCGTTGCATCCATCTCTGTAGTTACCCCTCCATCCAGAAGCTGCTTTTTGTGCAAAATCAATGCATAGAATGTATCCGGACATACATGGTATACCTCTTTATCCGTACCTCCCAGCAAATCCATAGGATTACTTCCACCGGGTGTATAACCATTCATATCATTAGATAGAATCTCCGTCAACTCCTCCTTAGTCAGTCCATACTCTGTCATGGTTGCCACCTTATCAACTGCTTCCTGTCCACGGTAAACCTCATATGGGCCACTCACATAAGAATCCTCCAAATTATCCTTATGCTGATAATAAATAAAGTTTCCATCCTCGTTAAGACAAATCATAGACTCTGCTTCATTTACAAAGGTTTTACCTGTAATCATATCATCTTTGCCAATTAGAACCTCTGTAGTTTTTGTAATTTCACGAATATCCACACTAGGCGTATTCCCTTCCACATACTGAACAGCATATGTCACGACTGTATTTTTCTGAGGTACAATCAAAACATCGATGGAAAAACATACACTTTCATCCTTCAACTCAATACGCCCTACCAAAGCATCTGCTCCATCATCAAGTATAATCTGCTCCGGCTTGGCATCGTTATAAATCACTTCATTTGAACTTCCATAATAATCAACTAATTCCACATAAAATTCCTGCGGAGAATAATTGCCCAACATTGAAATACCCTGCAACTGGTACGCCGCTTTTCTATCTGCCGAAGCATAACTGCTTTCTTTTTCAAGGGGCGTCCAGTCTCCCGGCACAGAAAAAGACACTGTATCCACTGTACAAACTACAGATTCTACTACCTGCTCCGTATCGTTTTGTTTGTTTATAAAATCATTTACATTTATGTTGCAGGCAGTCAACTGCATAATTGCTACTGCAAACAGCATAGTCATTCTAAATTTTTTCATTTCGTAATTACTCCTTCATCATTCTTTTTCCTCATATTAAATTGATGAGTAATCTGATTATATCATTAAAACATTTTCTTTACACCTAAATTATTTTTTAATATACTGATATTAATACTTAACGAAGAAAGAGGGGTGCTAATGAAAAATTTACGAAACATAATGCCTACCATTATTATTTGGGGCTTTTTGTTATTGTGCATTTTTGGTCCGATTCTGGCAGAATACTCCTACGTATTCGAGGACATGCAAATCAATCCTTTCGATTACGCCCGGATAACGGATGTGGAGTATCAGGCTATCGTTTTGGATGAGCCGGATAATGGCGGCAAAGTTCTTGTCAGGGAGCGTCTGACCTACGACATTCATGCAGCCTCCCGCAACAACCTGTTCTGGGAGCTTTGGAGAGACCTTCCTGAGGATTACGACGAGGGTATAAAGGTTGACTACAAGGTACATTCCGTAAAGCAAATCCTTCCTGACGGCAGAGAAATTATATATGATGAAAGTCCCAAGCTTTATTGGGAGGATGAGGATTATGTCAGCTCCAACAAAAAATATGGTCCCGGGAAGTGGTATCACAGTGATGGTCCCTACAATGAATCAGCAAGACAATATGAATGTGTATTCTTCTATGTAGATGGTCTGTACCGCGAAGAAGTGGTTTTTGAAATTGTGTATGAGATGCGTAATGCCTCCATGCGCTACAATGACTGCTCGGAGCTTTACCTGTCACTTTATTCGGAAGATACGGTTAATCATCTGGAATCCTTCAAGGCAGAGATTTTGTTCCCCGATAAGGATATGCCTGCACCCGGCAACTATGAGGCATATACATACGGAACCAACAGCAATGACTTCCCCTTTGAGGAGTCTGCCACCAAGTATCCCGGATTTTACACCTTCTCCTTCGAGCTTGATGAAGATGATTTAAAATTCAGACCCTATAATGAATACATTGAGTTCGACCTGTTTTCCTACAATGAAGACAAACATATCTTTACAGAATATGCACCGGATAATCTGTATTCTGACGATGACGTATTGTGGGAAATCTACGAAGAGCAGGAAGATTATGCAAGTAAACCGACCACATATACCGTTGCCAAGATTGTTGTTTTTCTGATTTCACTTGGAATCAGCGTTCTGATATTACTGTATAATCTCTCGGTAGGCAAACGAATGAAAAAGAAGCATCTCTTCTTTGAACCTACCATGGATATGGAATATTACAGAGATATTCCCAGTGATTTAGACCCGAACTTTGCGGCCGACCTGGTATTCTCCAAGCAAAAAGCACCTGAGGATGATTCCGGCGTATACTCCGCAATCCTGCTTAGTCTGGTGCGCAAGGAATATATTGAGCTTCGTGAAACATCTACAGATGATGTACAGATTATTATCAGAAAACCCACTGTGAAGCCTCCTGTACAAGTGGATATTAACCCTTATGATTCACTTTTAGCAAAACTGGCCGCAGAAGAGCCGATCATCAGGCCTGTTGCTGAGCCTGTTACCATAGGCACACCACAGACTCCTGTGACCCCTGAGCCCACTGAGACTCCTGAAACTCCTGAGACTCCTGAAAAGATTTATGAGCCCCTTACTCTGTGCGAACAATACTACTTTGATTTGATTGTCCGCCACGCAACAGGTGACAGTATTTTCATGAGCAGCTTCCAGGCCAGAGTATTCACAGACTATGAAAACACCGACTCTTTTGTAAGAAACATGGAAAACTCTACTGTAAATATCGGTGTAAAGGAAGGATATTTCCAAAAGGCATATTATACCCAGCCCAAAGACGAAATTCTTTCTGCATCCAAAACACTCTGGATAGTGGGCCTGATATTTATCATTTTGGTAAATATCACATCCTATCAGACCCGATTGGATTTGGCGTTCGGCGGCTACACGATTATCGGTATTTGCTGTATTGTCAGTGCCATTTACCTGAAAAAGCAGGCTCCCAAATATGTACTTCTGACACAGTACGGAGAAGATGAGTATGCAAAGTGGAGAGGCTTGTACAACTTCTTAAACAGCGATACCCTTATGAATGAGCGTACCTTTGTGGAACTGCCTATTTGGGAAAAATATTTGATTTATGCTACGGCCTTCGGACTTCCTCAAAAGGTAATCGATGCTATCGGCATCAGATGTCCCGAATCCGTTTACAGCCCTATCCTTAGCAATGGCTATTGTAACTCCGGACGAATTCATCATTCCAGCCGTTCCTTCAGATCTTCTGTTCACAGAAGCTCTTCCATCCATCGCAGCAGTAGCGGTGGCGGCTTCGGATACGGTGGCGGCGGCCGAGGCGGCGGTGGCGGCGGTGGCGGCCACTAAACCCATCATTTAAAGCACAAGAAAAGCCCTCTGTCAACTCGACAGAGGGCTTTATTCTACACTACTCTGGAACCGCAATAAGGACAAATTCTTGTACCATCTGTTGCACCCATACAATGAGGGCATTTCTGTGGATACCTTTTCTTCTCTTCGTAGGTAAGTTCATTATCATCAAACAATTCCGGCACTTCTCTCACTTCATCTACTACACTGAATAAATCTTCCTCCCGGAATCCAAACATACCGGCAATCAGATTCGCCGGGAACATCTGCAATTTATTATTGTAAATCGTAACGGCGTCGTTATAAAACTGTCTCGCAAATGTAACCTTGTCCTCCATCTCGGAGAGTTCTTCCTGCAGTTTTAGAAAACCGGCATTTCCCTTTATTTCAGGATACTGTTCGGAAACGACAAATAATGATTTAAGTGCTGCATCCAGTTGATTATTCATGGCAAGCTTTTCTTTGGCAACATTGGTATTCATATAGCTTTCTCTGCTTGCCAAAACATTGTCTAACAAAGCCTGCTCGTGGTCTGCAATCTCCTTCACAGCCTCCACCAGATTGGGAAGCAGATCAAATCTTCTCTGAATCTGGGTATCTACCTGGGCAAAGGAATTTTTTACCCTGTTCCTTGAACGTACCAACGTATTATATGTAGTGATAACAAATGCCGCCAAGGCAATAACAATAACCAATATAATAATAAAAGCAGCCATTTTGCACCCTCCCGTTTTCATCTAAATTTATGGCATTATATCATTTATCAAATATTTCCGCAATCTAATCTACATTACCCGGATTTTCCACAAAAATATCTTTCACCTGCAAATTCTCGAAATCCACCTTCAGATGCTTGGCCACAGTAGCTTTGGTAAACGTCTGATAAATGGTCTTGGAAATATATTTCTCCGCCGTCTTGATAATAGATTTGTAATCCGCTATGTCATCCGGAAAATAAATTCCGCCTTTTTCCTTGTTTTTCAGCATCCAACGTACTGCTGCAAGGGCGGACATGGCGACGGGCGTGATGGTAGGCGTCTGCCAGTAGGAATCCTTTTTATTTTTATACAAAAAGGAGCTTTCCACACGATTGCCCACCCAGACAGGGTCAAATTTATCACCCATAAGAAGCACACCCACATACTCCGTTCCGGCTGCTATTTTCTCCTGATACACTATCTCGAAATTCTGGGGATACACATACCCGCGAATGATGGTCTGGCCGTCTACATTCTCGCAATCCTGGGGCTTATTCGGGTCGCTTTCAGGATATTCATTTACTTTTGCACCCTGAAAATATCTGCTGGCATACACACAGGGAGAATAGAGAAACAGTACCGTGGGCCGATAAACAATGCTTCTATTTTCCTTTACTTCCAAGCCCTTAGCGATGGTGATGGTCTCCTCATGGGGCACCAAAAATCCCTCAAACTCACCGCCGGGATAATAGGTACGGCACTTCCTGTCCGCCGCCAGCTTCTGAAACTCCAGATAACCCTTCTCAGCATCTACAAAATTACATTCCTCTTCAAAATCAATTTTCTCATGGGTACCGATATTGATTGTGGCCTCACTAAGCATCTCAAACCAAAAGGAGTCTGTACACCAGGTGCTGAAAAGTAGTTTATCGCTGTAGTTGTCCTTAACCTCCTGCAAATCAATATCGTTCACATGAATCATTTTGACCCCAAGAGCCTGTGCGGCCTCATTAAACCGTCCCTCTTTTACCAGCTTCTTTAGGTGTTTATCCTTCTTAAATTGCGTACTTACAATATATTCAATCGCTGCCTTCACAAAATGGGAAACCAGACCGGGATTGTTACCGTGCTGCAAAACAATGGGGTAACGATTGAAGGTACTGCTGCCGGCATATTTTTCCTTCAAGACATTTTTCAGCTCATTTTCCTCGAAAATACTATACCAATGATCCGGCCAATCAGTCTCTCCGGTATTGATGTACATGACATTTCTCTCCGCACACCAGGCACAAAAATCCCTCGTTCCCACGGAATCTGCAAAATCAATCAATAAGTCTCCACTGCTTAAATAGGGCTCAAAAACTTCTGCAAAATTCTCCCTCGTCACCTCTTTGACCAGGAAATTGGCCACAATACCCCCCAGATTCACATAGGCGTCAAACTCCGATTGATCCATGGTTATGACATAATAATTGTTTTCATTAAATTTGATTTCTTTGGGAAGCTTCTCATAGAAGCTTTTTCCCACCGCACCAAAGCCGAACTGAACAATCCGGCCGTCAAACTTTATCACAGCTTTATCCTCTTAATCCTTCTCTTTTCCTCTGGGCTTGCGAATGGTAAACTTCGCAGGAGCCTTATACCTGTCAGTCCACAAAATCTCAATTTTCTTCTTCTGAAATTCGTACAGAATCTTCTGCAAATCCTTAGAAAAGGTGTTGCCGATAATGATCATTTTATGGATTCCGCTCTCCAGAAAATATTCCGCAGAAGGCAAATCCTGATGATACACATCCCAACTGTTATCAAACAGCGAAATATCCATTTTGTAACGGTTCATACGATTGCTGTCTGTCAAAAATGCCGGTAGCGCATCCTCTTTGATTTGTATTTGAGCTAGCTTGGCTGCCCCCATGGCCAAACCCACTGCCACGGACTGATTGTCCACTGTAGCTCTGGCCTCCGGCTGCTCAACCGTACCATTATAAATTGGTATGGGCCGATAACCTGCCTTGGCCAGACCAATGCCCTCCCTGACACTCTCCGCTCCCGGCAAATCCACAATCAGGGCTGCACCTTCATAAGCTTCGTCTATATAAGTAATATCCGGTATGGTAAAATCTGAAAACCCATACACCTTGGTACACTGATTCATCGCCACAAAAGGCACGGGACGCACCCAATCTACCCACTTTGCACCTGCGGGAGCCCATATTTTATAGATTTCTTTTATGGTCATGATTCATTGCCTCCCTTGATATCCTGTCTCATTCCTCATAATTCTCTAAATAATTGCTTTTACTGCCTAAAATTTTATCATATTTTCTCTGTCTTTACTACAAAAATAAATGGAAGATGCCCCACAGCGAATAACAGCCACGAGCCATCTCCCATTATATGCTTTTAGATATTATAAGTTGTGTTACTATTTCCCAAATACCTCGCTGGGCTTTACCCAACCTTCGTAGGTATCATTTGGTAAATCCTCTCTATAAGTAACAACATATAGATAAATTCTTTCACCATCATTAGGTATTGTACCTTCTTCTAAGGTATAGTCGAGAATTAATTCATCACCTTCCAACTTTAATACCCGACAATGACACTTAGAATCACTCGTATTTACTTGTATTGGTCTTACCAGTACAATTAGTTCCTCATAATCATAATCACTCGTAAGCCAACTTCCCTTTAATTCCTTATCATCCATATTCTCTAAAAATATCTGCATTTCATTTTCAGATTGTATAATATAATTATTATCTTCCCAATCCTTCTCATATTTTGATGTCTTTTCTGTCCAGATTATTGTTGTAATTCTTCCGGGCATCAGAACCTCGCTAGGCTTTACCCAGTCACAATAATGTTCTTCCGGCAGTTCGCTGTTGGGAACAATAGCATACGCATAGAATATTGTTTCATCACAAGTAGCCTGTTGATCAGTCCCTGCTAATTCATACTCCATTCTTAGCTCCTTATCTGCCAACTCTACTCCATGAAATGCATAATCATAGCTACTTGATGATTCTCGCTCTGGTATAATCAACAACGTTTCTTCATCGAAATTCAACGCAGATATTATCTTATGTTGGCTCAATTCAAAGTCTCTCATATAGCTTAAAAATAGTCGCAATTCCTCTTCCGAACGTATAATATAATGATCACAATATTCATCCGCATCATATCCACTTGTCTTTATGGTTCCTGTTTGAGCAACTATTGGCCTCCCCGGGACTTTTTCCTCACTCTCTTGAACTTCCTGTGATTGGTTACCACAGGCTGTCAAAAACAGACACAGATATGTAATAACCCATTTTAATATCTTTTTCTTTATTCCATCCATAACTTTGTTCTCCTTAGCGAATAGTATTCAAAGCCTTTATTTCTCCATTAGCAGTTACCTCAAAAACATCCCAATAAATACCTGTTTGATTTACCGGCATATGATACACAACAGGCTCTTTACTTCCATGATATACCGTTACCCGTGCTCCTGAAAATGACATTCTGTTACTTCCACTATAACCACCAAAATCATGTATATAATATTTAAAATTGGAAACGTTACCCTCACCTAGCAAAACAGTTGTAGTCTCCGGTCCATACGCTGTTGTATCATCTTTATCCAAATTTACCACACATTTTTGCTCGCTACTATAATGAGTCTTATTCCCAAAAAATACATGAAATCCTCTTCCATCAGATGTATTTCCGGACACATGGGAATCCAAATCGGAGGGCGTTGCTCCCCATGTTAACACAATTCGCATTTCATTATCTGCCAATCTGGGACTCAATACTACGGATTGACTTTGTGAATCTTCGTAACATACAACATTTGCGTATCCTGTAATATAACCATCTTTGGAGATTTCTAAAGTATAATATCCTTTCGGTAGCTCTAATACATACGTTCCATTTGCTTTGGTTTCTGTTGTTGTCCATTTTACAAAACCAGCCTTTTTGTTCCAACCATCACGAACTTTAATTGTCGCTCCCGCTATTACATTTCCGTTTAATGCATCTGTTACCTTTCCCCAAATAGAAAATTTTCCGGAACCCGTTGTATCCAAATACATAATGGACTCTTGATAATGCACTTCATTCGGTAATACTTGAATAAGTGAATTTACCAATGGCAAATAATCTTTATAAGAAACAACCACTCTATATTCTCCCGGATCTAATTCCAATGAATAATTTCCATCATGGTCTGTTTCCGTCGTATACTGATAATCCATAACCTGACCTTCGCCTACATTTCCATCATAACTTGAGTATTTGTAAGCACAAATCTTAACTCCCGCCAGAGGTTTTCCTGTTTCTGCCGACGTAACATTTCCCATAATAAAACCTGTATTTTCGCCTAATATAGGAGTATCACCTGTTGATTTACGTGCTTCTTCAACGGATGCCAATGCGTCCACACTATAATAAACTGCTTTATCTTCCTCAACTTTTACATTATATTCTACATTTCTATAAGATTCCATTCCCTTTATTGGCGTACTCTGTACCGTTTCACAAATTATCTCCTTCACCCGCACACCGGATAAGTTCGGATTAATTGAATAAAGCAACGCTGCAACACCACTAACATGAGGTGCTGCCATAGATGTCCCCTCTTTCTTATAATAATTATTTTTAGGCATGCAACTATATATATTCTTCCCTGGTGCTACAACATCCACTCTCTCTCCTACATTTGAAAACCTTGTCATTTTGTATTGCCCAGAATTTAATTCATAAGCACCCACTACAATAACTCTATCTTCTATATTTTCAGCTGCATTCAAAAAATGACTGTAGCATGCATCCACACCCCCAATAACTACGACATCTCCTGTTTTAGCTTTTCTAAGTCCATAGTTACTATCATCCAACGCATATACATCATCATTTGTATTTCCTGCTGCCATTACCAATACAAAATCATATCCTCGCATAAGCAAACGTTCTAAATAACTATCTAACACTTTCGCATTCTGATTAATGTATCTTCGAGCATTTTCATTCCCCCGTGTAGCTGCAACTGCTTCCAACCTCCCTGTACTATAACTTATATTAATTACCCGAACTCCTCTTCCTATCATCAAGGCAAAAGAATATTTATAATCCATAACCATTGATGTCAATTTAGGTGAAACAGCATCCGCCTCATCTTCCGCATTTAATCCACAAGCATAAGCATACAACTCGGTCTTAGGTGCAATCCCTGCTATCCCTTTACCATTATTGTAATCCGCCGCCATGATTCCAGCCACATGAGTACCATGATAATATTCATCATAATTTAACATTGTCTCAATCGGTACACTATTCCACACCTTTTTAAAAGTAAGGTCCTCATGATTTTCGTCAAACATATTATCATACACGCCTACTTTTACAACCGACATTTCGTCCACATACTGCCATGCTTCAGGTACATGAATTGCTTCAACACCCCAGTTAACACTCCCCGGTTCTTCTCCCCACAAATTCTTCCACACAGAATCATTCGGATATTCAATACTGGTCGTTTCTACATAACTAACCAAATTCAAATTCGCTTCTAAAATATAATCCAAATCCTCAAACTCAATTAGTAAAGCATTTAATTCTTCATAAGTTTTGTCATTTACAAACTTGATTTGATAATCATTCGTAAACTCTATGTAACCTACAATTTCAAATCCATACTCATCTCCCAAATCAGCAATCTGCTGAAAAGTAGTTCCCTCGTCTCCCACCAGATTCATCTGATTTGCAACGTATTTAATGCCGTCTGATTCTATTCTATAATCTTCCGGTGCCATGGGTTCAATATATGCCACACCAATTTCTTCATCCACTTTATCGGTACGCATGGAATTATGTACTACTACCTTAACTGCATAGTTATCCGGATACATTTCAAAATCATTACCTTCCACACGGAAGCCAAATGTAACACTTCCATTGGCAGGTATGGATGAATTGTAAGAGGCATAATGAATCTCATAGTTTCCGTCTTCACAGGAATGAATAGAGGCATTCCAAATATCTACAATATTATCTTCCAAATCAAATAATAACTTCCAATTGCGGAACTCCTTATCGGACAAATTGTGAATGGTTACCTGACCTACATACCCATCCTCACACATACTCGTAACTTCATAAACCACTTCGTAAGAAGTATCCACCAGCTCTTTTTCCGTTCCACTAATTCCAAAAGATTCCGGAATAATGATTTTATCCTCAAAAGAAGCCACATATCCCAAAGTCACACTTTCACCGGCAGGTATATCCGCATTCCATCTGGCATTATCAATAATATAAACTCCATCTTCATTGGATAATATATCGGCATTCCAGATACGTTCGATTACATTATCCGACTGAAACATGATATTCCAATCTTCTATGGTGTTTTCTCCAATGTTACTAATGGTCAATTCACATTGGTATCCATCGTTCCACTTGTCCACAATTTTATGTTGTACCGTAAAGTTATCTGACTCCCACAAAAACAAATCAGCTACGTTATTAGAAGTTCCACTTATCATGTATTCTAACGGAACAGACAGCTCATCTTCAAAAGTTGCTACAAATCCAAAACTTACACTTTCACCAGGAAGAATATTGTTATTCCAAACTACATTTTTAATCTTATAACTTCCCTCTTCATTGGAAATTATTTGTGCATTCCAGATACTGGTAATATCGTCGTCTTTGGAAAATTCTATATTCCAGTCCTCAATGATGGAATCACTTAAATTCGTAATTGTCACTTCGCATTGATACTGATTGTCCCACACAGACGTTACATAATGTTCTACTCTGACATCTTCGCTTTGCCACACGTCAAGACCATCAATATCCGCCATCATATTTCCGTCTGATACAGTCTGTTCATTCACTTCTTCATTCTCAGAAGTGGTTACATCATTTCCCGAAACAACCACCTCATTTTCAGAAACAGTTACATCATTTTCTTGAACAATTCCAGCGTCTGCTATTTCCACACTACTTATTTCCGTAGCCCTTACTGAAAAACCCGGTAATATTGTACTCAACAATAGCACTAATACTAACCCCAATGATATTTTTTTCTCCCACATAAAACCTCCCTTTCGACATTCTCAATGTCTATCTTTTGTTATATATCAGTTGCCATGAGACCCCCTTCTTTACAGACTTTTCCCCTAAAGCAAAAATGCAACCAAACACACCTGTGTGTGTCTGATTGCAACTGAACCACCTTTAGGAAACACCCCTCTACCGCATTCCCCACTTTACGGCTTCCTGCTTTGCGTCCTTGTCTTTCAACAAGTTTGCCCCATGAGGTAACTATACTATTGTTTTATCACTTCTGTCAAGATGTTTTCTTGTTTCATTAAGGTTACTCTTCAAAATCATCCTTCCTTAATATATGCGATAAAGCTATTGCCGCTCCCTTCAATCAAAACAGGTATATCCGCCGCATTGGAATCAATACGGGGCGTATCACTGATTCTTGCATAATATCCGCCGTGCTTCCCATCAACAGAATAGGAGCCCAGACAAACATGAAACTGCTCCCCGTTTTCCCCAAGTAAAGGCTTACTGTGAAAACGCTTCTGGGCCAGGTACTTTTTAGGATGCTTCTTTACATCTGCCAAAATCTTCCTATACTCATCCCCTCTACAGGCCTCTTCAATGGATATCTTTTCGCCCACACGGCCGCAGGCCGGCTTGTAGATAAAGCCCTCTTTTCCCTTGGCATCCTTAACTTCCACTGTCTTGGGAAGCAATTTTCTCCAGGTATCCATAGAGATGCCCTGCTTCTCCATCACATCCCACACCAGCGGAAACCGCTTGGTCTGGGCATAAATTGCCGCCGGATGATTGCATGAAGGCGTGATGGTATCAAAATATCCCTGCCAATGCTTTGGCTTAATCTCTGTCAGCCATTCCAATGGCGTAAACCGGAAAATGCCATCTATCGGACCCTCATTGCCGTCAAGGATACTATAGGCCTTCTTGTCCTTAAACCGCAGATGGTCTGCTGCCCCATAAATCACCTGAAATCCTTCCGTCTTCAGACGATCTCCCAGAAACTGCATCACCTGTCTGTCGTCACTGTAGGATGTGCAATGTACCAGCATAATCCGGCCATTTTGAGCCACCTTACTCATGATAGCTTTGGTCAAAATATCTCCGAAATTGATAAACCAATAGTCGCTATTTTTCAACAAATTCTTAGCCGCCAGCGGCATCAAAGAGGCTTCCGCAAATCCACCGGGCACATCGCTGTTTACCTCGCTTACCGCCCAGTTCCCCTCCACCGTTGGATGAAAGTCATAGCGCATAAGCCGGATATGCTTGTCAGCTTCATAATTGGTCATGCTGGAGACTTCCTTGCTCACGCTTTTAGGAAGCGCCAAGGGCTTAATCAGCTCTTTATGATTATTCAAAAAAACCTCTGCAGCCCTGGTTTCCTCGTCCAAAGCTTCCGTGAGACGCACCAACTCCTCATGCTCTTCCTTCGTAATGACAAGTGCATATTTTGCAACAGTATTGTGGTCCAGAAACTGAGGGTCCCACTTATAACAGTCAAACAGTAAGGTCAATCTGTATTCATCATATTGGTTTTGTGGTATGGGAACTAATCTCATTGGGTAACTTCCTTCGGATTCTCTTTAAAATCCTGCTTCGTGATAAAACGTAACGTATATCTTCCGGTAAAATCATCAAAACCGGCTCTGGTTTCCCCGTACTGATTTGACAGGGAATACAGAATAGCAACCAATAAATAGGCTAGGGCACATCCGGTTATAATGCCAAATATAATCACTCCAAACCAAAGTAAAATTTCTGTCATTTTTTGTCCTGCCTTTTCTTAACAAACATTCCCATATCCTTGTTTTTGGTTCGTTTAATTTTCTTGGAAACATTATCTATAATCACATGACCGAGACCAAATAACACAAACCAGACAAATAAGCCTGCAATAAATACATCAATACCAAATAAGTCATATTCCACGAATTTTGCCCCAATTCCGATGCCCAGCAGGGATGTAAAAGGCATAAGAAGTGCAAACATAATCCAGAATTTAATTTTATCTGCGGGAACAGCACCCACCGTCTTACCTGTCTGGCCGTTTACCAACATGGTGTAAGAATCACCTTTGTAGCGGAACATCAAAAACCACACCGGAAGCATTACATAATCAGTGTTACGCACCTCACACTTCCGATTACCCTTGCACATTTGGATATTATCAGCCTTGATGCTGTCTTTTACCTGTTCATCGAACATCTCCTTAGCCCGTTTCATGGCAATATTTCGCAGACTGTTTTCGCCCACACTGGCCTTATCTGCATAAAAGCCGGATAAATACGCCTCATCAAAAGGCTTCAATTCCTGCAAGTCATAGGGCTCCAGACATTGTGTAAGGTCATCCTTTAAACGCATGGATGCATCACAAGGGATTCCCTTAAACTCACACTCTGCCTCGCGAATGAAAAAGCGTTTTTGCTCCTTCACCTCGCCCATCAGCTTCTGTCGGTCATAATAATAGATATTATAAAGCTGATAGGGAACATAGATGCCTCTAAGCATCTCCACCTTAAAATTCTTGATTTCATTTGGCACAAAGAGGCCCCATTTCAACTTATTACGAATCTTTTGAACGGCCTGCTCCTTGGTAATCTTGAAGGGAATAATAAACTTGGGCCTTCGCTCCTCGGACACCCTGCTAAAAACGATGGTTGGCTGTCCACAATAAGCACAGTATGTAGACACCTCCGTCTTATTTACCGAAATCTCCGCCCCACAAGAGGTACAGGCATAGATACTAAGAGACATAGTCTCTTTGTCCTGCTCCTTTACCACATCCTGCACCTGAAAAGCGTCTCCACAATAAGGACAAGTCAGCTTTTCATCGGAAGGGTTATATTCCACTGCTCCGCTACAATTCGGACATTTACAAATCATTTGTTTCTCCTATTTTTTCACTATCTACTCGTACACCCTCAACATAGAAATAAATCGATCCAAATGCTCCGTCTGATTAGGCATATTTACGCCATAAACCTTAGAAGCAGCCTGAATTTTGAATAGGTAATCCTTCTTATTCGTGGGAAAGCGCGCTTCTACAACATATTGACCAACAATATTCTTTTTAATTTTCATTTGCTTAACTGTGCGTAAGTCAAGCGCTCCTGTACTCCATCCCGCAATGGTCTGCACTGCAATCAAAATCCGCCCATGGCTGGTACAGGTAACATACCCCACATTGAACTTGGATGGGCTGGCAAAAAATCCTGTGGAAGGAAACATACAATAAATAGGACATTTGCTGGTTTCTTCCGGTATAAGCATCTGTGCAAACAATGCGTCCGCTTCCTGTTGTGTATATCTCATATTGATTACCTCCATATAAAATCTATTATACAACGCGTTTGCCTATTTCACACTTCCTAATACCGGACTACTTCTGCCTCATATAAAGAGCCCAATATATGGGGAACGAAACCACATTGCAATTAAGAATGATAACAACCCATAAAACCTTAAATCCTGTGTCCAGCTTTTCATTTTTACATGCCAAAACAATGAATGTAATCATGCCGCCTATGGTAAGAATTACTGCCAAGAAAACAATAATCATGTATAGTACAGCCCATATCAACAGCGCAACGCCTGCCGCATCTGCGCCTTCCGTTGCCGCAGCAAAAAACATTGTGCCATAACCGACTACCGTCATCACTATCATTAAAAGCATCGCTATTCCCGGCGCAAACGCCAATACTGCCCACCATTTTTTATTCATACTCTTCCATTCTCCTTTTGATAAATAATACAATCTCTTGCAGCATAAGCACTATTTTCAAATGCATAATATACTTTTATTTTCTCAACATCCTTCGTCTGAATGTATAAATAATAGTAGCCCTTTCTGCACTTAAGAGGATTGGCGTGATAATTCTCCACCCACACCCGCTCAATATCTCTCAATGGCAAAACATAAAACTGATCGGATGCATTGGCAAAAACATGCACATTCCCCACATGAATGCGTCCAAAAGGCTGTGCGCCATCATACTCCACATCCAGTCTTTCCATATTGTAGGGCGAGTTGGCCATATATTCCCTGGCCTGCCCGGCACCGGTTGCAATCGTACGGATGCCGGAAATCAAATAAATCAGGAACACAATTCCCCACAATAGCGATAAACATATTACTGCTGCCATTTCCAACTCCTCATGCCGGAAACAGACTATTAGGACGATGGCTCCAAGTATTACTAACAAAACCTTCGCCACCGCCCAAAGATACATTTTTCGAATTTCTTTTTTCATAATAGCCCCTTTTGCTTCTTTGGTTCAAGGTTTTCACTTATAACACCATGGAAAAAACAAAAAGGTTACGAAACTTTCACTTTTTTTCTTACCCTATAATTCTAAAACCAATAAAACGCAGTTTGTTTACACTTTCCTCTGTAATATATAACTCCGTAAACGGTATGCTCACAATCCACTTATTCTCCAAAAGCTTCAAACCATATCTTTCATTAATCATGCCAGCTGTTGATATGTACATTGCTGCCTTGGTACTGCGAAGGAGTCCACTTTCTTTAAGTCTGATATACAGCAACTGCAACAGCTCATCATCCGGCTCCACAGAAAAAAGAAAAATGGCAATGGAAGTCTGGCAGAACAGTTCGTCAAAATCCGATTGTTTCAGGTATCGCTTGTCTACTTCTGTAGGCATATCAAGTAATTTTTTCAGTATCTTCTTTCGTCTGATTTTCCCCAAAACAAAAGCCAAAACAATAAGTGAAACCATGAAAGCCATAAGAATGAGCCCATATTTTACACTAAAAGCTATGACCGGGCTTACCAAAACAAATCCTATGATTCCGCCTGCAAACAACAAAGCAAAAATAAGGTCGAATCGTTTCTGTTCCTTTGAATCCTTGTTTTTCTCTATATATAGCCAAAAAGTCATTGTTCTCATGTGGCTTTTTTCACTTTTTTTCATAAGATTACTCCCAGCGTGACAAGGTATACTTTTTGTTTCGTGTATAAGGCTGCCCCCAGACCGCATTCTTGGAGAGGAAAGATTTCTGTCGGCATTCCAATATCAGACGGCGTCCCTCCTCACTGTGAACATATACCACGTCCATGTTTCCCAAGCTTTTCTTCAGATTCTTGGCAAGTATTTCCACATACTCCTTTTTGCGGCCGATGACTGTGGGGCATGCAAAGGAGTATAAAAGCTGATGTTTCCCTCCTACTTTCTTTTTTACCAAAAGATAACGGGGATTCTCAATGGGAGACAAAAGCTCCGTTATTGCGGTATTGAAAATATTCTGGTCATGAAGGCTGGCATTGCGAAGCTGCAGGAAAAAAGCAATTTCCTCCTTACCCACATAACCTCTCTCCACATATACATTGGTGGTAGAAGATATAATACCACATTCTCTTAAGGTCTCACAGACTGCCTTTCCCAAGGTGGTAAAGCTCTGATTAGGCGTCAGATGCAGAATGACTTTGCTGACAATTTTCCATAAAAGAGTACAGACTATCAAGCCAAGCAACACCCATTCAACCATCATTTTGGCCATATCCATGGGGCCCTCGAACGCATCCGCATTACTTATAATACTGCTTACGCCCCTTCCTACGGACGAATAAGTTGCATATAAAAATGTAATAGAAAGCCCATACCAAATCCAGTTGATATGTAAAAATGCAGGAACCTTCTTTTCCTTTTGCTCCCATGTTTCCACTACCACACTGAACTTCCTGTCTCTAAGCTCTTTCTGCCACTGGTCTTTCATAGCAACTCTCTGCTTGGAAAGCTCCAGCATTTTTTTATTAATTTGCTCAATTCCCTTTTTATGGAAGGGCGGTTTTATCAGTGTAATCCGCTCAATACCACTCTCTATTGCACCGGTTTCGTAATTGGGACCCATAAAGGAATCAAATCTTCTTTTTAATACTTCATAGTCCCAGGACTCCAGTACCCAATGACTTGCTGTCCGGTTTGCCTTCCGCTCCCAGAAACTATCCTCCACCACATGCAAAGGTTCAACGGTAACCAGATGCCAGATGTTCGCAGACTTATCCGGGTTATTCTTATCAATTCGGATGGCCCGGCCACGCATCTGATTGGACAATACAAAACTACCCACAAAGCTTGCCAGGATCAGGGAATTGATGCAGGGTGCATCCCAGCCTTCTCCTAACAAAGACTTGGTTCCCACCAGAATCTGTATTTCACCCGTTTCAAACAGGCCACCAACAAAGTCCACCGCTGCGTGATTGGATCCGGTAATATCTACTGTACAATATCTGGTTCCGGGTATCTTTTCTTTTTTATGTTTTACCGCCGAAAGGTCCACAGACTCCGGCAAAATCACAAGACTTCCGGACAAAACGCCGATATTTACGGAATCATTTACACGGCGAATGGTCTCAAAAATACTGACAATATTGACAGAGCTAAACTTTGTATCTGTAGCAATATTCTTGATATTTTCCCGCTTAATATAATCCGTAAGCACCAGCATTCTAAGGTCTTGGCCCATGGACTCATACTCACTTTGGGCAATTTTTTCAATACTTTTTAATTTACCCACAGAGGAAATCAAGTCTCTTCTTAAGGACTCATTCAGCACCAGTGAAACCTTTTTCTTGTCATAAACCTGATATTCCTTCAAAATGTGGACTATTTCATCCTTTTGTTCCTCTGTAAGAAGAGAAAACTCACTACTTATCAGAAACTGTAATGCCTTCTGCGCATATTTTCGCTCAAGCCCCGGAAGTTCCTTTTTGCCTGTCAAGGCTTTCGCTATCTTTGGTGAAACGGATGCACCATAATGCTGAAGCAAAATGAATAATGCTATATATTCTCCGGGAGCCTCAAATAATTTATCATAATAGTCCTTTACCCGAAGCTGCAGCGCCAATGCCTTCACATATTCCAAGGTTCCCACCTTTTCCACGGCTGCCATAGCCTGCTCTGTGTATTCCTTGAAGGTCTTCGTCTCCTCCTTGGTGGGATAATTAAAGTAAATATAGTCCTGATGGGGACAGAGGGTATTCTGGGCCACCAGCTCCGGCACAAAAATTTCCTCATCTATTTCACCACACAAATCATAATATCGCTTCCACTCGGTGGTATCGGAATCATAAGGCGGTGTTGCCGTCAGGGAAATCATCTTCACATCACTGTCCAAAATGCCTATAAACTTCTCCAGGGCCTTCTGCCACTCATTTTTCAGATGATGGGCCTCGTCCAGACAAATAGTCTTGATTTTATATTTTTTCAAGGTTTTAAGCATATCAATATCGGAGCAGTCTGTTTCAGACTCCTCCGTAACAATCATTTTCTCCATGGCAGAATAGAGCGCCTGATAGGTAATGGAATTTACCAGTCGCACCTTATGTAAGTCCGTGGAAAACAACTCCTCAAACCGGGTCTCATCCTGCACAAACTGCTCTTTGAAGCGCTGTCCCCACTGTTCTCTGATAGCTGTGGTGGGCGACAAAATCAAACAGGTCTGTCCCAATCTGCGTATCAGCTCCAGTCCCAGAACCGTTTTACCGCTCCCGGGCGCTGCCACGATATTGATTTTGCCATCTGCCAGATAAGTATCTGCATTGTCCAGTACTCTCTGCTGATAGCTGCGAAATGTTCCATGAAAACCTATTCCGTCAAATTGGTTCATAAGTTTCTCCCGATAACCCTACAGGCATCTGCCTATAATTTAACCCGCATACCAAAGCATCTCAAAACTACTCTCCGCATTCAATCCATTCACTGTAACAGGCCAATCCTCAGTAGTAAAGAATCTGCATCTTTGTCCGTCACTTGCCAGTGCATCCACATAAGTTGCACCATCTGTAGCAATCAACTGAAAATCTGTTCCGACAGGAAATTCAACGGTTGTTTCTGACAGATTTCCCTTTTCATCTACCAACTTGGCAGGAATTACTACCGTAGATGTAAGAACTACTTCATCGGATATGGAATAAATGCTACTCATCTCTACAGGCAAACCGTCTTCACCTATCGTACAGTCAACTACAGCAAAATAGGTACTCAACAAATCCATACGCTTAGATATTTTAAAATTCTTGGAGTTGGTAAAATGATTTACCGTATTGCTAAAGTCACCCATATACTCCACAGAATTTTCTGTAATCTCAAAAACAGATACCGACTGAAAATCACTCTCTGCTCTACGCTGAACATAGAGATAATTTTTATCCTCGGCCTTTACAAAATAAGTCCATAAATCGTAATAATAGGTATCATGTGTGAAGGTATTGCCGTTCACAGTCACACTGAAGGATTCGCACATGTCATAATCCACACTATAATTTTTATTTACACAAACATAATCTGTCACGCCATCATCATTTAAATCCATGTCAGAACCGTTCCAATTATCCAACAGTTCCACAACATAGTTATCATCTACATTTTCAAAATATTTGTCATTGAAAATGTGAGGATACTCACTATAGGTAACCATAACCTCCTGTCTGCCGTCAGCATAAGAACCCAGTTCATAATCACTAAAATAAAAAGTTACGCCTTGATAATCCAACGTCCAGGTAAAATGATACATATACTGCGGGTCAGAAGGGGTAATATACTCCTGTAACAAAGAAGATAAATCTTCTGACCAGAAGGTTAAATCCTTATACTTGTCCTGTATCTCTGTTGCCAGAATAACAGGCAGACTGTCCATATCAGTAATAACAGATTCCAGACTGATTTCCTCACCTGTCTGAACATCAAAATTCACGCTGGTATAATAGCTATTTCCATGAGCACCGCCTGCATAGGCAAAACAGCTCTCTGCCACAGACAATACCTGATTATCCGCACGACGTATGTACATATCGGACTCTGCCACATAGGGGCCCATAAACATATCCGGTCCGTATTCCTTATACTCATCTCTTGCCCAATTCTCCAACTCATCCAAATAGGCCTGTGATGTATCTGCATGGGCAGTATTGTATTCCTCTACCGCCGCTGTCAGCGCAGGATACTCTTTGGTATTGAGACGAATGGTATTGTAATGGCCATACATCAAGGAAACTTCTTCATAATAACTGTCTGCAATATAATTTAGTTCTACGTCCAGATAATTGGGTACAGTTGACTGTTGGGAATCTGTAGGCTTCTGCTGATCCTGCTCCTGACCCGGCGTCTGCTCCTGACTCTGCGAGAAACTCTCACTGTTCGGCCCTGCCACTTCTTCCTTTATTACCTCATCAGTGGATGAATTATTCATCGTGACATTAACACAGCCGCCCAAAGACAGAACCATAACTGCCAATACTGCTGCCATACACTTCTTTTTCATAATCTACTCCTTTGTTTGACCAATTTTCATTGTGAAACAATATCTCAGTATGTATTATAATACAATGCATAGATAGAGGAAAAGTAATATTTGTAATTTCATGTATAAATTTGCATAATCATCGGTAAATATGCTACAATAGCATATATTAAAACAGATAGGAATTTACAAATATGAAAAATTGTATCGTTGCACAATCCGGCGGCCCTACCGTCGCCATTAACGCAAGTCTTGCCGGTGTTATTTCCGGCGTACTAAACTCTCAGGAATATGACATTGTATATGGTTCCCTGAATGGAATTACAGGCATTTTAAATAACCGCCTGTTGAATCTTTCAGAGATTTTTGCAGAAGGTAAGCCCATGCTGGACAAGCTGGTTATGACTCCGGCCATGTATCTGGGTTCTTGTCGCTATAAGCTACCCACTGCAGAGGCTAACCCGGAAGTTTATGAGTCCATTTTCAACTTTTTTGAGGAAAAAGAAATTGCTGCCTTTTTCTATATTGGCGGTAACGACTCCATGGATACCGTGGACAAGCTTTCCGCCTATGCGGAAAAAATAGGAAGCACCGTGCGGATTATCGGCATTCCTAAGACCATCGATAATGACCTTTGTGTGACCGACCACACACCGGGCTTTGGCTCTGCTGCCAAATATGTCGCTTCCACCTTCTTGGAGATTGCCCATGACACCTTTATCTACAAGGTAAAAAGTGTCACTATCGTGGAGGTAATGGGTCGTGATGCAGGTTGGCTTACCGCCGCCTCCGTCCTGGCAAGAAATGAATACAACACCGCTCCCCATCTGATTTATCTGCCGGAGAGTGCCTTTGACTTAAGTGAATTTCTGGCTGATGTAAAGGCTTTGCTGGACAAGCAGGACAATATCATTGTTGCCGTATCGGAAGGAATCCGTGACAAGGATGGCAAATACATCAGTGCTTCCTCAAGCACCGTTGACAACTTCGGACACAGCCAGCTTTCCGGTGCAGGCAAAACCTTGGAGTATTTCTTAAAAGAGCACTTAGACGTAAAGGTTCGCTCCATTGAATTAAATGTTTTACAGCGCTGTGCCGCTCATATTGCTTCCAAGACCGATTTGGAGGAATCCTTCGGATTGGGAGAAAAAGCTGTGGAACTGGCTGCAGAAGGACAAAATGCCGTGATGCTGACTCTGCTTCGCACAAGTAATGACCCTTACACTGTTACTTATGACAGTGCTCCGGTCTGCGATATCGCCAATCTGGCAAAGGAAGTGCCCACTTCCTACATCAATGAGCGTGGCAATGATGTGACTGAGGAAATGATAAGTTATTTAAGGCCGCTGATTCAGGGTGAAATGCCTGTTGTGTATGAGAACGGACTGCCCTGCTATCTGCCGGTAGCTCATTTGTTGGGATAAAAATGAAACTGCCGAATTTCTGTTTTAGAAATTCGGCAGTTTTTGAATTGCGATATTTTTATAATTCCCTGAATCTGGATGGATTCTTTTTATAATACTCAATGGGAATCTCCGTTCCTGCTTCCTCAGAGGGTACAATGGTAAGCCACTTTACATAACGCTTACCCTCCACCCGGTACTCTATTTCATACTCTACATTTTCTGTAGGTACGTGTTGATAACCGCCTCCGTTTGACGAATCCTTGTATACATTATTCTTTCCTGTCAGTACGGCTGTTGTACTTACCCAGGCGTTCTTATCTTTATCCTGCCTTGCCCTTATCCGGAGTAATACAATAAACCCAACAAGAAGGGCCAAACATACTGATACTCCGACAATGAACTCCAATGTAATATGTGTTGTCGTATTGCCATGCTCTATGGTAAATAGATACTCTTTCATTTGTCACCTCTTGCCATACTTTAACTGCATTCCTTGTTTCAGCCTAAGGGGAGTCATATCATTTTAGGGCAAACCTCTTTTAAAATCTCGTATAATTACTAAAAACGATAGAATACAGTTGTGGCGTTATTAAGATCATACAGATACTGACCATCACCCCATACGTTTGCAGAATCATAAAAACCAATGACTGTTCCGTCATATCCTACAGGAACACAGAATGCAGCGTCTATAGCATATGTATTTGAATAATCAACCCATCCGGAAAACCCTGAAGTTACCAAACTTCTGCACTCAGTGTAATCCTTACCGTTGAAGTTAACAGTATAAGTCTTAGAATTATCATCCTGATATACAAGAGTATCATCATGGAACTTAATAGTATAATAATCCTCTGTACAATATCTGGCGGAGATACCGTAATTCCAAGCCATCTCATCAGAGAACACCACATCAAAATGTGAAACAATCCACTCATATCCTTCAGGAGTAGTATAATCACCGTAGGAAGTAGTTCTTTCATAAGAAGTCAGTATTACATTACCAAATGTAGCTATACTGGAGTCGTTGTAACATCTGGTTTGGTATTTATATGGTATATTAACACTGGCTGCAGCATCGTAACATACATATCCGTACTTATCAAAATCTGCCTGCAAAGGCTCGCCATCAGAAGCACCACATACGCTACAGGTTGCTGCTACTTGGAAAGAAGCTCCGGAAAAATCATGTGGTGCAACTTCACCTTCCGTTGCCTTACATACGCTACAGGTCTTGGGAGCACTACAAGTTGCTTCTGTCCAAGTGTGATCTAAAGCTTCACCTTTGGTTTTTCCACACACACTACAGGTTTTAGGAGCACTACAGGTCGCCTCTTCCCAGCTATGACCAGCCGCTTCTCCCTGTGTTTCACCACATTTCGCACAAGTCTGGGGTGTGGTACAGGTCGCATCTTCCCATTCATGTTTAAGACAACATCCGCTAAACATCACGCACATTGCAAATGCGGTTAATGTCAAAACAATTTTTCTTTTAAGTGTTTTCATTTTTATCCTCCGTAATTCAGTAATATAATTAGTTATCATACGTCTAACCCGCTTTCCTGTCAATATTTCTTTTCTCTCCTCTAATCGCTTAGAAACTATGTCCGCCACTGGAACCGCCGGAGCTGCTGCCACCGGAACTTCCACCGGAACTTCCACCGGAACTTCCGCCTGAACTACCGCCGGAACTCGAGCTTTCTACAGGTGAATACACCCTTTTTGTCTCCTGTAAAACTGCCTGAGGATTGGTCAACGTAAAATGCTGGCGAATACCTTTCTGACGCTGACGCTCCTTCGGCGCCTTCACAGCTGACATACTTCGCATGACAAAGAAATTGATAAACAATGCCAGACTCAATGCGAACAATGCATTACACACATATTTCATGGGCTGGCTGATTCTGCCGCCCTCCAGTCTTGTCTGTATCTGGGAAAAAGCAATATTGGCACATTCAAAATACTCCCCTCGGGAAGCATAAGTATAGACATTATCTGTGATGATTTCTGTGTAATCGTCAGGAATCATCTGCTCTGCCTTGCCGTAACCGCACAGCCAGATATTGCGGTTATCCATGTCTATCAGAAAAATTACGCCATTGCTCTCTCCAAATCGGTCAGTGTAATAACCTTGGGCATACCGCTCAGAAGTCTTATCATTTTCAGAAATGGTCTTGAAAATAACATTACCGTACTGCGCAGCGCCCTCCATAGTCACACGAAGCTCCTGTTCCTGAGCATCTGTGAGCAAATCCGCATCATCTTCCAGGACAATTTCATATTGCCCGGCTGCAGACACTTCTGTCACTGCCGCAAACCATAAAGATACTGCCATTATGAAGCACAAACTGATTGTATGTAATATCCTACGCACGGTCATCACCCCCCTTTTTATTAAAATGAGGCAATTTACGCATAGCCAGTCGATTATAATCCTTAATTACATAAATAAAATTCACTGCCACCGCTACCAAAGTAAGAGCAGTTACACCATAATACCACAAATCATGAACCGGCTTTAACAAAAGTACCGCAATTACTGCAATCACTGCCACAATGCTTATAACCACCGCAGAAGGATTTTTACCTCTCTTTAATTTCATAAGCTGCCCCCGCACACTACGCACACTGTGGTATGTAAAAAATGTGGTAACCGGCCAAAGCGTTGTTTCTAAACCACATGCAATAAGAAATCCCAATACAATGAAAAAGATCAAAAATCCGGATACTTTCCACCCATTGTCAAACCGAATTCCAAATAGCTCTATAAAGATTGCTCCGGGTATCTTTTCATTGGCCTTCTTCATTTTCTTCTTTTGAGATTTCCATTTTTTATTACTGTTCAAAAAAGCTCTGTCATTCCAGAAATGTTCCTTTTCAAAAATGGCATTGAGCTCGGAAGCATACACCACCAGCGATAAAAATAGCATAAAAAGGCCCAAAGCCACCAATTCTTTCGTATTGAAAATAAAGAACATATTAAGCAGAACAAAAATGGGGATAGCCAGTAAAAACGAACTAATCAAAAACTTTTTCTTATCCATGGGAAGGTCTGCTACCACCTTTCCGGTCTGGCCATTCACCGTGGCATAGGAAACCCGGTCCTTATTACGATAAGACATAAACCACACCGGATACAATGTTCTGTCTGCCCGCATATCCATTTCAAAAGGAATTCTTTCCGTTTGAGGCAAATCATACTTTTTAAAGACTTCTTCATCTTTTATCTTCTTAAGCGTATGCTTCTTGGCATACTCTTTGGCGTCCTTTAAATACAAATCCTGACTTACATCTGCGCAATCCGCATAAAATCCACTCATAAAACTGGGAGTAAATTCCTTGCGGCCTTCAAACTCATAGGGTGCCAGACCCACGCTGATATCATCATAAAAAGATGTAGCCGCATCATAAGAATCCCCATTAAACTCTGTACTTAAATTACCGGTCAGGTCATATTTGTTCACAATCAGATAGTCCCCGTCCCGCTTGGAGGTTCTGCCCTTTAAGCTAATCTCTCCCTCCTTACTGAAACAATAAGACCAATAGGGCATATAAACCCCTTTAAAACCATCAATAAACTCTGCATTTTTGTACTCCTTCGGCACAAAAAAAGCCTTTCGCATCTTTCTTTTGTAAGCCTTTTTACATTCTTCCTTGGTCTTTTGAAACGGAATGATATAATCCGGCTTCTTTTCCTTGCTGATACGCTCCGACAAAATTGTAGAGCTTCCGCAAAACAGGCAGAAAGTGGCTGCCTCTGTATCATCACTGATAATCTGACCGCCACACTGAGGGCAGGTAAACACATTGGTTTCATAATATTCGCTACTCTCTGCGTCAACCTCTCTTTGAATGACATATGGGTCAAACAAGGACTCACAAGCCTCACATTTCATTTGTTGTGATGCAATGTCAAATTTGATATTATAGGCACAATTTGGACATTCAAACATGCTAATTTCCCCCTTTATAATTGTTACTATTATACCCAAACAACCTATAAAAGTATAGATGCAAATATTGCACGAAAATCATGTTTAATGTAAAATAAAAACAGATAGAGAACTACATTTTTTAGGAGAAAGAGACTATGGCCAAAAAACGTTATGCACAAGTGGGAACTGGTGGAAGAGCCCGTTTTTTCTATCGGGCAGTGGCAAGAGACTACGCAGAGACCAGCGAAATTGTCGCATTTTGTGACGTGAATCAAACCAGAATGGATTACTGTAACAGACAGTTGGTTGAGTTTGGCGCCAAAGAAGTACCTACCTACAAACACTATGAATTTGACAAAATGATTGAAGAAACCAAGCCTGATTGTGTGATTGTCACCAGCGTTGACCGAACACATGATGAGTATATTATCCGTGCCATGGAGCTTGGATGTGATGTTATTACAGAAAAGCCCATGACCATTGATGAAAAAAGGGCACAGGCCATTTTGGACGCCCAAAAACGCACCGGAAGAGAAATTCGTGTATCCTTTAATTATCGCTATGCACCTACCAACACCAAAATCCGCGAACTGATTATGAATGACACCATTGGCGAGGTATATTCCGTACATTTCGAGTGGTTCTTAAACACCAGTCACGGCGCAGATTACTATAGAAGATGGCACCGCAACAAAGAAAACAGTGGCGGTTTATTAGTACATAAATCCACCCATCATTTTGACCTGGTAAACTTCTGGCTGGGAACAGAACCCGATACCGTATTTGCCATGGGCGGCTTGAATTTCTACGGTCGCACAAATGCAGAAAGAAGAGGCGTAAAGGATTTCTATTATCGTTGTCATGGCAGTGAAATTGCTAAGCAGGATCCCTTTTATCTGGACATGGAGGCCAGCCCGGATATGAAAGCATTGTATCTGGATGCAGAACACGAAGACGGATACATCCGTGATAAGAGTGTATTTTCTGAGGAAATCAGCATTGAAGACACCATGGGTGTAATGGTTCGTTACAAGAACAATGCGATTCTGACTTATTCCCTGAATTCCTACCTTCCCATAGAGGGTCTGCGTGTGGGATTCAACGGCAGTAAAGGAAGAATCGAGATGGAGATTTTGGAGAAGGCTTATGTAAATGCCGGTGGAAGCGAGACGAAGGAAGGTACAATTGATTCCAAGAAGATTATGGTATACCCGATGTTCGGACCTGCTTATGAAGTAAAGGTAGAAGAGACGGAAGGCGGCCACGGCGGTGGAGACCCTGTACTTTTAAGAGATATTTTTGGTGAGCCACAGGAAGACAAGTTCCATAGAGCAGCTAATCAGGTAGACGGCGCAATGTCCATTTTGACAGGTATAGCTGCGAATAAGTCTATTGCTTCCGGCTTACCTGTAAAAATTGATTCCTTGATAAAATTTTAAACTTAAAAACAGGGCGTCTGTAACAAGACACCCTGTTTTACTTCTATACCATTTTTCCGTTGGCATATCCCTGGTACTCATCCAGGAACGCCTCTGCATTTTTCATCATAAAAATTCCTACTTTATCATCTTTGAAACCAAACTCAATACTCATGTTGCCAAAATATTTGTCAATAATCTGAACTTTTATGCGAAGCTTCCCGGGCTCCGGCCAGTCTGCGGAAACAGCACAATCGTACATATGACCCGATTCCGAAACAGAAGCTACCATATCAGAGTATCCGGTCTGCGGAAATTTGGAAAATTCATTGTATCCCAGACCGAATGGCAAACTTTTTTCGCCCTGTGCATTTTTGTAGGACAGAACACCCTTGTCACTATCAAAGTCCAGACGTACCCACTCTATTTCCATGGGATTCTTATCTAATTTGAAGGTCTTTCCGCTGATTTGTTCCGCCAAAGGACTATATGTACTCTCTTTCAGACTAAAAAGCTTTAGATTCGTGATGTAATCCTGTAGCTCTCCATATGCCTGCTCATCCTCTTCCATGGAATCGCCCAGATTGTTTATAATGGTATAATATAGCTCATGATACAAAATAGAACGACTGAAATCACCTGCTCCCTGATTGTCCGAATTAATAATGAAAATAAAATCTTTTTCTCTGTCACAAATAGCAAACTGGTCGCCCATACCCAAAAAAGCAAAGCCATCGTTTGGAGCCTTCCAAATCTGGTATCCATAACCATAGGTACCACTGGTAAATCCGCCGCCGGGACTATTGGATGCCTGTTTTTTGGTAGCTTCTGTCAAATATTCCTCATTCATATAACGCACACCGTCGATTTGGCCGCCATCCATCACAAATCGTGCAAACGCCAGCACATCTCTGGCCGTACACATGACACCGGAATCACCAAAGGAATGACCTCCCGGACACTTCAGACAATATGCATTCTCCGAAAAACCTGCCTGTAACAAAAATTTTTCCTTCAAATATTCCAAAAAAGGTTTCCCGGTCAATTTTTCAACGATACAGCAAAGCATAAAGGAACCGGGACTGTCATAGCACCATGTGGTACCCGCTTCTCTTTCTACAGGAGTCTTAAAATACGCCTCACAACGGTCTTCAAGACCCATATAAAACCATTTGGGCTGATTGGTTGTACAGGTCTGCATCATAAGCATTTCTCTGATTGTCATGTCCTTAAGCAGCTTAGGAGTATCCTCGCCTACATATTCCGGAAAAAACTTCACCAATTTATCCTCCAGACGAAGCAATCCGTCCTCTACCGCAAGACCAATCGCCACCCCTACAAAGCTCTTGGACACAGAATACATTCTGTGTTGATAGTCCTTATGAAACGGTGCATAATAACCTTCTGCAAAAATGTTTTTTCCACGGGCCATAATGAAAGAATGCGTGGAGAAATTGTAATCCTCCAGTATTTTTAAAAATCTAAGTATTTCCTTGGATGAAATTCCTGCTTTTTCGGGCGTAATTGTCTGAAACATAGTATTGTCCTCCCCACATGAATTTTCTTTGCAATCATTATACCATAAATGTTATACTTTAAATATCAATTATTCAGACAAAAAGGAGGAAAAAGAATGAAACCGTTAGACTATGCAAAGGCTGCCTGCAATACCATGATGCGCAAATTTACAGCAGAAGATCTTCCCCCAAAGGGACGTTTCCACTACCATCAAGGCGTATTTTTGTCCGGTGTGTATAATACCTATCTGGCCTGCAAGAACGAGGCATATTTTAATTATATAAAAGCCTGGATGGATAGTATAATGGATGAAGAAGGAAACATTCTTCGTCAGGATAAAGGCAAATTAGATGATTTACAGCCGGGGATTCTTCTTTTTCCCATTATTGAAAGATTTGATGAAGCAAAGTACCAAAATGCACTGGAAAATACCATGAAAGCAATGGCAGAATCCCCCAGAGTTTGCGAAGGTGGATTTGCACATAATGCATATCAGTGTCTGCATCAGATCTGGCTGGACAGCCTGTACATGATGGGACCCATCTGTGCACAGTATGCCCGCAAATATAACAAACCGGATTTTTTGAATTATGCCGTTCAACACGGTTATGCCATTTTTGAAAAAGCTTTGGATGAAAAGACCGGGCTTTTATACCATGCATGGGACGCGCAAAAAGAGAGTGAATGGGCCAATCCCGAAACCGGACTGGCACCGGAATTCTGGGGCAGAAGTATCGGTTGGGTTCCTGTGGCAATGTTGGATATTATGGAGGAAATGGACGATTCCTCTGAGGATTATGACAAATTCAGTGAGCTGTTAAAAAAGCTTTTGACTGCTGTATGTCATTACCAGTCGGAAGACGGCAGATGGTATCAGGTGGTAAACAAGGGCGGTCAGGAAGGCAACTGGCTGGAAAATTCCTGTAGCTGCTTATTTACCTCAGCGATATCCAGAGCAGTCAGAAAAGGCATTTTGGACGAAAGCTATATGGAAAATGCAAAGAAAGGTTATGAGGGTGTAATTAACAGCCTCTCTTGGGAAGGTGATGATTTGCTGATTAGTCAAATCTGTATTGGAACCTGTGTTGGTGACTATACCCACTACTGCAACAGACCCACATCTACCAACGATTTACATGGTATGGGTGCATTTTTGCTTATGTGTGCAGCAATGCAAAAAATATATGATGAAGAGGAATAACCTATTAAGGCTGTCTGTTCAGACAGCCTTTAATTTCTTTTTTTTGCTAAGGATATACACTGCTCCGACAATCACTATAATGATTGCCACAATAACAACAATGCCCCAAATACCAATGTCTCCATCATCGCTTGTACTTTCTGTACTTCCCGTTGTTACAGTTTGTCCATTATCTGTGTCTACACTTTCGGTTGCTGTCTCGTCACTCTCCACAGCTTGCGTTTCTGCTAACTCCAAAGATGACTCCAAGGATGCCTCCGACATAGGCGTTTCTTCCGGTTCCGGCATTGCCTCCACAATTGCTTCGCCGGTATAGGCTTCATCTCTTATGACTACGAAATAAGATGAGGCATGGTTTAAAAGGAACGTAGCTACACCATTTACATCAATCTGACAGCTCTGGACAAACTCATATTTTCCCGGTTCAACAACATAAAACAGATTGGCATATCTTCCGGCATGCTCTACACCCAAAGAATAATCCAGTTTAGCGGTAAATCCAAAATCACCGCTATGCGCAATATCCAGCTTAATATTGGTAATTTCGTTCCCCGGAATATATGCATCAAATCGTGCATCCATAGAAAGAATCTCCAGATTTACTTTTTCATCCTCTGCCGGCACATCGTATATATCCTCGCCATTAATTGTCCATGTATATGGGTATTCTTCGCTTCCCCCGGATACAACCATATCCTTATTCTTTCCTTGCAAATCCCGGATTTCCCAATCTTCCACCATCGTTTCCGGAAGACCGGGGCCCCAGTTCGTACTTTCATCTTTTTTTTGGTAATAAAACTCCAGAGAAGTCCTTTCACTTTTACCCAAATCAGCCCATGTACTGATTTCACGAGTTTCAATCCATGCGGTCATAACATATGTACCGGATCCCGGCAATATAAATTCTTTATCTGCATAAGAAAAAACATACGCCTGTGCTTCCGGGATATCGTAGCCTATTGATGCCGTTCCGTAACAAAAGCTTTCGACCCGCTCATCTCCAAATTTAAGATATCCGTTTACGGAATAATTATATTTATCGTCCGTTGCTGGAACCCCGGATATAATAACCTCCTGACTTGTTGCATCAAACTCCAAAGTCAATGCCTTTGCATCTAATCGACAAACCACACAACAAATCAAGCACACTATTATACCAAACAAAATTTTGCCGGATTTTAGTAATGCTCTACCCTTCATTTGATATTCCTCTCTTTCTTTATCCTTGTGCATAAAAAAGGTATCTGTTGATAACTCACATTTGATTTTATACAAAATACTTTTTCACAAAAGGTATCTTATTCAAAATTGCTGAAATGAACAATGATATTGCGAATACAACCAAACTTATCACCGGTACAGATACAATAGGATTAAATGATAATGTGTCAATTTCTGCATACTTACAAAACTTATCAATCACAAGAATATGAACAATGTACACACCAAAACTACACTTTGAAATATAGCAAACAATTTTTTTGATGCTTTCCCTAGAAATATTATTCATATTATACTTAAACCAAACAAATATTGCCAAACATTCCAGCATGACATTTACCGTGAACGGATCATAATACGTTCCTATCGGTGACTGATTTATAATCGATGCGATATCAGTCAATAAGATTGTTAAGATATGCCCTATTACTCCAAGCACATATATTACCAGACGTTCTCTTTTATTCCATGAACAATTACTCAGATAATATCCGGCTATAAAATAAAATATATAACCTCCAAGCATTCTAAATTGTGCATTTGTCAAAGTATATCTGGCAGACCACGCAATACTTGACCAAAAATCATTCCCATAATCCACCATTAACAAAAATATCTGTGGTAATAAAAAGCAAAAAATAAATGATAAAACCAAAAAATAAATAACAATTTTCCTATCTTCTATTATTTTATATAATATGGGAACACACATATATATACCCACAATCATGGGAAGAAACCAAAAATGAAAAGGACCGCTTATGGCATCATAAAGCATTGTCTTCTCACTGCCATTTGTATTAAATACTACTGCGTAAACGGATGACCAAACTACAAAAGCTGCAATAATTCTAACAATATTCTGTGTATATATTTTTTTAATAGTATATCTTCTATTCAAAAATAAGGCCCCGCTAATCATCACAAAAACCGGAACAGACCATCGTACAATACTATCATAGAAATTAAATACCTTCCATTCAAAACTCTCACACGGTACCGTATACCAATTTTGAGCCGCCATATGAAGGACAATAACAGCAAAAGAAGCCAATATTCTCAAATAATCAATATACACATTTCTTTCCTGTTGCATTGTCATAAATGTATTCCTCTTCCTTTTGTTCTTATTTATCCCAAATAAGTTTGTTTCCATAATTCATACCAATTAAAACTGACGCAGCTGATAATACCAGTCAGCGCCTGCAATGGATGCAAAGGGAATGTAAACCTGTAGTGTCCCATTACTATCAAAATACATGGGAAGATCCACGGTTGCATATGCATTTACATTGGTTATGTATCTATCAATCATTTCCTGATCAGTCATAGGATTGGGCCAGCTTTGCGCAAGCGCAGTAAAATCCTCCTTCTGAAGACGGCATACCTCTTCCACAAATGCCTCTTCTGTCATCCCCTTCATCGCAAGAAGCTCTGCATTTGTCACTTCCTTATTATTCTGAAAATCGTAGGTATAAGCAAAATAATCCATACAATCGTTAGGATAAGGCACGCTGACAAGAATTGCCGTAATATCCCCATACTCGAAGACTTCATATGTGATTGTGTATGTTACAAGAGATACTCCTCCGGAAATGTGTTCTGCCTCATATTCGATGATTTCACTCAAATCATCTTCAATTCTTTTATTTAGCGCTTTAGCGCTTTCAGAATCCGCATGAAACTGAGGAATCTGATAGTGATAGCTGTCATGGTTGAAACCGTCAAAATGTGTTCCCGAAACATTCAGAAGCTCCAAAATACGGGGATTGTCAGTTTCCTTTAATTCCTTTTCAAAGACTACTTCTGCAGTAACTTCCTCTGATGAAGCAACCTCTGTACTCTCTGCTACGCTTTCTTCTGTAGAGGATGCTTCCTGCTCACTACTTTCTTCAATAGTCGTACTTTCTGTTACAGTAGGTGCTTCCGACGTATCTTCTGATGTGCTTACGGGAGTATTTTGCGTAGCACATCCCATCATCAGAGAACTACATAAAACCAATACTGTAAAACCTATTTTCTTCATAATCATAAGCCGTTTTTATTCCTCCCTATATCAATCCCTTTTTTGCTATATAAGTTCCTTTCCGGTTTTTAGATTCCGGCGTCGCCTCTTACTGCAATAGATGGCTTCTCTCCATAGTGCATATGAACAATTGCCCAGTCATATAACAGATAGTCCATTTTAGAATCACAATACTCGCAGATGCCTCCTGTTTTCAAAGAAATGGAGGAACCACAATTGGGACATCGATACATAACAACATCCCTATTCGGTTTATACTGTCTTTTTTTACACAATGTCAAATACAGATACTTTGACTCTGCCACAACCTGATTGCCCATATCGCGCAACAGATTTACCTGACGACACACATCTATATACTGATATACGTTATCTGTTCTGAAATTCAGCAGTTCTAAATTGTTTACATCACAGGAGATGACATTCTGATTCTGCATAAGGAACGCATCTGTTTCACACAACACAAATGCAGATATATCTTTTTTATGCGTAGCATAATAGGCCGCCTTAATCTTACTGTCCATCAGAGAGGCAAACACATCCACATCGAAATCCGGATTGCAGCTCCGAATGGCATCATAGATTTCATCAAACTTCTTATATTCTTTTTCTCTACCCTTAATTACCATAAGAAGCAAGATAAACATTGCCAAAAAAGCCAAAATACAAAGTCCGCCAAATGCAAGTGCAAGAAAAATTTTCACTGCTATGGGATGTTCCGTAAAAATGCTTGCTATGGCAAACGGTGACAGAATCAGACCAAATCCTAAGGAAAACAAGAAGGCAACCATATAATTCTTCTTCACCATTTTTTCGCGCTCTTTTGCTCCAAAATACTTGGTTGAACGGAAGTCACATACAGAAGCAACATAGTCCTGATATGCATTAATGTCGAATTTCGCTTTACAGTAATCGCACCCATCCAGCAACGTTTCCAGCGGTTGCACCGCTCCGCAGGCAGGACAGGCGTACAGACCCTGTGCATTTTTGGCACGGAAAATATAGTGCATCTTGGTCTTGTTAGCACTTTCTCTTCCGATCATTTGGCCGTTTCGCACATATCGGATATCATAATCCATATCCTGCTGTTCCCAGCATACAGTCTGCTTATTTGCTTCCATGAAATTGTAACGCATGATAAGCGAACTGCTGGCACGCCGATCATGCATAAACTTTGCATAGTGCATCTGCATGCCTCGCTCGCCAAGGCGCTTTTTCTTCAAATAATAGCTGTGGCCCAGTTCCTGTGTGGCAGAGGGTATGGCATTTTCAACCTCAACCTCCGGCTGATTCATGTAGTATATCATTTGTCTGTTAAATCGTTCAACCGTATCATACACTTCTGCTTCCCGGGGATTTAATGCTTGGTTATTGACCGGGGGTAGCATTTGACAGGTAAATCCGTCTACTCTTCTTTCTGTGTTTTCCAAAATATAATCCCCTCCATACTTTTCCATGTATGTACTATCCTTTAAATATTGTATCATAGAAATATAGTTGAAGGTAGAATAATTTACGCACTTTAGAATGTTGAAAAGTGCAAATCGTGATTATGATGATAATAAAATTGGGCAAAAACCAAACATCTTCTGTCTGATTTTTGCCCAATGCATAAACGAATCCACAGTGGCATTATCGAATTTTATGGAATAAGGTTATCTTCTTTATGCCGGATTTCTACACAATAACATCCGCCATCATCAAAGTAAAATGTGGTTGTATACTGTTTCTTCTTGCTGTAATAAATAAGTTTTGAATCATCAGTGTCTTTACCGGGTTCGCCAAACATATCAATTAAATCATCTTTTGTTTCGCCAAAGAACTCCTCACCATTATAGGTCGCCTCTAAACCGGTTGCTATGCCCTCTTTGTTGTGTGATTTTGCAGAAATTTCAAAAATACGACAGTCAACATATTCTCTTTTGGAGCTTTGACTATTTAAAACAGAGATTCCACCCTGTGAAACTTCTCCGTCTTCACCATCATAGTATGAGAGGAATTCCTTATATGTATTGCCGGGTAAGGAACCATCATTATTACCAAGATAAAAACCTGCATCATTCATATCAGAAACCCTTAAATCTGTTAAATCAAGTTCGGTTCCGTTTAAAGCCAATTTTTCATTTCTATTCTCCTTTACATTATACTCCGGGTGAGGAATATTCAGCCTGTTTGTTATAAGACATCACTACAGCGGTCATCTTTGTTTTACCGCCCTCCGTCTGGAAACTAAATGATACAACTCCGTTTTCCACATCATATATTAGCTTTGTATTAATAAAGGTATCCTCGCTTCCGGTAGAGCCTTCGCTGTCCGGTGTTCCAAATGCATTCTTTACATCTTCAATAGAACTTGCCCAGGTAATTCCCTTTGAAAAAATCAATTTGGGATTATTTCTTCTATCAAATGCACAAGACGTAACATACACATCCTTCAGCTTAAGCACCTCCTCCGAAGGATTCAGCAAAGTAATGTTACTCAATTCTTTCTCTTCTTCACCTTCTGTTTTTATCATAGTGCAATTTTCCCACTCCGTCATAGCCGGATACGGATCAATTTTTTTCAGAAAGTCTTCCGGGAAAGTCCAACCCGCCTCTATAAAGACATTGGCCTTTGTAGGCAAGGAACAAACTTTACCATCCATGGAAAAATTAAAATCCCCTAACTCATCGCTCATTACCGCCGTTGCCGCCGCAATCTCCTCCTCATTCGCAAAGGAAGAAGTCTTTTGAGTTCCGCCTGTTGCTCCACAGCCTGCCAACAACATGCTCATTCCCAAAACAATTGCCGTTACTATTTTCTTTCTGTTTCTCATGATATTCCTCCTACAACATTTCTTCAGTATATTATTTCTTAGCTCTCTTTATAATTTCCTTTATACTCTTTAAAATCCCTTCCTACCAACTGCGCCTTGGGGATATGCTTTACCAGCATTTCTATCAATTCCACATCTTCTCTGGAAAAGCTAAAGTATCCTTTCACTTTGTTGGCACCTTTTTTACCGGAATGATATCTTTCCCCTTTTATCGCTTTTTTATCTTCACCATAAAGACCCAGATGCCACATTTTCGTTGTAATATCCCATGCACTCATAATATATTTGACATCATCTAACTTCAATATACGGTAACCACTTGCACCATTTACCTTTTCTCTTACAATCAGTTCATTTCCTGTGGTAATAAAAATTTTGTCGTTACCAAACACTTTTTTATCCTGAAACTTCTTTTCAAATTCCTCATCAAATCGTTTTGCATTCTTTTTATCATAGATTGCAAGATAAATTATCAGTGCTGCAAATCCGATAATAAGTATCCAGCCAATCGGCTGTATTTTAGCTCCCTCGGACAATAAAACTCCTATCATCATTATGACTCTTCCTTTCGTAAATCCTTATATCTTTTTTCTTTATGTTCCGACATCCGTCTTTTTCCTATTTTACTTGCGATGATTGAAACCGGACACGCTATGATAAATGCAATCCCACACACCACCGCAATTTTCTGTGTCCCTGCCACATCCATATCAGACGGCTTAAGCCAATACAGACAGGCCAGCGAATATATGCATATTCCAACACTAAAAACTGTAATAATCCAGGATATATTCTGCATAAATGTAAGAATCGGATGCCCCGGATATTTATTTAACATTATGTATCCTCCTTTCACGCAATAATACTATTCTACACTATTATTTACCAAAAGGAAAAACCGAAGAAAGGGTAAATGTGACCAGTTAACGGATTTTTTGGGGTTTTCTCTCCGACATAAATTTCTTACTGGCCTCTGTAATCTTTACCATAAAACCGCTTCCATAAATCCCGCCAAATATCCGCTCTTTGTAATAAAAAATGTACCCACCCATCATAGGGGTGTTTCGTACATTTCCTAAATCAGATAGTTGTTCCATTATATAATCTGCAAGTATAATCGAATAAAAATGAGCAGAAGAAAACCTCCAAATCTTTTGGGACTTGGAGGCTTGATTCTGGCCATTTTATATTTTATTGTTTTCTGTATCTGGTTATTTTTCTCCAGTTTTCCGGAAAACCCATTTTCTCATATAATTCCTGTTCCGATATACTATCATGCTTCTTAAGGTATTTGTCAATTAATACTTTAAGCTCCTTTATAAATTCCTTATACCAACTATCACTCAGCATATATCTTAAAGCAATCACAACTGAAAACAAATCATTTTTTCCATTCACATATTGTGTACCTTTTTGAGCAATCTTTAATTTCATATGTATCGGTAAATCCGGTATGCTGTCTGTTGTTCTATAAGTAAATAATCGTTCACCATGTGCACAGACATTCCTGAATTTTACCATTACAGCCAAAATAGAAATCATTTGACTCTCGTTGATGCATGGATAATTCCTGCTAACCTTAATCTGTATATCTTGCGGAAGCAGCATATACATTTTGGAAATATTTCCAAATGTCAACGCATTTGTCAGTACCCATAACGGAACATTTCCATATTTTCTCTGTGCATGATTTATGTAATTATAATCTGTCGGTTTTGTAACATACCCTTCTAATATCTTTATTAAACGGTCAATATCTCTTTGATTTTTCTTACCTACATAATTGTAATTTGCAGTATCAAGATATTCCTTTTGGTTCTCGCCATTCTTCTCTGTAAAATAGTAGGAGACTTGTGACTTTATTTCATTTTCTACTTTAATGAGATATCTCAAAAGCAACTGCCTTAAAGATTCATCAAAATAATATAACTCTACAATATCCTCAAATCTCGTTCCATCCTTATACTTCTTGGTTGTTGGATTTTTAAAGATATCCTTATACCCTCCAATTAATGAATAGTAGCTTGTCTGCCTTAAAATCTCCTTGGCATATGCCTCATCATCAATTTGCAGATTTTTCTCATTCTTCAGTTTTTCTATTTGCTGATCATAACTCAAAAAAATCTTTGGCATATACAATGTCTCCTTAAAGTAAAAAAGAGGAGACCCCGCAGGTTCTCCCCCGGTCGCAGGCCTCACAGGTTTCTGCAACGCGATCACTGTATTCATCTTACTTGACTATGAACTTCATGTCAAGAAATTTCTACAGCTACTTATAGTATATGCTATAATACTTTATTTGATGCCAAATATACTTAATTAACCTCTTCTTTAGCTTCCTTAAAACCTACCTTAAAATAAACCAGCACTCCCTGGAGCAATTGTATCAAGCCCAATTATTGAGTCAAACTTTCTAACATTGTTAAAGAATCCTTGACTACATCTTCCACTTGTTTAATATAATTTTTCATATAGTTCCAATCAGGATTACCGCTTCCATCAACAGGCAGTAAAATTCTAAGTTTTTCTGCAACATCTCTTCTGAATTTGTTTCCATAATCAAACCCCTTAGTCAGTGCAGATTTTCTAAACGAAACACAAAAAAACAACAAACACTCTCTTTCCCAAAAATCTTTATATTCACCAATAGGATACAGACCTTGAACATGAGGGTAGCCTATAAAATCGCATTCCTGATAATAAATAGTATTCGCATCAACTGTATCACTAAATGTAATCATATTACCCTTTTCTGTCGTTTTCTGGCTACTGAATCCACCTATTCCATTATTATATGCAGAATTTACAACCACTGGGAACTGACCACCATCCAACAACTCTGCATTTGTCATCTTATAAGCCTTTGTAGGATGTATTTCAAACAATGTTCCAACAGCGAACTCCTCCCATTGTGTTGTATCGATTTTACTCATCCTCTATACTCCTTTTTACATAAATTAGTATTTCTTTTTTCCCCATAATTACATTACTATCATGCAATACCCTATTAAGAAGTTTCTCCTTAAATTCCTTGACATCAATGTCTCGTTTAAACATCTCATAATCCATCATAGTTTTGATAAAATCTTCCTCATATATTTCAAGAGTTTTTTCTGGCATTTGATACGACAGATGCTCTGTTGGATTTATTATCTGTCTTGTATTATATACACTATCATTACCATCTCTAATAGCTGTAATCCAATAGTCTTCTACGTCTTGCCATTTGTTTCTTATGTCCTGTCTTCCCTTATTTTTTACTGTTTCAAGACCATCATCTTCAATATAATAACCTATTATATTTCTGCCATTTTGAGGTTTTCCTGTTTCGAATACAAAAACCGATGTTGTAATGCCTTTTCCAACAAAAAGGTTCTCTGGCAACTTAACAATGGTAGTCAGAGTATGATTCCTTAACACTTTGTTCCCTACCTTTTTGTCGGTAAAATCTTTTTCCAATTTCTTATCTGGAAGAATAAATGCACACTTAGTCCCCTTTGGAACACTATTCAAAACATTGTTGACTATATCCATACATTTGTATTTTCTTTCAAATGGTGGATTCATCAGTACTTTTGTAATACTTTTTTCTTTAATCCATTTAGCTGCCTCATCTGATTTTGCGTCCATTTGAGCAAGATTTGTTTTTCCGTCTTTGTGTATCATCATATTAGCACATGCTAATGCATATATTTTGCGATACATTTCAATTCCAAACAGTTGATTTTCTTTTATCTTTTTAGCCTTTTTTGTAGTTACTCCTCCCGATTCTTTAATCATGTTGCACATAGCTTTTACCAGAAAAGCACCACTTCCACAAGTAGCATCTAATACTTTATCATTCATATCTACATCTATCAAACGATACATAAAGGATGTAATATGATCTGGTGTAAAAACTTGTCCCGCATCTGTTTTTTTATTGTATCGATTAAATTCGTTAAAAAAGATTGCCATAACATCCTCTCCATTCCAATAATCAGAATTTACAAGGTCTGCTATCTCACATACATTATCAATAAAATCATTTATCGCTTGCTGGTCTTCCGTTATGCTCATACGGACAGCTGAGTACTCTTCAAGAAGAACATCAAGTTTTGTATTTTGTTTTTTATCGTTCTCAATCGCTTTAGCAAGTGCGTTATATATCCAGTTATGGAATGTACTATAATCCATATCTTTTAGTTTCTGGAGTCCATTTTGAGGATTATATCTCTGAGCAACTAACGCACATGCTGTAAATATCATTCTATCCTGCAAGTCAGTCATCCCAAATTTAAAATGTAATCCATTATTTATTTTCTGCGTCACTTCATATATATGTTTCTTGTCTAACATGGTCTGAGTCAACAAGCGAACATAATATGAACATCTTTGAAGAGTTTTCGAGACAGCGTTGCACTCCTCTTTATCAATGAATACCCTAACATCTTTACCATTATACAATACCCCCACAACCTTAGAGTAATATGTAGATACAATATCCAAATTCTTGAATAACTCATTTTCCCACTTCTTTTTTGACAGGTCTTCTTTCTCTGATTTAGTCTCAAGAATAATAGCTACACCATTCGCATTTACTGGCAGGTACCACCCATCCGGTTTATCACTGTGTCCTACAAACTTAGCTATATTCAATCTCTTTCCCAGTTCAATAAACGTTGTCAGTTGACCAACTCCTGAAATCACTTCAGCGTTTTCGATATTGACACCATTATTATCTGTAAATCCAAGAATTACACCAGCTTCACTACGGACTTCATCTTCTGTTTTAAATCCCATTTCTTTATTACCTCTCTGATTTTGGGTTTGTTATATTGTATATTATACCATATATAATTAGCTATGACTAATGTTATTTTGTTTCAACTCGTTAATCTAACAGAAATAGTACATTAAAATTAGGACATAATAATCAAAGAGGTGCTATTGTGTCAGATTTAAATTTTAAAGTTATTGGAAAAAAAATAAGAGAACGTCGACTTTCTTTAGGTATTACACAAGAGGCTATTGCAAATAAACTAGATGTCAACCCTTCTCATATTAGTAATATTGAATGTGGACGTGCTAATCCTTCATTAACAGCTCTTATTAAAATTGCTAACATTCTCCACTGTAGTGTTGATTATTTTATTAGTGAAGAATACTCTTTTGAAATAGACAACATCAAAGAAAGGAATTTAGATGAACAAATATTAAATAAATTGAAACATTATGATGCCCATAAAAAGGAAATAATACTAAAAATTGTAGATATCCTATAATAAGAATAAGTCTGCCTTATTCTATATTACATTACCAACTTTCATACATTGGGGCTCATATAGAACAAAATTCTATTATTGCCAAAAAACCACTTTACCTGTTTAAGCTTAAATAATTTCATCAAAGGTGTTATCTATTTCTCCTGTAAATACAATGCATCTCTACTTTCAAAAAGCTCTGTATTGTATGTTTTCTCTTAATAACTCACTACTTCTCGACAAATTTCAAAGATGAGCAAAAAAATCGGGCAAAAACCGGCCATTTTTTAGCCTAGTTTTTGCCCAACTCAATTTGTTTGAGTATAACCACAACATCTTCTGGTCAAACCCTACTTTTTCTTCTCTTTTCCTAACCCAACTTGTTGGGTTTATACTGCATCATTATTACACACTCAACATGCACCGTCTGCGGGAACATATCCGTTCCCCTGACTCTCTTCACCTCATATCCGCCCTCGCACAACACCTTCAAATCCCTCGCCAGCGTCGCAGAATCACAGCTCACGTACACAATCCGTTCCGGCTGCATTTTCAGCATGGTTTCCAGGCAAGCCGCATCGCAGCCTTTTCTTGGCGGGTCTACCACAATGACATCGGGGTGAAGCATGTCCGCCTGACTGCCGGATTGCGCCACATCCGTTGCACAATTTGCATCCTCATCCATAGCTTCTTTACTTGCCCTCTCATAAAATTCCGGCAGGACCTCCTCAGCCTTGCCCACATAAAACTCCGCATTGGTGATGCCGTTTCGCTTGGCATTTTCTTTGGCATCATCGATGGCCTGGGGAATAATCTCCACACCGCAGACTTTGCCTGCATTGCCCGCCAGGAAAAGCGAGATGGTACCGATACCACAGTACAAGTCCCAGACAGTCTCACTGCCGGTAAGTCCGGCGTACTCCAAAGCCAGGCTGTAAAGCTTTTCGGTCTGAACGGGATTAACCTGATAAAAGGATAGAGGAGATATTTTAAAGGTCAGCTCCTGCCCTGTCAGAGGATAGCCCTCTTTGGTCATGTCCCGCACATGAATAGTATCGGAAATAGTGGGCTCTCCCCAGAGAGTATGAATCTCCCTACCCATAATAACATTAGTGCGCTCGGTATTGATGCTGACGGATATGCTGGTCATGCCGGGCACTGCTGCCAGAGCGTCGATAAGCTTGTCCTGAACAGGCAGGAAATCTCCTTTTTTCTCCTTAAAATTCACCACCAGACACACCATCACCTCACCGCTGGTAAAGCCTTTACGTATCAAAACATGGCGAATCAGTCCCTGCCCGGTAGTCTCGTCATAGGCAGAAACCTTATTTTCTTTCATATAATCCAAAATAATCTGCAAAATCGTCTCATTTTCATCTACACCCAGACCGCAGCTGATGTTGGGAATGATGCTGTGGGTGCGACCTGCATAGAATCCGGCCACAGGATTGCCTTCTTTGTCACTTCCCACAGGATACTGGGCCTTGTTGCGATAATGCAGAGGCTCGTCCATACCCACAATAGGCTCCATAACCGCATCCACAAAGCTTTCTTCAAAACCACCGATACGAATCAAATTGTTGCGGATTTTGCGATGTTTGAAGGCCAGCTGTTGCTCATAGGAAAGCACCTGTAGCTGGCAGCCGCCACACTGTCTGTAGGTGGGACACTCAGGCTCCACACGATAAGGCGAAGGTGTAATCAGCTTCTCCAGACGGGCATAGGCGTAGGATTTCTTGGCCTTCATAATTTTCACCTCTGCCACATCACCAATTACGGTATCCTTAACAAACAAGGTGAAGCCATCCACCTTGCCGATTCCTTCACCTTCGCTGCTGATATCCTCTATTTTTACTGTAAGATAATCATTTTTCTTAAATTCCATTCTATATGCCTTTCTAAATCAGACGTCGGAAGTTTCCGGCAACTCCTCTACCTCTTCCTCCACCACATCATCTACATAACAGTGGAGCATCCATGCTTTGGCAAAAGTTGCCTCCATCAGTTCCAGCTTTTTATCCTCATTGGGCTCATCAATACATCCATATAAAGCCATAAGCCGGGTCACATATTTATAATTAATACGAATAAGCATGTAAATTAATAATACCCACACGGCCACACCCATAAATTTGGACACACACCATGCATAATAACCACCAATTGCACCTACAAAGCCGGAGAAAAGAGCTAATGTCTCATAAAGCAAGGTTTCCGCACTGTTTAGCTGTCTCTTGAAAGATTTAAAAAGACTTCTCTTGCAAACAGAGCCCTTCTTGCTATATTGAACAATAGAGCTTTTATTGTTTTCCAAAGCATTGTAAAACAAAATGTATATGTTTCTCTTGGTTCGGTGCTTTGGTTTAATATTACACATCTGAGAAATTACACGACATGCAATCCAATATACTTCTTTGTAAATTCGGTAACGTAAAATAACATGACAAAAAATAGCCCCTATCGCATACATTGCCAGAAAAGCCAAAGCTTTTGGACCATTTCCAACATCCAAAGACACCACGCTGGGAATTACAAAACCAAGTATCGTCAGGTAAAAAGCAATAATCTGGTCTCTCTTAGACTGCTGCAGGCCAAGCTCTGCCACTGTCTGCTGATAACAGCTATCCAAATCCATACTGCCGTCGATACTATAATTGTCTCTTGGAATCTTGTTCGTCAAAATGATTTTACTCATAATCTTCTCCTTAGTAATAGGGTACTTCAGGTAACTCCTCCGACACAATTTCCTTCAATCGGGCAAAATTCTCTGCCCTATTGGCTCCCAAAATCGCAAAGGGCTTATCTAACGGGAATTTGTCCTTGTAAAGAATCTCCACAATTCCGCCAGCCTCTCTGATAATGGGAATGGCAGCTGCCGCATCCCAGGGAAATACACGAATTTCAAAATAAAGCTCCACTCTGCCGCAGGCCAGATAAGCAAGTTCCACGGCAGCAGTACCCAGACGTCTTAAATCGTCACACTCTGTATACACTCTGTCAATAATCCGAAAGCATGGCGGCGCATACTGCTTATCATACAGGCTCATGGCAGAGCACAGATGGGAATGGGCAAAATCTCTGTCAGAGACATGGATCCGCTCACCGTTTAAGTAAGCACCCTCTTTTGTCTTGGCATAAAACATTTCATCTCGGTAAGGCTGATATATCACACCTAAGTAAGGCTCTCTGTCCACCACAAGTCCCACGGAAATCGCACTGAGACCAATATCTCGGATAAAATTGGAAGTACCATCGATGGGATCAATCACCCATAAAAGCTCACCAACGGAAGGATTATCCTCACTTTCCTCGCCGATTACCAGACTTCCGGGCAAAAGTTCGCGAAGTCTTGGGGTAAGGAACTCTTCCACCGCAATGTCACAGGAGGTCACAAAATTAGAGTTATTCCCCTTTTGGGTAACCTCCATTTTGCGCTCCATAAGAAGCTTTCCGGCTTCTTTAACAAGCTTTGTCACTTTCAAAATATCAAGGTCAATGTGTGTCATTTATTTCTCTCCTCTGGTTGCTCTCAAATTGGACTCAAACAGTCTGTTATATCCAAACCAGTCCTTATTTTCGCTGTTATTTTCCAGAATTTCCTTGAATGTCTCGATTTTGGCATCGGTATCATCGGCATAGTTCAGCGCCAGCGCCTCAATAATTGCGGGAATCTTGGGAGAACCAAATTCATATTTACCATGATGGGCCAAAATACAGTGCTGAAGCTGGGTCAGCTGCACATGGGGGAATCCGGGAATGGCTGCTGCCCGCTCTGCCACCATCTGGCTACCCATAACAATATGGCCTAAGAGCTGACCGTCATCGGTATAATCATTTTCGGGAAAAGGAGAAATTTCCCTGGTTTTCGCAATATCATGGCACATTGCCGCAGTGAGGAGTAAGTCTCTGTTCAATATGGGATAAGCGGTACAATAGTAGTCGCAGAGCTTGGTAACGCTCAAAGTATGCTCCAAAAGACCACCCACAAAACCATGATGTACGGATTTAGCCGCAGAGGACATGCGAAATGCCTTGGCAAAGGCCTCATCCTTCACAAACAGATTCTCTAAAAGCTGTCTGTAGCTGTCAGACTTAATACTCTTAATTAATCCCACAAGCTCCTGATACATCTTCTCAATATCCTTGGAGCTTACCGGCAGGTAATCTGCAGGATTATACTCACCTTCACGACAGACACGGATGCGCTTTAAACTAACCTGCAACATTCCATTAAAACTGGTCACATCTCCATAAACATCTATGTAATCCAAAGCATCATAATCGTCAATGCCCTGACTGTTGGGCTCCCAGACCTTGGCGTCAATGGTGCCTGTTTTGTCCTGTAAAATAACGTTTTCATAAGGCTTACCGTTTTTGGTTACCGCAGCCTGTTTATGCTTGCACAAATAAATTCCGGAGAGTGTTTCTCCCTCTCTTAAGTCTTTAATGTATTTCATTCTATCCTCCATTTATCCTCTACTGTACATCCAGTACAATGGATATCTCCATTTCTTTATATTCGTCCTGAGATGCCCGCATGACGGTCAATTTTACTGTTTGTCCGGGCTCTTTTTGCATGAGAGCAGTAATATAATCATTATAGGAAAAAATATCCTTACCTCCAAAGGTCGTCAGCACATCACCCTGCCTTATTCCCGCAAGCATGGCCGGGGAATTCATTTCCACATCCTTGATAAATGCACCGCGGGGAACACCCTGTTGCTCATGTGCTTCCTCTGTCACATCCACGGCACTGATACCTGCATAAGCAACCTTTTCACCATTGGACATTTTTTCAATGCGTTTTTTTAATTCGGAAATACCGTACGCACTTATCATATTCTTCATGTCCGTACCCGTATTCTGGTTGGTAATCACACCAATTACCTTTCCCTGCAGATTAAAAAGCACACCGCCCGCCTTCTGACTTCCGTAAATATCCGTCTGAAGCAGCTTATAATTACTGTCTGCTTTTTTATTCTGTGCAGTAATAGAAGTAATCATGCCGTAACCCACAGAGCCACTACTACCCATAGGACTTCCCATGGCAACCACAGGCTTACCCGTCATATTTGCGAGGTTAGAAGAACCCAAATCAGCAATGGTGATTCCGCCTTCCTCCAACAATCTCACCGGTACATCCGTCAGATTTGCGGACAGCACTGCAAGATTGGTACTGCTGTCCTGTTCCTTTAAGGTCACCGGAACCTGATATCCGGATTGCTCATTGACAGTTAATGGCAAATAGGAAAATGTCATGGTCATACTCTCTGCCTTGCGAAGAGGTGTATAATCTACCAATATGAGAAGCTCCTGACCATTGTTGGCAATAATCACGCCACAAGACTGATTCTTGCTTTGTTCTACGTTATTAAACCAATCTATATTAGACTGAATACCCGTCACAGTCACTATGGAGTGATTTAGCTCGTTCACATAATCGGACATAGCCGCATAAAGACCGGCATAATCATCTTTGTTAAATATAATCTGCGAAACCTGCTCCGCATTCTCCAAAGATGGCTGCTTATCCGACAACATATCCTCCGGTGCCATCTCTTCCATATCCTCAGGAAATACCACCTGCGCCGGCTCCTTTGCAGGATAGAGCCAGTTACTGATAACCGGCTCCAAAAGCAGGAAAGTCACACAGGCAATTAAACCAAAGATAACCGCCATGGCAGCAGTTATAATCGTACGTCGAGCCAACTTACGCCTGTTTATGGGACGCTCCTTAATCTTTTCTATCATAAAGTCGCTTTGCTTTTGAGGTTCATGTTCTGTCATGTCCGGGCTGTCTCCTTTTTACGAATTTTATCCATAACGGTTATCGCGTATCCATGCAACCGTTCTAATCCGTAAACGGCGGCAAGCGTCATCCATGGAATATGGTTGTAGAGTTGTTTGTTCTGCGCCTCCCACAATAATAAAAATACAAAAAGACCAAAAACAGCCAGATAACACTGACAGATAACACAATTTTCATCCTTGCGCAACAACTGAAACAGTGAACCCAGAATCATCAACAAAATAACTGCAAAGAAATATCCCGTGGAAATGCAGCAGTATTTCCAGAAGTACTCACCTTCCCAATAAAACCAATCCCATAAAATGCTGTCTTCCATGGGAAACATTATGGAAGTGGGAGCAATTTCCCCTGAGCCGAAAATAACGGAAGTTTTCCCCATCATGCGCTCTTTGTCAAAAAGATTGGTCCAATTTTCACCGATAATCTCCCTGCAAAAATCCAGCCGCTCCTGACGATTATCCATATACACACAGGTATCCACAAATTCCGTATTATGCGCATAGGTTCCGTCACCAAGCAGTCCCATGGCAACCCAATATTCCGAAGGTATATTATACTGCTCCTTTAAGGAATTGGACGGAAACTGACCTTGTAATACACTTAATCCCATGGATACACACAGTAAAACAACACCGAACACAGCATATTCCTTCAGATGATTTTTGGCACCGAATCCGAATATAAGCACAAGCACAAGCGCCACCAGAGGAATCCACGCTGTTACTTTTGCAAATCCCCCCAGACTAAAAAGCACACCGGCCAAAACAATACATAACCATTTTTTTAATGTATTTTGCCTCAAGCCCAGACAAAACAGTGCCATTCCCACAATACTTCCGCCCAGGCTTAACTGGTCCGAATAGAAAGCATTTGTATATCCCCATATGGGTGTCCAAAACATAAACATTGCCACCGCTGTCCACCGAAAGGCCTGACAGTCCTGACGAATCCGGCCCGCAAGATAATAAATACCCCATGCCACCAAAACCGTCTGCAATACATTCACTGCAAGCACAAAATAATAAGGGTCTGTAAATCCAAGCATCAGTCCCAGCTTCATGCAGAAGGTCAAAATGGATAACGCACCCAGATTGTTGGTCCACATGGCAAAATATCTCCAGTCCTCCACCACTTCTCCTCTTGCCAATGTAAGAGCGGTATCATATACACTTTTATAATCCGTAACAGGCTCCGCCCGAAGGGATAAACCAACCAGATAAAGGGCTGTTCCATACAAAACTGCCAGTATGGGAAATAACCTTGCAGAAAGCCTGTTTACGTCCACTTCCTTTTGTATCAGTTTCTTTTCCAACAGCCCTAAAATGATACGGACAAACCAAGATAAAGCCACCCAGATAAGCGTATATAAAACCATTTTTCCGGGAATCAGATTGTTCTGCGGTTTTTGAATAATTACCGCCAAAATCACTGATACAAATATTAAGAAAGCCAAATAGAAAATATAGTTGAAATATTTTTTCATTCTGTTCCTAACCACCAGTAAAAATAGATATAAAACACCACTTTTATATTACTTAAAATCGTATTTACCGTCAACTGTATTTCTTGTTTTGCCGAAATAACACTTTTCCGTCCCCCAAAACTATGCTATACTTAAAATGAGAAACCAGATGCTTTTGTAATTAAGTCGTTGGAGTCTGAAAATGAAAAAAATAGACAAAAGAAAGCTCTCTATCGTATCTGTTCTGTCTCTTTTACTTACTTTGATGCAAATTATCGGATGGCAGATCAGTATGAAATACGGCACCTCTGTACACACCTCTGATTTCCTGATGGGAATCGGCACACTTTCTTCCGTACAGTGCTTTTTTGTAGGGCTTATAGAATTTCTCTTATGGATTGTAATTCTGTACAAGTTATTTGGAAACAAAACAAGCGATTCCCCTGTTGATGGCCCGATTTGTACCCTCAAAAAATGGGGGCTCATTACAGGTCTTTTGCTTTTGTGCTGGATGCCTTATCTGCTGGGATGCTTTCCCGGTTTTTATAATTATGATATAGGATGGCAGATGCAGCCTTTTATGGGTGACTACGGCATATCTACACACCATCCTCTGCTGCATACCGTTTTGGCAGGTGGAATCATAAAGCTTGGCTATACCATCACCGGCGAACACCTGACTGCAGGAGTCCTTTTGCACTCTTTATGTCAGATGACAGTATGTGCCGGTTTTTTTGCATATTTTGTATGCTATATCCGCAAACTGACCAACAAAAAATGGCTGGAAATCACCGCCTTCTGTTATTATGGCTTTTTCCCTGTCATGACCATGTTCTCTATGAGCACCACCAAAGACGTAGTCTGCTCACTGCTACTACAGATGTGTGTTCTGCTTCTTTATGATATCAGCTTTCATAAAGACAATTTGCTTACTTCACGAAAACAGGCTGTACTCTTTGTTATATTCATTGCATTGACTTGTCTGTTTCGTAAAAATGTAATCTACGCCGCTGTGGTACTGCTTTTGTGCGTGGTAATTGTATTGAGAAAAAAAGCGAAACGCTTGTCCGTTCTCTTAGGATGCGGAATACTTGTTTATTTTTTGGTTAATTCCTGTTTATTTACTGTTTTGGATGCCTACAATAGCAGTATGGCGGAGGCTTTTTCCGTACCTTTTCAGCAAATGGCCAGACTTTATAATGAAAAAGGTGAGGAAGCCTTTACTGAAGAAGAACTGGCTTTGTTAGACGCAGCCATTAACAGAGATACTTTAACAACATACTGTCCTTTTCTTGCAGATTTTATTAAAAATTATGTAAATTTTGATAGCATCAGCGAAAATAAGGCTGACTATCTGAAGTTGTGGCTAAAAAAGGGTGCAGAATATCCTGAAATTTATATGTCGGCCTTTCTGGACAACACTTATCAGGCCTGGTATCCCGGAACTTCCATAGACACAGACCCCTGGGGAGATGAGCAGACAGATTATTTTGATTGTAAGGGCTGGCCGCAGATTACAATTCGTCACCTGATTCCCTTGGTTTATGATTTCTGCAATGAAATTTCCCACGGTTTTGGATATCAGAAAATTCCTGTAGTCCGATTACTGTTTTCCGTAGGCTTTATGTTTTGGGTTTCTTTGTACACGCTTTTTAAAGGCATCTGGCAGAGACGGACCGGTGTAATCCTTGCACATTCTTTTATTTTACTGTTCTGTCTTACAACCTTTTTGGGTCCTGTCAGCCTTGTAAGATACTATCTGGTATTGTTTTACGGTTTTCCTGTATGTCTGGGAGTTGCCATGAAACAGTAATATTTACAGAAGGAAAGACTAATTTATGAAGCTACGTTTTGATAAAATATGTAACAGACTGCTTGTACTGTTCTGTACGGTCTTTATTCTTTTCATGACCGTAATGTCTGCACTCTTTTCTCAAAGATGCGGCAGAGAAGTAAATGGTGAAATAGATAATGGCGTTCCTATTTATCAGATAGGGGATAATCTGCTTTTCCACATAATAGGAATCGCACTTCTTTTAGGTGTTTTTGTACTGATTATGCGAATGGAATCCGCACTTACACCACGGAAAATATTTTGGTGCCAGATAACAGTAGCCTTGATTGCAGGGGCTGTCTCCTTTGCCATTCTTATGGGTGGAACCCGCACTCCTGCCAATGATCAGGCACAGGTGTATGGTGCCGCATCCCTCTTTAACCTGGGTAAATACGTCAATCTGGAAAAAGGCGGCTATCTGAATATGTATCCCCAGCAACTGGGACTTGTAGCTTATTTACAGATTGTTTTTAGTATTTTTGGTAATTACAATTTTTTTGCGGCACAGGTATTGAACTGCTTTTGGATGGTTGGTCTGGTTTTTACACTGTGTCTGTGTCTGAATGAACTGACAGAGCATTACACAATCCGACTGGCCGGAAGTCTTTTACTGCTTCCTTTACTGCCTTTATTTTTACTCAGCACCTGGGTGTATGGGGATATACCGGGATTTTTCTTTCTTGCGCTGCTGTTTTTACAATATCTGAAGTACTTAAAGGATGAAAAGACCGGCAGATTGTTTGCACTGATACCAATTATGTGTTTATGTATTATATTCAGAAAAAACAGCCTGATTGCAATGATTGCCCTTTGCATTGCCCTGTTGTTTGACTGGTTGCGAACCAAGCGTCTTGTCACGCTGGCCGCAGCAGCCTTAATTGTACTTATACCCTTGGGCACAATCAAAGGCATTGAACTGTATTATCAGAATATCAGCGGCTATGAAGTGGATGGTGGTCTTCCCGCTGTAATGTGGATATCTATGGGCATGTCAGAGGACTCCAGTAATCCCGGATGGTTTTCCAATTACTGCATCCCTCTTTATTATTCCGTAGACTGTGACCAAACTGCAGCCGCCCAAATTGCTTTGGGCGATATTGAAAGTAAACTGTCTTTGTTTAAGCAAGATCCCGTATACGGCATCAGTTTTTATAAGAGAAAAATCTGTACACAGTGGAATGACCCTTTTTATAATACAAATTTTCTTATAGGAACAGATGAAGAAAGCAAAGGAATTACAAAATATTTATTACAGTTAGAGGATGAATTTTTGCTACCTTTTCTTTCCGTATTTCAATTGATGCTTTATCTGGGGCTGTCCTACTATTGCATCAATACCGCTTTTAAAAAGACTGTCCGTGAAAATATCCTTCTCATATTTATGGGAGGCGGAATTTTATTTTCCATTTTATGGGAAGCCAATTCAAGATATATTTTCCCTTATATACTCATGACAATCCCTCTGGCCGCAATCGGTTGGGGGCAGCTTACACGCAAGATTTTAGGAAAGGACCCTTGTCATGCTACAAAAAATATTTCAGAAAACAGTTAGGTTTATTTGTTGCCTTTTTGTTGGCTACATCTTTCTACAAGGTTTATTTACTCTTTGTAATATTCAACGCATAGAGGAAAGAACCTTTTTCATCAGCAATAAATCATGGACGCAGTTACTGGCAATTGCACTTTTTGCGGGACTTACCTTCTTAATTACCAGACCGGTTATATGGTCCAAGCTTGAAAAATACGGACATTTTCTATTCTGGGGTGCTCTGGGCGGTATGACGCTTTTTTTGGTTTGGTGGGTTTCACAGACAAATTTCTGGTTTTATGGTGATGCAGAGAAAATGTTTGCATGTGCTTCCGGCTTGAGTATTGGATCCTATAATGAATGGTTGCCCGGCGGCTATGCCCATATGTGGCCTTTTCAAAACACCTATATTTTGTTTGTTTGGTTTCTGGGTTTCTTTTTCCCGTTTTTGGAGCTCTTTAAAGCATTTTATTACATCTCCATCGCTTCTTATGTCATGACAGTTGTAAGCATTTATAAAATGATGCAGCTACTGGTAAAAGAAAAAGCCCTTGTTTCTATTCAGGGTGTCATGATGGCTTTGTATCTGCCCTTTGCCTTTATGACCATGTGTATGTACGGTGATTCCATAGGCTATGGATTTGCTGCACTGGCCATGTATCTTGCTGTCAAATATACTAAGACAGAGAAGCTTTACCAGTTGATTCTGTCCGGTTGTGCCTTATTTGTAGGTATTAGTTTCAAGCAGAATACCATGATTATTTTTGTGGGAATTCTCGCCATATTGTTTTTACATGCTGTCAGCCAAAAGAAGGATATTTTGCGCAGAAGCCTTTTTGCAGCAATCTTTTTGGTAATTGTTTTGGTGGGAATTTCTATTCCGAATCGTATCATCCATTCTATTACAGGAATCAATGACTTTGAGGGAAACAGCAAATGGGCGCATCTGGCCATGGGGTTACAGGAGGGCGACAAAGGATACGGCTGGTATAACAGCTATAACTATGACATTTTCGTAGAAAACGATTATGATAATGAAAAAACCGGACAAGACGCTTTAGAATCTATCCGTTCCAGTGTGGATTATTTTGTAGAAAATCCCGATTATGCGTGGAAATTCTTTAATTTAAAACTGGCATCCGAATGGAATAACCCTACTTTTGAGTGCTTCCATAACCAGAATTCACGTATTACGGCAGTGGAGCTAAGCAGTTTTGTAAAATCCACCATTAACGATGGCGGTAAAGTGAATATTCTCCTGATTTGGATATTAGATATTGGTCAATCTGTTTTATTGTTCGGAATTCTTTTGTATTTTTTACATGAAGATAAGGAGAACTATCAGCAATTGCTTCCCGGACTTTTGTTCATCGGTGCATTTTTGTTTTGGATGTTCTGGGAAGCCAAGTCCCGCTATGTGGTTCCCTATCTCTTTTTCCTGATTCCCTATTGCATTATGGGGTATCGGATGCTTATACAAAAGTGGAAGGAAAAGAGACTGTTGATTAAGCTTGCTTCTTTAGCTGTAATAATTGTATTTTTGCAATTCTCCAATGCGCAGTGGGTAACAGACAGCTTCCGTATCAATCCTGACACGGAAGAATATTATGAGTATATTCATATGTATAATAAGAACTTTATGAATTTGCGCTATTGAATTTCAGATTGAGGATGAACCATGAATCAAAAGGTTTTAAAAACTTTAGAGTATGACAAAATTATTCAGATATTGACGGAAAAAGCAGATTCCGAGCCCGGTAAAAAACTATGTAGAGAGCTTGTGCCCTCCACTGATTTGGAAGAAATCAGACAAAACCAGAAAGAAACCGAAGATGCTCTGCAACGACTTTTTAAAAAGGGCAGTACCTCCTTTGGCAGCAATCGGGATTTAAGCTTTTCTATCCGATCCCTGGAAGTGGGCAGTACCCTGTCTGTTTCAGAGCTTTTGAAGCTGGCCGCCATGTTAGACAATGTGGGACGTATCAAGACTTATGGCAAAAAAGACCGTGAGGACGCTTTGGAGGATAGTCTGGACGGCTATTTTGAGCAGCTTACCCCTCTGACACAACTGGCAAACGAAATTAGCCGCTGTATCCTCTCCGAAGAGGAGATTGCAGACGATGCAAGCCCGAAGCTTAAAAGCATTCGCAGAGCCAAAATTTCTGCTAATGAGAAGATTCATACACAATTAAACGCTATGTTGAATGGCTCCTACCGCACCTATTTGCAGGATGCGGTAATTACCATGCGCAACAACCGCTATTGTATTCCTGTTAAGGCAGAGTACAAAAGCCAGGTAAACGGCATGGTACACGACCAGTCCTCCACAGGCTCTACCTTCTTTATTGAGCCTGCTGCCGTGGTGAATCTCAATAACCAGTTAAAAGAGCTGGATTTGCAGGAGCAGGAGGAAATTGAGGTAATTTTAGCTACTCTTAGTACACAGGCAGCCGAGCATACGGAAGAACTGGCCATTAACCAAAAAATTATGACCCTCTTGGACTTTATTTTTGCCAAGGCCAAGCTTGCCATGGAACAAAACGCCACCAAGCCTTCGTTCAACCGCAAACGATATATCAATATCCGAAAGGGCAGACATCCCTTACTGGACAAGAAAAAGGTAGTGCCCATCGACATTCACCTGGGCAGAGATTTTGATTTGCTGATTATTACAGGACCTAACACCGGCGGTAAAACCGTATCCCTTAAAACAGTGGGACTTTTTACCCTGATGGGACAATCCGGTCTGCATATTCCGGCACTTGACCGGTCCGAACTTTCTATTTTTACGGAGGTTTATGCAGATATCGGCGATGAGCAGAGTATTGAGCAGAGCTTATCCACCTTTTCCTCCCATATGACCAGCATTGTCCACATTTTGGAGCATGCAGATGAAAATTCCCTGTGTTTATTTGATGAATTGGGCGCAGGCACAGACCCCACCGAGGGTGCTGCACTGGCCATCGCCATTTTAAATCACTTGCATGGTCGCGGTATCCGTACTATGGCTACCACTCATTATAGTGAACTGAAAATTTATGCCCTTTCCACTGAGCAAGTGGAAAATGCCTGTTGCGAATTCAGCGTGGAAACCTTACGGCCCACCTATCGTCTGCTTATCGGCATTCCCGGCAAGAGTAATGCTTTTGCCATCTCCTCCAAGCTGGGACTTTCTGACGAAATTATAAATGCCGCCAAGGAGCAGATTAGTAAAGAAGATGAAAGTTTTGAAGATGTCATTGCGGATTTGGAGCAGAGCCGCATAACCATTGAAAATGAGCGAAAAGAGATTTCCGAGTATAAGGAACGCATCCGCACTCTGGAAAATCAACTTCGCCAAAAAAATGAAAAGATTGATCAGTCAAGGGAACGCATTCTCAGAGAGGCCAATGAGGAGGCCCGTGCTATTTTGCAGGAGGCTAAGGATGTGGCGGACGAAACCATCCGTGACTTTAACAAAGCTGCTTCTGCCGGCATCGACATCAAAGAACTGGAGCGCAAGCGTCAGAAAGTACGAGACCAGATTAGCCGTAAGAATGAAAATTTGAGCCAAAAGGGCAATAATAAATTGCAAAATAACCAGACTAAAACCATTGACCCTAAAAAGCTTAAAAAAGGTGATAGTGTCAAGATTCTATCCATGGGACTTAAAGGTATCGTAAATACCTTGCCTGATGCCAAGGGCAATTTATTCGTACAATGCGGCATTATGCGTACCCAGACCAATATAAACGACATCGCCCTGATTCAGGAGGATGGTATTACCGCTCCCGGCTATACACCCAAAAAAAGCAATTCCTCCGGCATTAAGATGTCTAAATCCATGTCTGTCTCCACGGAAATAAATCTGTTGGGACGAACGGTGGATGAGGCTTTAGCAGAGCTTGATAAATATCTGGACGACGCATATCTGGCACATCTGCCCAGTGTACGTGTGGTACACGGTAAAGGTACGGGTGCCCTTCGAAGTGCCATCCACAGTCATTTGAAGCGCTTGAAATATGTAAAGGAATACCGTCTGGGCGAATACGGTGAAGGCGATGCAGGCGTGACCATCGTTACATTTAAATAACACAGAAGAGAGGCTATTTTATGGTAAATAAGCAAAAAATCCTCATTGTAGACGACGACAACAACATCGCAGAACTGATTTCACTCTATCTTACCAAAGAGTGTTATGAGACCATGATTGTAAATGATGGCGAGTCCGTTCTGCCCACCTACGAAAGCTTTTCTCCCAACCTGATTTTGTTGGATATCATGCTTCCGGGTATGGACGGCTACCAGGTTTGTAGGGAACTGCGCGCTAAATACAGCGTACCTATTATTATGCTTTCTGCTAAAGGTGAGATCTTTGACAAGGTGCTTGGACTGGAAATGGGTGCTGATGATTACATGGAGAAACCCTTTGATTCCAAGGAACTTGTGGCCCGTGTAAAAGCAGTTCTTCGCCGCTATAAGCCTGCCGCATCCTCCGCAGAAAACCGGGATGATAAATGTGTGGAGTATCAGGATCTTTCCATTAACCTTACCAACTATTCCGTACTTTATCTGGGTCAAACTGTGGAAATGCCACCCAAGGAACTGGAACTTTTATATTTTCTGGCTGCCTCTCCCAATCATGTTTTTACAAGAGAGCAGCTTTTAGACCAAATCTGGGGATATGAATACATTGGTGATACCCGTACTGTAGATGTACATATCAAGCGTATTCGTGAGAAAATCAAGGACCATGCCAACTGGAAGATTTCCACCATCTGGGGAATCGGTTATAAATTTGAGGTTCGCAACTAATGAAAAAAACCCTCTACCTGAAATTTTTACTTGCATATATTATCTTTGGTATATTTGCTTTTATCACTGTGGTTACCTTTGTACCCAGCATGGTCAAAGAGCAATTGATTCGTGAAAAAGCAGAAAACCTCTATGCCGAAGCTACTTTGATTTCCGAAAGATATGCTTCCGGCCTTTATAGCAGCGAAACCAGTCTGGAAACGGTAAAATATTTGTTGGATGATTTATCTGTGTACCTGGACAGCACTATCCGTATCATCAACCCTTCCGGCAGATTGGTTTTAGGTACGGATACCCCTTTGAACCTGGAAGAACCCGTAGTTATTGACGCATTCGATCCCACCATTACAGAAGGTTCCTACTATACGGTGGACACCTTTTTTAATACCTATGATACGGATGTGCTCAGTGTCTTTGCACCTATTACCTCGGATTTTAAGGTAAAAGGGTATGTTGTAATTATCTGTGACATGGCTTCCATTCAAGAATCCTGCGATAATTTACAGAATGTTTTTCTGATTACTACATTGATTTTATTTCTGTTGTCCGGCATTATTTTAATCTTTTTTACGGAGATGGTTTACCAGCCGCTTCGCAAAATAACTTATGCTACGGAGCAGTACGCTTCCGGTAATATGCATTATGAATTTCAAGTGGATAGTGAAGATGAAATCGGCTATCTGGCTGCCTGCCTGAACTATCTGGCAAGCGAAATTGCCCGGGCGGAAGACGACCAAAAACGATTTGTGGCCAATATTTCACATGATTTCCGCTCACCTTTGACTTCTATTAAAGGTTATCTGGAAGCAATGCTGGACGGCACCATTCCGCCGGAAATGCATGAAAAATATATTAACATCGTATTGAATGAAACCGAGCGACTGACCAAGCTTACCAACGGGCTTTTGATACTGAACAATTTAAATACAAAAGGTATGCTTTTAGACAAGTCCAATTTTGATATTAATCAAGTTATTCGCAACACTGCTGCTGCATTTGAGGGACTTTGCCGCCAAAAGAATATTTCTATTCAATTGGTACTTACCGGAGATGTATTGTATGTGCGTGCGGATTTGGAAAAAATTCAGCGTATCCTTTACAATCTGACAGACAATGCCGTCAAGTTCAGCCATCCGGACTCTGTCATTAAAATTGAAACGTCCGAAAAGAAAAATAAGCTGTTTGTCTCCGTAAAGGACAGCGGTATCGGCATTCCCAAAGACGATTTGAAATTTATCTGGGACCGCTTCTATAAGTCCGACTTATCCCGCGGAAAGGATAAAAAAGGAACAGGCTTAGGCCTGTCCATTGTAAAAGAAATTATTAATGCTCATGGTGAGCATATTAATGTCATTAGTACAGAAGGTGAAGGAACAGAGTTTATTTTCTCTCTACAGGAGGTCGAAATAGAAGAGGAGGATTAAAAACCCTCCTCTTTTTATGCTTTCTAATTTGAAATATAAGCCTGAAATGCTTTCACTGCCTCCGATTTAACACGACGACTGATGGGCACGGATTGTCCGTCTGTCATAATAAAATCATTTTCTTTCTGAGTTACAATTTTACCCAGATTCACCATCACTCCCCGACAACATACAAAAAATCTCTTGTCGGTCTCTAACGGATTGGAAACTTCCGCAAAACTGTCCAGACACTCAATATCTCTTCCACTTACATGGATATTGGAATACCTTCCTTGCGCTTCAATATATAAAATATCTGCACGTGGAATAACGGTCATTCCATCCTTGTCCCGAATGGTCAGTATATCTTCTGTCTTGGGCTTTGGAAAGGCGAAATCTAATGCTTGCTGCAGTTGTCTTAATTCGTAAGGCTTAACAAGATAATAAATGGCACGTACGGAATAACTTTCTCTGATGTAATCCTCACTGCCTGTAAGAAAAATAATCTTGCAGTCCGGGTCATTTTGATACAAAGCTTCCCCTACTTCAATTCCTGACATTCCCCTCATGTATACATCCAAAAAAACAGCATAAAAAGTCCCCGGTACGAACGCTTCCATAAAAGCCTCACCGCTTTCAAACTCTGTCAATTCAGCGGTGATTTTACGTTCCGTAAACTCCTTTATAAGATCTGTTTTAATTTTTAGGCGCTGATGTGCTTCGTCATCTATAATTGCAATCTTCATAGTATGGTTCTCCTATGTCTGCTTTACCGCTATTATTTTACCATAAAACAGCCAAATTGCCAAGAAGGTATAACTGTAATAAAGGGGTTTTTATGAAAAAATTGACCGTTCGTTACACGAAATCGACCGTTCGTGCAAAAGGGGTTTTCTTTTTTTTAATTCGATGGTACATTGAAAAAAGTAAAAATACCAATAAACCACTTATTTACGAAGGGGAGTAAAGAATGAAAAGAAAAAATCTTACGAACAAAAAGGTTGTTAAAGCAGTTTCTCTTAGTCTGGCAGCAGTTATGGCTTCTTCACCTATGACCGCATTGGCTGAAGAACTTAATGCAGCAGACACTTCAAACAACACCTTGGATGTAACCGAAGATAATTCTTCTGAAATTTGCAACAATGCACAGGACGCTGCAGATGAAGCTAAAAACGCTGTTGGCACTTCTGATCTCAGCATTGACACTGTAAAAAATGATGTAAATACTACTGTAAAGTCTAATGATGTAATAGATGACTCCACCGGAAAGGATTTGTCTCAGGCAGTAATTGATGCCGCAGATAAAGTAGATACCACAAATCTTACCGACGCAAAAACAGCAATTGACAACACTGACACTCAGTTGGATATCGCAGAAACCAATGATACTCTGGCTGACACAGAAGCTGATAAAGCAATGAATGCCGTTTATAAGGCAAATAACGCTGCTAACGAAGCAAACGATATCTTAGATGAAGCAAACGACAAGGTTGATTCTCAATTGGATGACATTCAGAATGCTACTTCTGCAGAGGATGCAAACGATGCATACAATGCTCTGGAGGATACTGTATCTGAAGCACAGTCCGATTTCAATGACAAGCTTGCATCCTACAATGAAGCTAAGAAAGCCGCTGAGGATGCCGCTGCCAAGGTTAAAGAATATGAGACAGCTTATAATCAGGCAATCGCCAATGCAGACAGCAATGCAGACGCTGCTGCTGCCGAGCTTGAGAAGGCACAGGCAGAGGCAGAGGCTTTGAAGAAGGCTGTTGAAGAAGCTAAGAGCGAAGTAGACGAGTCTGCTGCCGGCGCACTTGCAATCAAGGAGCTGGAAGAGGCTGCTGACACCAAAAATGTAAACTGGAAAGCAGAAGATGCACTTTTCGTTGAAATCATGGAAAGCTACTATCTGCCTGAGCAGATGGGCATCGAGGGTGCAACCGTAACCCGCATTCAGGGCAAGGATAATGATGAGTACAACTACTTCCTGGTTAAATATACCGACGAAAACGGCAAGGAACAGGAAGCATATTATAACTACAAGTTAGAAGGCGAGAAGAATGAAATTGTTCTTTTCGAGAAGAGAGATGTGGAAGTAAACGGCGACGCTTCCGTAAATCCCGATCAGTATAGAGATGAGAATAATAATATTGTGTCTAAGGATCAACTTTCCACAGGTCTTGTAGATGGTACTTATGTAGATGTAGACGGTACTTATTATGAGAAAAACGATAAGACCGACTCTGCAACAAAGGTGGAGAACAGTGTTGTAACAGACAACAGCACCAAGGATGTTACTATTGATGACAGCACCAAGTCTGAGACTTACAAGACCGACGAAAACGGCAATCTGATTAAAGAGGTTACTGCTGACGTAACAACTGCTACTTATGCAGAAAAGACCTATACTTCTGATCAGAATTATGATACACAGGCTAAGAGAGACCAGGCTGCAGAAGCAATGAAAGAAGCACTTGCAGATGAGGACAAGGCTGCTACGATAATCAATACCGAGAATACTGTTTATACTGCATTCGGTACCTATATTCCTACCTTTGTTGCATCTATTACTGTAAATGAGACAGTTAAAGTTGTTGACAATCCTTTTAATGACAATGGCGAAAAGACAACAGCAATTAATAATGTTAAAAAGGATGTAGAAAAAGACATCGAGAAAACGCTGGATTCCGGAGACGAGTACTATATTATGGATGATATCTCCTTCTCCGATATGAGTGCCAGCAAGAAAAAAGATGGCTTTGGTATGGATACCTACAAAGTAGTTGGCGAGGCAGTTGTTACCTACGCTAAAATTACTCAGCAGGAAATTGACTTCAGCGTTTGGCAGGGTCTGGGAAATATCTTTACAAACAGCCTTGAAGAAATCTCCCAAAAATGGGTTAATGAAAATGGTGGCGGTATTTTTGTAGATGCCAGCTGGGTAAACTGGAATACCAAGACTGCAACCATCAAATATGTTGCTGCAGTAAGCGCTACCGGTGAAGAGTCCGGCAGCAGATCCGAAGCAAATGCATCTCTGAATTCCGAAATTCAGAAGGATTTAGCAGCTTTAAACAAGACTCCTTACAAGAATGCTACCGCAACTGCAACAAATAAGTCTGTAAAGACAGAGTCCGAAACCACATATTCTTACAGCGTGGAATATATGGAGAAGACTTCCGAAAGCACCGATAATCATGTAATTGCAACTGAAACCTACGGCAATGCAGAAACACTTAACGGTGAAATTGTTCAGAACCTGAACTACTTAAACGGTGATATTAAAATGACTCAGTCCGATAAAGATTATCGTTCTTATGTAGACGGTAACGTACAGAAGGTTTCTGACTACAATCGTTTGTTAGAAGAGGCAAACGCTGCACAGCAGGATGTAGAAGCCGCACAGGCTAAAGTAACCTCTTTACAGGATGAGATTGATGCTCTGAAGTCTAAGGGAAGCAACCTGAATGTTGCAGAGCTTGAAAAAGCACTTTTGAGTGCAGAAGCTGAGCTTAACTTGGCTGAGGATAAGTTAGAGGAACTTCTTGGTAAGCTGGATGAAGCAAAAACTCTTCGCAATGAAAAAATTAACAGCTTGACCGAGGATGAAGATTCCGACATTACAGATGACAGTAGTGATGACAGCGAGAATGATACAACCGTAATCACCACTGAACCTGCTGTACAGCCCATTGTTAATGCTCCTGTTAACGTTGCGCCTATCGTTACCCCTGTTGTAGAAGAGCAGAATCTGGTAACTATCGATGATAATCAGGTACCTCTTGCTGCCGGTACTGAAAATGTATCCGTAGAAGAGCCCAAGGCTGATGCAGAGAAAGAACTGGTAACCATCGAGGAAGAGGAAGTTCCTTTGGCAGCAATGCCCACCGAGGAAGAAAAAGCTACCATGTCCTGGTGGTGGTTACTCATCGTAGCAGCAATGGGTGCAACCGGTTACAAGTTGTATAAAGATCATCAGAAGAAAAGTGCTGCAAAAGTAAAATAAAGTCAATAGAAAAGTTGCATAAGTTAATACTTGTGCAACTTTTTTTACTATAACAGACAAAATAGAAGATTTTTTTAACTATATTTGTTATAATAGAGTAGATGTGAATTTACCAAATATAGGAGAATAAGGAATGGTATACGGTCGTAAGAAATTATTAATATACCTTCTTAATTCCATATTGTGCATTTCTACTGTATGCGCCTGTAACTCTGATACCGCCAGTCAACGTCCCTCGGAGACTAAAACGGTGACGGAATCAGGTAACCCATTATCTTCGGAACCCGTGCGAGACAATACACCGGAGGTTTTGGTGCCCAAGGCAGACGGTACAACTGTTTATGAGACAGAAGAGGTACTTATTGACGCCTCTCATCTCGCTGAAGGTTATTTTATGGCAAAATACACCGGAAGCGCTGACAAAATACGAATTCTTTTGGATACCCCTTTAGATAATACCTATAACTATCTGTTATCCACCGAAGGTGACTACGAAGTTTTTCCTTTATCTGATGGTAATGGTATTTATCAGATTCACGTCTATGAACATGTGATGGACAATAAATATGCTGAGCTTTTTTCTCAGGAAATAACCGTTTCTTTAGCAGATGACAAAAAAAGCTTCCTATATCCCAATCAATATGTCAACTTTGATATTAACAGTGCCGCTGTCCAAAAAAGCAGGGATGTGGTTGCAAACGCTACCTCTGACTTAGAAGCAGTTGAAGCAGTATATAGCTTTGTAACACAAAATGTGTCCTATGATTATGATAAGGCCGCCACTGTGCAGTCAGGATATCTGCCCTCCGTGGACGAAACCTTAAGCACAGGCAAGGGAATCTGTTTTGATTATGCCTCTTTGATGGCCGCCATGCTTCGCTCCCAACGCATTCCTACCCGGCTGGAAATCGGATATGCAGGAGATTTGTATCATGCATGGATTAGCGTCTATATTGAAGAAACAGGTTGGATAGAAAATTATATCGTTTTTGACGGTACAGAATGGGTACTGATGGACCCCACACTGGTCTCCACCGCCAAAGCTTCAACAGTTAAAGAAAAAATGGAACAGGCAGACAGTTACTACGATATGATGTACAACTATTAGAGGAGAACAACATTGAAAAAAGAAAACAAGAAATTGTCCCCGGAAGAGCTTTTTGCCTTCTCAGACGAAATGCATATGATGATTCAAAGCGGTATCTCTGCTTTAGAGTCAATTACCCTGATGCTTGAGGAATCCCACAATGCGCAGGAAAAAGACTTGTTAAAGCAAATGCAGGACTCAATCTATGATAAGGGCTCCTTTGCTGCCGCTGTGAAAGATACAGGGGTTTTCCCGGAATATTATAATTATATGATAGAAATCGGTGAACAGACAGGTAAAACTGACGAGGTATTGCGAACTTTAGCCAATCATTATGAAAGAGAGGTGGCTATCCACCGTGCCATCAAGAGTGCAGTAAGTTATCCACTGCTTATGGTCTCTATGATGTTAGTTATTATTGTCGTACTGGTTACTTGTATCATGCCTATCTTTGAGAGGGTATTTCGTCAGCTTGGCAGTGATATGGATGGCGTATCCGGAGGACTTTTGCAAATAGGTCAGTTTTTTGTAGAATATCGTATTCTTTTCCTGGCACTGTTGGTTGTTATTCTGGCAGCAGGATTGTGGTTGTTTAAATCATCTGCCGGCAAAAAGGTTTTATTATCTTTAGTATCCAAAATAGGCATGTTCAACCGTATATATGAAAAAGTCATGGTCAGCCGTTTTTGTAGCGGTATGGCAATGACCATCAGTAGCGGAATGAGTCTGCCTCAGGCGTTGGAAATTGCCGGAAATCTTGTAACGTCAGCTAAAATACAGTCAAAGATTGAGATTTGCAAAGATACATTTAACGAATCCACAGATATTGGCAATGCCTTTTCACAGTCCGGCCTTTTCACGGGATTGTATGGAAGAATGGTGGTGCTGGCAGCCAAAACCGGCAACATGGAACAGGTAATGGATAAGGTGGCTGACACCTATCAGGATGAAGCAGATGAAGAAATTCACAGCCTGATATCCATTGTAGAACCCACCCTTGTGATTATTTTGTCCGTGATTGTAGGACTGATACTGATGTCTGTTATGCTCCCGCTGCTTAATATTATGGCAGGAATAAATTAAACAAAGACTGGAGGCGCCCTGTGAAACGTTTTTGTAGAGCGGGTAATACCGCAAAAAACAATAGCAAAAAGAATATTGTAGTTTCCTTGCTTTTATTCATGGGGATATTGGTATTGTTTCTTACCACCATCAGTAAAACTGCTGAAAGGTCCGTGGAAGAACAACAAAGATATCTGGAAGAGGCAGTGGAGCAAAGCCTCTTGCAGTGCTATGTGACAGAGGGAAGATACCCCGAAAGCTTTTCCTATCTGGAAAATAAATACGGCATCATCTACGATAAGGAACTTTTCCGTGTGGATTATCGCGTATATGGCTCAAACCTGTATCCTGAAGTCAAGGTACTGGTATTGGAGGAAGAATAGCTATGAAAAAATTGACACCGCAAAAACATAGCATAGATGTCCTTTTTCAACTGGTGGTATTTTTGCTGTTTACTTTTTCAGCAATCGTTCTGCTTTTGTTAGGTGTGAATTTTTATCGCTCTACCGTGGAACGTAGTGATAAAAATAACAGCGCCAGAGTAGCAGTTGCCTATATCAGGGAAGTTGTACATCAAAATGATGAGGCAGATTGTGTGAGTCTGGCCGAATTTGACGATCTGCCCTGTATAAAACTAAAACAATCCGAAGGCTATGTACTTTATTTGTATCTTCTGGATGGCGAACTTCGGGAATTGTACACCAAAGAGGATGCTAAGGTTTCCTCTTCTGACGGCCAAAAGATTATGGAACTTAAAAACCTGACCTTTACCATGCAGGAATCTGCTACAATTCTTGTGGAATGTGAGGATTTATTTGGTAATAAAGAGCAGGTATTTATCAGTATCCGCAGCAACATAGAAGGAGGAGCATCATGAGAACCCGAAACAGTAATGGCTCCAAATTGTTTTTGACAGAGCTGATGCTTTCCATATTTCTCTTCTCTGTGATTACGGCAGTATGCGTGCAGTTATTTGCGGATTCTTATTCTTTGAGTCGTCGTTCAGAGAATCTGACACAGGCTGTAAATACAGCCGCCAATGTAGCGGAATGCTACAATGTCTGGGATATGAAACAGGAGAGCTGGTCAGCATTTTTCCCTCATGGAAGCTGGAATGGGGACACCTGGCAGCTTTTCTACGATGAGACCTGGCAGCCCTGTGAGGAAAACGGACAATACCTATTGGAAATGAAACTGGTTAAAGAAGATGTTTTCCTTAAGGCACATATTACCGTAACGGACAATCAAGGAGATGAACTCTATTCTCTAATGACCAAACGTATTGACCGGGAGTAGCTATGAAAAAAACAAACAGACAAACACAGGTTATGAATATTGGAACCTCGTCCATGATGGTGATTCTGATTGGTTTAAGTTTCGCTGTGCTGGCAGCTTTAGCCATTTCCTCAGCACGCAGTGATTACCGCTTAAGTGAGGAACTTGCCGCTCATACCACAGCTTATTATAATGCATCCAACGAAGCACAAAATAATCTTGCCGACATAGAGACATTATATGCTAATCGAGATGCAGACGGCATCACTTGCTTTGCCGTTCCCATTAGCGAACATCAGGAATTACAGGTAGAACTGTTTTTTGCAAAAGATGCTTATGATTATAAGATTACCAAGTGGAAGGTCGTAAATGTAGATAACTGGGAAGGAGATACAAGTCTCCCTGTGCTGCAGGCGCCTTAATTTATACCGGAAAGGATAAAGATTATGAATGTAAAAGAGCTTTTGGAACATGCAATTAAATGTGAAGCGTCCGATATGTTTATTGTAGCCGGACTTCCTATTTCCTACCGCATAAATGATGCCATTGTGCAAAAAGATGATGTCAAAATGCTTCCTACGGATACGGAGGATTTGGTAAAACAAATTTATGATTTGGCTAATCATCGGGATATTGCGCTTTATAAGTCTAATGGAGATGATGATTTTTCCTTTGCCATACCGGGACTTTCCCGTTTTCGTGTGAATGCTTATCAGCAGCGCGGAACCATGGCAGCAGTAATTCGTATCATCACCTTTGATTTGCCTGATTATAAGGAATTAAATATACCTCAAAGCGTAATCGACCTAAGCAACGCCTCCAAGGGTCTGGTACTTGTAACAGGACCTGCAGGAAGCGGTAAATCCACCACCCTTTCCTGTATTGTTGACGCTATCAACAAAAACTACGCAAAGCATATTATCACACTGGAGGATCCTTTAGAGTATCTGCACAGTCATAATAAGAGTATCATCAGCCAGCGAGAGATTCATGTAGATACCGAAGGCTATGTACCTGCTCTTCGTGCGGCTCTTCGTCAGAGTCCCAATGTTATTTTGCTGGGAGAAATGCGTGACCAGGAGACTATCCAGGTAGCCATGACTGCTGCCGAAACCGGTCATTTGATGCTTTCCACTCTGCATACCATCGGTGCAGCCAACACCATCGACCGCATTATTGATGCATTTCCGGCAGAGCAGCAACGCCAGATTGCAATTCAGTTGTCTTTGGTGCTTCGTGCAATTGTTTCACAGCAGATGATTCCCGATGTGGACGGCAAAAATATTCCCGTGTTCGAAATTATGACGGCAACTCCCGCCATCCGCAATATGATTCGCGACAACAAAGTACCTCAAATTGAAGGAGTTGTATATTCATCTGATACAGAAGATATGGTTTCTATGGATAACAGCCTTTTCCGCCTGGTAAAACAGGGAGCTATTACCACCGAAACCGCCATTACATATGCTGTAAATAGCGAAATGCTTGCAAGAAAATTAGGTATACGATAATCATTATGCCTACGTACTTTTACTTGTGTTTTATGGATATATGCACGCTATTGATTTAAGTCTTTATATTCTACCACGGAACGCTTCCGCTCCGATAGAACATAAAGACCCAAATCAATAATTCATATGCTCAAAACACAAGTAAAAATGCGTAGGCATTATTTTTTCAGAACTTTTCTTGCAATTTATCGTCTATATGGTAAAGGAAAGAATTTCGGGAGGTTGATTATGAAAAAAAGCAGAGAAGAATTAGACAGACTTCATAAGGAGAAATGTAGGGAGTTGAAGAAGGTTCGGGCGCAGATTGCAGCGGATTTGGGTGTTGATTTGAAGCAGCGGGAATGTACCTATGAAGGGTATTGCAGCGGTACCTGTCCGAAGTGTAAGAGCGAAGAAATGATGTTGAATCTGGCTATTATGAAACGTCAGATGGAGTCTGCAGACATGAAACGCAGGGTTGCAACAGCAGGTATTACCACCGCTGCGGCACTTAGCCTGACAGGCTGTAATGCTACAACTACCACTACTTTGGAGGGAGATGTAGAGGTTGTACCGACTGTAGAAGAATTATCGGGAGACGTTGAAATACTGCCTTCCCCTGAGGTGGAAGATATTCAAGGCGGTATAGCGTACATAGAGTCAGAGTCAAGCTCTGAGGAAATAGTTGAAGGAATGCTTGTAGCGCCTGAAACAGAAGAATGGGAACTTGCAGGAGATATTGTGATTCTCGAAGAGACTGAAGAGGAAAAGGGAAATGAGTAAGGATTTTGCAATGCTGGCAATTAACAGACATCGCATGCAAACAGACGGCAAAGGAATTACAACTTTGGTGGCACTGGCCGGATGTCCCTTATCCTGCCCCTATTGTATTAATCAGGATTTACTCAAAGACACCAAGTTATTGGAATACATATCACCAACGGATTTGGTAGAACGTCTGGCCATCGACCACTGTTATTTTCTCTATACCGGCGGCGGAGTTACATTTGGCGGCGGCGAGCCACTATTGCAGGCAGAATCTATATTGGAATTTGCCAAAGTTTGCCCGAAGGAATGGAACATTAATATCGAAACTTCCCTGAATGTACCTTTTAAGCAGTTGGAGCCCCTTTTGAACGGAAGATTTTCTTTTATTATTGATATAAAAGCCATGCAACCGGAGATTTATAAAGGATATACCGGTTTGGAGAACACACAGGTAATTGATAATTTAAGAGAAATATATAAAAGGCTGCCAAAGGATAAGTATGTAGTAAAAGTACCATTCATACCGGAATATTCAGACGAAGAATGTGTTAGAAGCTCTGTGGAAATGTTAGAAGAAATAGGGATTGAGAAAGAAAATATCTTGACCTTTGAATATGTTATCGTGCATTAATTCCTCACCTACACACCTTTATAGTTCTTTTTTGAGCATTGAAATAATAAAACCTCTCCTGTATAATGTGTAATCGTAATAATAAATTCATTGTACAAGGGAGAATATTATGAAGAAAATTTTAGTATCTGTTTTATGTTGTGCTCTGCTTATGGGAGGACTTACAGCTTGCGGCCAAAAACTGGCTGAAGCACCTGAAAGTAAAACAACTGAGACTGTTGAAAGCACTGCTCAGGAAGAGGTACTCTATGTTGTAGAGCTGACTTCTTTTAATGACAGCAAGGTTGCTGTCATCAAAGCATATCGTGAACTTACCGGTTTAGGTTTAAAGGAAGCGAAAGACACTGTTGATCTTGCACCCTGTGTGATTTTGGAGACCACAGATGAAGAGATGGCTAATCAGTACAAAACTGCTCTTGAGGAAGCAGGTGCAACCGTTACCATTAGCAATGGAACCGCCTCTGAAACAGAATCTACCACTTCATCCGAAGCACCTTCTGAAACAACGGAGACTGCCACAACAGGTATTGAGACCGTCACCACCGGCGGTTCCTTCACTGTAGACAGCATTTTCTACATTACCGATGCAGGAACGGTTCTCACCGGAACAGTAAATCAAGGCTCTATTAAAATGGGTGACAGTGTGGTAATTATTCTTGAGAATGGAACTGAAATTCCTGCCACCATTAATAGAATTGAAGTATTTGGAGAGTTTCTTGAGGAAGCAGAAACAGGCAAAAATGTAGGTCTGGGATTTGAAGAAGATATCGCCAAAGAAACCGTACTTACCGCAGTATCTGTAGATGTTGTGACAGAATAATAAAACTTAAAATAAATTACAGCCTTTTTGGATGAAATACTCCGGAAAGGCTGTTGTATTTTACATAATTTTTACAAATAAATCTTGCAGTTTTGCTATACAAAAGATACAATAAAATATAAGATAGATTCTAAAGAAAAAGGGGGCAATATCATGGATCAAAACGAAGCATATTATGCAAAAAGTTCAAATAAAAAAGCGATGGCAATGTGGATTTTTATCGGCATTGTACTATCTGCAGCTTATACTCTTGAAGCTGTAAAAGGTTCACGTAGTGTTCCTTATTATTGTGTCTTTCTTGCATTTTGTTGGATACCATTTGTCGTTGGTCTGATTGTTTTAAAGGTTATGGGAATGGGAACCTGGCTTTATAAGTATGTTATTGCCATCGGATATGGTGCTTTTTATACTTTTGTTTTAATGACAACAAACACCACATTGGCGGTAATGTATATTTTGCCTGTTGTCAGCTTATTGGCCCTTTACAAAAACCGTAATCTGATGATTGAATGTTTTGTCGTGAATATGATTATTCTGGGCATATATGTGGCAAAAAGCTATATGACCGGTATGAATACTGCCAAAAATATCACTGATTTCGAGATTCAGATTGCCGCAACAGCTCTTTGTTATGTGGGATACATTCTGTCCATCAATCATTTGAATTTTGTGGATGGCTCCATGTTAAATTCCATCAAAGACAATTTAACCAGAGTAGTAACTACTGTTGAGCAGGTAAAAACAGCAAGCACCACTGTTGTGGATGGCGTTACCGTGGTACGTGAGCTGTCTGAGGAAAACCGTGAAGGTGCCAACAATGTAGTACAGAGCATGGAAGAATTGGCAGACAATAACAAGATTCTGAACAGTAAAGTTGATTCTACCATGAATATGACTGAGAATATTGACAGTCAGGTACTTCATGTATCACAGCTTACAGACAGAATTGTTCAAATTATTAACGGCGCTGTAGAACACGCTGAAGACAGCTCCAAGGAACTGGAAAATGTAGTACTGTCCACGAATCTGATGGCAGAGCTTTCCACAGAGGTGGAACAGATTTTGATGGAGTTCCGTGAGAAATTTGAAAATGTTAAATCCGAAACCAGTACAATCGAGCAAATCTCTACCAGAACCAATTTACTTTCCTTGAATGCTTCCATTGAAGCAGCCAGAGCCGGTGAAGCAGGTAAAGGTTTTGCTGTAGTTGCTAATGAAATTCGTAATTTGAGTACAGGTACACAGGCTTCCTCTAACAGTATTATGTCATCCTTGGAACATTTGGAAGCTACTTCCGAGAAGATGACGCAATCTGTAACTACTATCTTAACACTGATTGCTGAGACTTTGGAAAAGATGAAGAAGGTAAATTCCAGTGTGACCACTATCACTCAGGATTCCATACAGCTCGGTGAAGAAATCCAGATTGTAGATGATGCAATTAAACAGGTAGAAGACTCCAACAAGAACATGGTTGAAAATATGAAGCAGGTAAAAGATCTGATGGTAACCATGAATGAAAGTGTTACCAATTCTGAATCCACCACTAAGACCATGTTGAGTAAATATGCGGAAACAACCCGTAATGTAGTTAAGATTGAAAGCGTTGTAGGGCAGCTTATGGAAGAACTGGGCGTAGGCGGCTTCATGGGCGTAAAAGATGTACAAAAAGATATGAATCTGTCTTTGGTAGCATATAAAGACGGTAAACCGGAAGGACAGGAATACAAGACAAAGGTTGCAGAGATTACAGATAATACTATTTTATTAGACAGTAATGCATCAGCCAAAGATTATTTCCAGAATACCAATTCTAATTCCGGTTACGAAATTCGTATTGTAGTAGATAATGCAATGTACATCTGGGAAAATATACGTATTGCAGAAGTAACCTATAATAGTAACAGTTACTTTAAGCTTCTTATTACAGGTAATCCTAAGGTTGCACATAGAAGAAAATATCCCAGACTTCCTATAAGTAACACATGTACTTTGCAATTACAGAACACTAATCGCATTTTTAATGGCAAAATGGTAAATATCAGTGCAGGAGGTTTCTCATTCTCCTCCAGCGATGAAAGTTTAGCAAACTCAGTGGGAAGTCTTATTGAGTTAAATATTACCGGTTTTGATTTACCGGAAGAATCCAAATTAATCGGTACGATTATTCGTGTTTCCAGTGACAGAGGCAGATATATTGTCGGCTGTAGAATGCCTTCAGATAATATGAGGATTTGCGAATATGTACAATCAAAGCTTTCAGGACGCTAAAGATAAAATCATAGGTGTCGACAGGCAAAGACTTGGTATCGGTACGCTTTCTGAGAAAACCGTTCATGCCATTTTAAAAAATTATTTACAGCCCGATGAAGACCACCATGAAATTCCAATTGAAGGCTATGTGGCGGACATTTATAAAGACGGAGAAATTATAGAAATTCAAACCCGGCAATTTGACAAAATGCGCAGTAAGTTACAAGCATTTTTACCAATTTACCAGGTAACCATCGTTTATCCCATTCCAAGAGAAAAGAAAGTGATATGGATAGATGAAGAAAGTGGAGAATTAAGTACTCCCAGAAAATCTCCCTTAAAAGGAACTCCCTATACCGTTTTTCCGGAACTTTATAAAATTAAGATGTTTTTGAAAAATCCAAATTTACGGTTGAAGCTGATTCTCATGGATATGGAAGAATACAAGCTTCTGAATGGATGGAGTAAGGATAAGAAAAAGGGTGCCAGCCGTTTTGACCGAATTCCTACAGAATTAGTGGAAGAAGTAGAAATCAACTGTATAGAAGATTATATGCAATTTATTCCCTATGAGCTGGAGGAAGAATTCACAGTAAAAGAATTTGCCAAGGCTGCTCATATTCCGGTTAAACTTGCCGGAATCGTAGTCAATATTCTGCATCATACAGGCATATTGGAACACATCGGCAAACGTGGAAATGCTTATTTATATGAAGTAAAGGAGTAGTTGATTTTCATCGACTACTCCTTTTATGATTAAGATTCTATTCCAAGTTTTTTATCTCTGGCAAACAATAACTTTAAAATAATAGGTGTTGAAATACTGGACACAATAATTAAGAGAATTACTGCCGTAAAATACACAGGGGAAAGAAGCTCTACAGACAAACCTTTCTGTGCCACAATCAAAGCAACCTCTCCACGGGTCATCATGCCTACACCGATTTTTAATGATTCATTAAAATTAAATTTGCAGACTTTGGCTATAAGTCCACAACCGATAATTTTAGTTATTAAAGCCACAACTACGAATCCAAGAGAGAACAATAAAATATTTGCATCTATATTGTCAATATTGGTTTTCAGACCGATACTTGCAAAGAAAACAGGTCCGAATAACAAATACGAGTTTTCATCTACTTCGTGAGCAATATAATCTGAATCCCGCAAAGAACAAAGAATAATTCCTGCTACATAAGCACCGGTAATATCTGCAATTCCAAACAAATACTCTGCTTCATAAGCGAGGAAAAAACAAAGTGCCAATCCCAAAATAGGAATTCGTCTGGTATGAGGGTATCTTTCATCAAACAATTTGAACAGCTTAAATAAGAGATATCCCACAATCAAAGCCAATGCAAAAAACAAAAGAGTATTAATTACCACTTTTCCCGGATTGGAATCCGGATTTTTCACACCTACTACAAAGGTTAAAACAATAATACCGATAACATCATCAATGATGGCAGCACTGAGAATGGTAGTACCTACCTTACCCTTTAATTTACCCAGCTCTTTTAAAGACTGAACGGTAATACTTACACTGGTGGCGGTCATAATCACACCGATAAATACAGCTTTGTAAAAAGCTTCGGAACCCCAAGGTGCAGTACCATAAAATCCCATATACAGCAACGTTCCACCTACCAGAGGAACAAATACACCTGCACAGGCAATTAAAAATGCAATGGGACCTGTCTTCATAAGTTCTTTTAAATCTGTCTCAAGACCCGCAGAAAACATCAATAAAATTACACCAATCTCTGCCATCTGTGTCAAAAAGTCCGTCTGCTGTACCAGACCCAAAACACTGGGTCCAATCAACAATCCGGCAATAATCTCACCCACTACCTGCGGTGCCTTCATTTTTCTAGCCACAAGACCAAAAAATTTAGCAAAAACCATAATAATTGCCAGATCCATAAATACTACATATGCTGCTTCCACTTACATCACCTTCTTCTTTTATTTTATTCTGATTTGTATATGTGGATTAGTATATTTATAATCGATTGAGGAGCTTTATATCCTATCCACAGGACCTTGAAAAACGTCGGTACTTGGGCTGTGTACTTTACAGCCCTATGTACCGCTACGCTTTTTCACGGAGTGACAACGTTCTGTGGTAGGATATAAAGTGTCTCAATCGATTTTATAGAAACCAAACCACACATACACAAATCAGAACTAAATATCTGCATTCTCAGGAAGCTTGCAGATATCTGCCCATTCAGCGCCGGGGCAGGAGCGTTCCAATTCTTCTATGGTAAGTCGCACACAGCTTGCAGAGCTGCCTGCGGCGGGAAGTGCCATCTCAAAGCGTTTCATAGATTCGTCAAGATAAACCTTCACTTTTCCTTCGGGGTTGGCGTAAGGACACACACCACCAATAGCGTGACCGGTATACTCAATCACCTCATCAGGAGTAAGCATCTTTGCTTTTACACCGAATTTATCTTTAAACTTACGGTTATCCACCTTAGTATCGCCACTGGTCACAATCAAAACAGCCTGCTCACCTACTTTAAAAGACAAAGTCTTGGCAATCATAGCCGGAATCACACCAGCCGCATGTGCTGCAAGTTCAACAGTAGCACTGGACTCCTCAAACTCCTCCACCTTACTATCCAAGTTAAACTGCTTCAAATATTCTCTTACGCTTGCAACAGACATACCACACCTCAAAATTTAATATAAAGCAAAAAGAAAAGTTTGTACCTGTCGGTACAAACTTTTCCGGCAATCCAAATATAATCTACACCTAAAATTTTACAATTTCAAGAGTATAATTGTACTAAATCTAATACATTTGAATAAATTTTTTATTCATTTTCTTCAGAAGGTGCAGTTTCATCAACTATAATTTCTTCATCAGAAGCTTCTTCCAAATCGTCGATTTCCTGTTCACCATCAGAAACTTTACCGCGAACTTTGGCAATCTGAGCTACCTTTACGCCATCATCAAGGTTCATCATCTTTACACCGGAGGTAATACGACCCAGAGTAGAGATGTCCTGAACACGAAGCTGAATAATAATTCCTTCAGTAGTAATCATCATCAGTTCATTTTCATCGATAACAGCCTTAGCACCTACAACATCACCTGTTTTTTCAGTAATCTTGTAGCACTTCACACCCTTACCGCCACGTTTCTGAACAGTAAACTCATCCAGATAGGTACGCTTGCCCAGACCATTTTCAGATACAATCAACAAGGAATCGCCCTGTACCTGAAGCTGCATAGCTACGATTTCATCGCTAGGAGAGAGGTTCATACCGATTACACCCATGGAAGTTCTACCTGTAGGACGTACATCAGTCTCTTTAAAGCGGATACACATACCCTGCTTAGTTACAAGGAAAATCTCATGTTCATTATTGGTATTCTTTACCTCAATCAGCTCATCATCATCTCTGAGATTAATAGCAGCAAGACCATTTTTACGCACATTTGCAAAATCAGAGAGAGGAGTTCTCTTTACAATACCTTTTTTCGTTACCATGAAGAGATATCTGTCGTCTTCATATTCCCTGATAGGAATCATTGCAGTAATTTTCTCTCCGGGCTGAAGCTGCAAAAGGTTAATAATTGCAGTTCCGCGAGCAGTTCTGCTTGCCTCGGGAATCTCGTAAGCCTTCAGGCGGTATACACGACCCATATTGGTAAAGAAATTCATATAATGATGAGTGGTACTAAGCAGAAGATCCTCGATATAATCATCCTCGATAGTCTGCATACCCTTAATTCCCTTACCGCCACGGTTCTGAGCCTTGAAATTATCCACTGTCATACGCTTGATATAACCAAGTCTGGTCATAGCAATGACAGTTTCCTCATCAGGAATCAAATCTTCCATGGAAATATCAAACTCATCAAAACCAATAGTACTTCTTCTGTCATCGCCGAATTTCTCGGCAATCATCAGGATTTCTTCCTTGATAACACCAAGGAGAAGTTTCTCATCTGCCAAAATAGCTTTCAATTCAGCAATCTTAATCTCAAGCTCTCTGTGCTCGTTTTCAAGCTTTTCTCTTTCCAAACCGGTGAGAGCTTTCAGACGCATATCTACAATCGCCTGAGCCTGTACATCAGAAAGCTCAAATCTTTCAATTAAGCGTTCTTTTGCAATCTGAGTATTCTGGCTACCGCGGATAATAGAAATTACTTCATCAATAAAATCAAGTGCTTTCAAAAGACCCTGCAAAATATGGTCTCTTTCTTCAGCCTTGTTTAAATCATATTTGGTTCTGCGGGTTACAACGTCTTCCTGATGCTTCAGATAGTATGTAAGCATATCAAGAAGGTTCATAACCTTGGGCTCATTGTTTACCAGAGCCAGCATGATTACACCAAAAGTATCCTGAAGCTGAGTATGTTTAAACAATTGATTCAAAATTACATTGGCATTGGCATCACGACGAAGCTCAATTACCACACGAACACCTTCACGGTTGGACTCATCGCGGATATCAGTAATTCCATCAATCTTTTTCAGCTTAACAAGCTCCGCAATTTTAACAATCAAATTCGCCTTATTTACCATGTAAGGCAATTCAGTAGCAATAATCTGGCTCTTACCATTAGGAAGAGTCTCGATATTAGTCACTGCACGGACTCTGATTTTACCGCGGCCGGTACGATAGGCTTCCTCACAGCCTCTGGTACCCATAATCAGACCACCGGTAGGAAAATCAGGTGCTTTTACAATGGAAAGTACCTCATCAATAGTAGTTACTCTGTCTTCCTGCACCTTATTGTCAATAATTTTCACTACCGCATTTACCACCTCACGAAGATTGTGGGGAGGAATGTTAGTAGCCATACCTACTGCAATACCGGTAGTACCGTTTACCAACAGATTAGGATAACGGCTGGGTAAAACAACAGGCTCTTTCTCTGTATCATCGAAGTTAGGTACAAAATCAACAGTATCTTTGTTGATATCAGCCAAAAGCTCCATGGAAATCTTGGAAAGACGTGCTTCCGTGTAACGCATTGCAGCCGCACCGTCACCATCCATAGAACCAAAGTTACCGTGACCATCTACCAGAGGATATCTTGTAGACCAATCCTGAGCCATATTTACCAGCGCACCATAGATAGAGCTGTCACCATGAGGGTGATATTTACCCATGGTATCACCGACAATACGCGCACTCTTACGATGAGGCTTGTCAGGACCGTTATTCAACTCAATCATGGAATAAAGCACACGGCGTTGTACCGGTTTTAAACCATCTCTAACATCAGGAAGAGCACGAGCAGCAATAACACTCATAGCATAATCAATATAGAATGTCTCCATTCTTTCTTTTAAGTCAACTTCCTGAATTTTGTCAAACACCGTATCTTTATCAAAAATATCGTCGTTCATATTTCCTCTCATTCCGCCGCTTTAGCGACATTCTGATTTTTAGAACAAAACATTAAATATCCAGATTTTTAACAAATCTTGCATTCTCTTCGATAAACTCACGACGGGGCTCTACCTTATCACCCATAAGAGTAGTGAAAGTCAAATCAAGCTCTGATTCAGTCTCTTCATCATAGTTTACACGAAGTAAAATTCGACGCTCAGGATCCATGGTAGTTTCCCAAAGCTGCTCTGCATCCATCTCACCAAGACCCTTATAACGCTGAATCTTATTATTCTGGTCACGGCCAACTTCTTTCAAAATCTCATCTAATTCTTCATCACTATACGCATACCAGATTTTTTTATTTTTCTCAAGCTTATACAAAGGAGGCTTTGCAAGATATACATGACCCTGCTTAATAAGCTCCGGCATGAAACGATAGAGGAAAGTCAACAACAAAGTGCTGATATGCGCACCATCCACGTCCGCATCGGTCATAAGAATAATCTTGTTATAGCGAAGCTTGGTAATATCAAAATCTTCATGAATACCGGTACCGAAAGCAGTAATCATTGCTTTGATTTCGGCATTGGCATAAATTTTATCAAGTCTTGCTTTTTCAACGTTGAGAATTTTACCTCGAAGAGGCAAAATTGCCTGAGTTGCACGGGAACGAGCAGTTTTTGCACTTCCTCCCGCGGAATCTCCCTCAACAATGTAGATTTCGCAATTCTCAGGATTCTTGTCAGAACAGTCTGCAAGCTTACCGGGAAGAGACATTCCTTCCAGTGCAGTTTTTCTTCTGGTCAAATCTCTAGCCTTACGAGCAGCCTCTCTTGCTCTCTGAGCCAAGATAGATTTCTCACAAATAGACTTTGCAACAGTAGGGTTCTGCTCCAAAAAGTAGGTTAACTGCTCACTTACAATACTGTCAACAGCACCTCTTGCCTCACTATTACCAAGCTTTTGCTTGGTCTGACCCTCAAACTGAGGATCCTCAATCTTAACACTGACAATCGCAGTAAGACCTTCTCTGATATCCTCACCGGAAAGATTAGGTTCACTATCCTTTAGAAGTTTAGCAGCTCTTGCATAATCATTAAAAGTCTTGGTCACTGCATTTCTAAAGCCCATCAGGTGCGTACCACCCTCGGGAGTATTTATATTATTTACAAAACTGAATACACTCTCGTTGTAGGAATCATTGTGCTGGAAGGAAACCTCTACATACACACGATTCTTCTCACCCTCAAAATAAAGAATATTTTCATAAAGAGGCTCTTTACTCTTATTTAAGTAAGTTACAAATTCCTTGATACCACCTTCGTAGTAGAACTCAATAACCTTTTGTTTCTTACCGTTTTCAAGGGTAATATAATGAGTTTTACCAATTTTACCACCTGTTAAGGTTTTTAAAGCTTCACCGGACTTATCGCCCTCAGCTCTTGCAAGAAGTTCATCAATCTGCTTTCTTTCAAGCTCCTTTTCAGTCATAACTTCAGAAGCTGAAACCTCAGAAGTAACATTTTCAACCGAATTAGTCTCAGAAACATTCGTATCTGCTACATTTGAAGCAGTATCCATAATCTCTTCAGAGCGGTTATCTCTAAGAATAATGCGAAGACCCTTGGTAAGGAAAGCCATCTCACGAAGTCTTCTCTTCAAAACATCATATTCATAAACCGTAGTCTCGGTAAAAATGGTCTTATCAGGCAGGAAAGTAACCTTTGTACCTGTATTTTCCAAATCACAGGTTCCAATTTCCTTAAGAGGATAGCAAACATGGCCTCTCTCATAGCGCTGCTTATAAACTTTACCATCCTGGCGAATTTCAACTTCAAGCCAGTCGGAGAGTGCATTAACAACAGGCGCACCTACACCATGAAGACCACCGGATACCTTGTATCCTCCACCGCCAAATTTACCACCGGCATGTAGAATAGTAAATACAACTTCAACTGCAGGCAAACCAGCCTTTTGGTTAATACCAACAGGAATACCACGTCCATTATCCTGTACAGTTACAGAATTATCCTCATTAATCGTAACATCAATAGTATCACAGTAACCTGCAAGTGCCTCATCTACAGAGTTATCAACAATCTCATACACCAAATGATGAAGTCCTCTGCTGGAGGTAGTACCGATATACATACCGGGTCTTTTACGAACTGCTTCCAAGCCTTCCAAAATCTGAATCTGGTCTGCGCCATATTCATTTTCAACAGCTGTATTGCTCATATTTTCGCTCATGCTATTTTAAATTCCTCCGTTTTCATTACTCATAAGAGTTACAGTTCCATCACTAACCTTAAATACCCGGTTAATTTCAAATCTGTTATTTACAAATTCCTCTAAACCGGTACAGGTTATAATCGTTTGTATATCACCAATACTGTTTAAAAGATAATTTTGCCTGTTACTGTCAAGCTCTGACAAAACATCATCCAGAAGTAAAACCGGATTATCCTTGGTAATTCTCTTAACCAGTTCAATCTCAGATAATTTCAGTGAGAGAGCAGCTGTTCTTTGCTGACCCTGAGAACCAAATTTTCTGATATCAATATCGCCTACAAAAATAGAAAAATCGTCTCTATGAGGTCCAACAGTTGTCATTTTTGCCTTGATATCTCTATCCTGGCTGTATTTCATGCTTCGCTCGAAATTCTCAGCTTCCACATTAGGCTCATATACAATTCGAAGTTCTTCCTTACCACCGGAAAGATTTTTATGTATATCGTAGATAATTTCATTCAACTGATCTACAAACACTTTACGTCTCTCGATAATCTTCATACCGTAAGAAACAAGCTGCATATCCCATATATTCAAGGTTTCCTTTAAATCAGGATTCATAAACATATCTTTTAAAAGCTTATTTCTCTGATTTACAATCTTGTTGTAATTATTGAGATTATAAAGATAAATATTGTCAAGCTGACAAAGCTCCATGTCTATAAATCTTCTTCTCTCAGCAGGGCCATTTTTGATAATACCCAAATCCTCCGGAGAAAAGAAAACTACATTACAAAGCCCAAGCAAATCTGCGGCTTTCTTTAATTTTTGACCATCTACCGCAATACCCTTTGACTTAGATTTACGAAGATGCATATCTACTCTTGTCTCTACATTCTCTTTCTCAATGTAGGTCCTTATATGCGCTTCATCCTTGTCAAAGTTTACAATTTCCTTGTCTTTACTTCCTTTATGAGATTTTGTTGTAGCAGCTACATAAATTGCCTCTAAAATATTTGTTTTGCCCTGAGCATTATCTCCAAACAAAATATTGGTACCCCGGTCAAATTTAAGTTCCAGAGACTCATAATTTCTATAATCTGCCAGTTCTAATGATTTTATTATCATGTTTTACCTAACCAATTACTTGATATAAATTGTCTCGCCGTCAAATTCCACCACATCACCGGAATAAAGCTTTTTGCCGCGCTGAAGTTCTACTTCACCATTTACTTTTACAAGTCCGTCCTGAATAGCAAACTTTGCTTCCACACCGGAACCCACAAGATTTGCAGCCTTCAAAGCCTGACCCAGCTTAATAAAATCATCTCTCAACTGAATTGTCTGCATGATTACAGCCTTTCTTGATTAAAAATAATTAGCTTACTGTGGAAAAGTTTACAGGAAGAATCAGGTAAATATAGCTCTCCTCAGGGTTCTTGATAAAGCAGGGAGCTTTGGGATTTACCATGTAAAGTTCAACTTCTTCATCATCAATTACACGAAGAGCATCAATCAAAAACTTAGGATTGAAGCCAATCATCAAATCCTTACCACTCTTCTCAATGTCAATATCCTCATTCATACTACCAACAACGGAATTAATCTTAAGCTCCATGCTTTCGTCAGTAATATTGATAATAATAGGCTTTTTGTCGCCTTCCTTCACTAAAAGAGTAGCACGGTCAATACAGCTTAACAGTTCTTTTTTGTTAATCTTAACCTTAGTCTCATAATCACTGGAAAGCATCTGATCAATCTTAAAATACTCTCCCTCGATGAGACGGGAAACAACAGTAGTATTATCAAACTCAAAAACAATATGCTTGGAAGTAAAAGAAATAATTACATCACTTTCAGCATCTCCGGGAAGAATCTTACTTACTTCATTCAAAGTCTTACCGGGTACAACCACCTTTTTAGGAGCATAATTGTTTTTAAGCTGAATCTTTCTGATGGAAATACGATGACCATCCAAAGATACTACCTTAAGCTCATCACCATTAATATCAAATAATTCACCGGTCATAAGCTTATTGTTATCATTATCAGAAATAGAGAAAATAGTCTGTCTTACTACTTCCTTCAAGGTAAACTGGCTGATAATAATATTATCCTCTTTCTCAATAGCAGGAAGATAAGAGAAATCTTCACCTGATTTACCGATAATATTAAATTTAGCCTTTTCACAAGTAATAGTTGTCTTGTAAGAGCTGTCTGTCTCAATGGTAATCTCACTGTCAGGAAGCTTTCTTACAATTTCGAGGAAAATCTTCGCATCAAGTGCAATAATACCCTTCTCAATAATATCACCCTCAATGGTAGTCTCTATACCCAACTCCATATCATTAGCAGTCAGAGTAATAACTCCCTTAGTGGCATCTACAAGGATACATTCCAAAATAGACATTGTTGTTTTATTAGGAACTGCCTTTGAGACTGTCTGTACTCCACTTAAGAGACTAGACTTAGAACAAACTAATTTCATGTGTATAACTCCTTCCCTAATCAGGCACTTTTGTGCATCGCTTTATTTATTATAAATAATAAAAGATTTAGTAATACTTATTAGTAATAGATGTTCATATGTGCAAAACCACTTCTATTATACCATTTTACAAGTAAAATTAAAAGGTTTTCTATGTGGATTTTGAAGGATTAATTAAGAATAAATCTCAAGTTATGAACATCCTTTTATTTCAAGGTTTTTATAAGTTAGGCCGGATTGATTTTTTTGATGATGATATCCACCTTATTCTTGAAATCCACATTGTCTGCTATTTCATTTTCAATTCTCTTACAACCATGCATAACAGTGGTATGATCCTTCTTATTAAGAATGGTTGCAATATTTTCAAGAGATATATCAGCAATTAAATTTCTGCACAGATACATTACAAGCTGTCTGGGCAGTACAAATTCAGAGTTACGTCTCTTTGAGGTAATATCCTCCGGTTTTACACCAAAATGATCTGCTACAATATTAATAATTAAGGTAGGAGTGATTTCCTTGGGTTTGTTGGGATAAATAACATCTTTTAAGGCTTCCTCGGCTAAAGGAAGAGTAAGCTCTACCTTATTTAACTTAGCTGCTGCAATAATCTTATTAAATGCGCCTTCAAGTTCTCTGATATTTGACTTAATGTTGGTGGCAATGTAATTAATGATTTCTTCGTCTACATTTATTTCATAAGATTCTGCATTTTTCTTGAGAATTGCCATTCTTGTCTCATAATCAGGAGCTGAAATATCAGCGATAAGTCCCCATTCGAAACGGGAACGAAAACGTTCATCCAAGGTTTCCATTTCTTTTGGTGGCTTGTCCGAAGATAAAATAATCTGTTTACTTGCTGAATGCAAGGCATTAAAGGTGTGGAAAAATTCTTCCTGGGTACTTTCCTTACCTATTATAAATTGTACGTCATCGACCATCAGAACATCTACATTACGATATTTATCACGAACCTTACTCATAGAAGCAGCATTACCACTACGAATAGATTCAATTACTTCATTAGTAAATACTTCACTGGTTACATATAAGACCTTCATATTAGGATTCTGCTCTAAAATGAAATGTCCGATGGAATGCATTAAGTGAGTTTTACCAAGTCCGGGACCACCATAAATATAGAGAGGATTGTAAACTTCACCGGGATTTTCAGCCACTGCCAGTGATGCAGAATGAGCAAATTTATTGTTACTTCCTACTACAAAGGTGTCAAATTTGTATTTAGGATTCAGATTAGCATTCTCATAGTTGATATTATATCCTGCTTTTGGAAGTGTAGATTCACTTTCTACAACATTTTTAGATTTTAAATCCTTTTCCAAAACGAAACTGATTTCATAATTGTGTTCAAACATTTCAGTTATAGTTACCTGAAAGAACTTACTATACTTAGATGAAATGTAATTTAATGACATACCTTGATCTGAAGGAATGACAATAAAAATAACATCGTCAATCGTTTCATGATATTCCAAGGGCTTTACCCAGGTATTAAAAGAGATATCCGAAAGGTCATATTCATTTCTGATTGTCTCTTTGATTCTGTTCCAATTTTCCTTAATTATATCCATATTTTACGCCTCTTTCTGATTCCGTAGAAACTCCCATTTATCATTCTAATATAAAGAAATAAATATTTCAAATGT
>JAZQLH010000022.1:0-20087 GCA_045542555.1 Acetatifactor sp. | reverse complement strand
GTAGAGCACCTGACTTTTAATCAGGTTGTCGGGGGTTCGAATCCCCCGTGCTTCACTAATTTCGGTATCGTCCGTTATGGAAGATACTTTTTTTATGTTAAAAGATAAGTCCCAATTTGTTTATTTGTGTTCATAAGTATTTGCAGTATCACTTGAGGTCCCACATGTCATACCACGGAACGCTTACGCTCCGTGAAAAAGCGTAGCGGCACATAAGATTGCAAAAGGACTCATACATACAAATAAACAAATTGGGACCAAATGCGAATTTGCTTAAGAGAAAGGATTAGGATACTATGTCACAGGTGAAAACTACGCAGAATACAGTACCACAGGAAAATAAGATGGGGGTTATGTCCGTCAATAAATTGTTGATTTCTATGTCTTTGCCTATGATGATTTCCATGCTGGTACAGGCGTTATACAATATAGTAGACAGTATTTTTGTATCGCAGATTAATGAATATGCCTTGCGGGCTGTATCATTGGCGTTTCCGGTGCAGAGTCTGATGATTGCGGTGGCAGTGGGCACGGCAGTGGGAGTAAATGCGTTCCTTTCCAGAACTCTTGGCGAGAAGAATTATGAGAAGGCTAATGTGATTGCGGTAAATGGTATCTTTTTGGCTTTGGCAAGTTCCATTTTGTTCGCAGTAATCGGTCTGTTAATCAGTCGTCCCTTTTTCGCCAGTCAGACTGATATTGTGGAAGTGCAGGAGTATGGTGTAACCTATATTACACTTTGTTGTGTGTTTAGCATCGGCATTTTTATGCAGACTATTTTTGAACGCCTTTTACAGGCTACAGGTAAGACCTTCTATACCATGATAACCCAGGGAACCGGTGCCATCGTGAATCTGATTTTGGATCCGATTATGATTTTTGGTCTGTTTGGAATGCCTGCAATGGGGGTCGCAGGTGCGGCACTGGCAACGGTTATTGGACAGATTATTGCAGCAGCAATGGCGCTGTTTTTCAATATTAAGTACAATAAGGATATTAAGTTGTCCTTTAAGGGATTTTGTCCAAACTGGGGACTGATTGGGCAGATTTATAAGGTGGGAGCTCCTTCTATTGTGGTGCAATCTGTAGGCTCCGTGATGACATATGGTATGAATCTGATTCTGGAGAGTTTTGGCGTAGCGCAGACGGTGTTTGGTGTTTATTTCAAACTGCAGAGCTTTGTGTTCATGCCGGTGTTTGGTTTGAACAACGGTATGGTACCTATCATTGCATATAACTACGGTGCAGGTAAGAGAGAGCGAGTAATCAAAACCATTCGAAGCAGTGTGTTCTTTGGTGTGGGAATTATGCTTGTAGGGCTTTTGGTGATGGAATTATTCCCGGCACAATTAATTGGTCTGTTCAATGCTACGGATGAGCTGCTTGTCGTAGGTGTTCCGGCGCTTAGAATCATATGCTTAAGTTTTGTGTTTGCAGGTTTCTGTATTGTGGCAGGAAGTACCTTCCAGGCTTTGGGCAATGGTGTATATAGTATGGTCGTATCCGTAACCAGACAGTTGTGTGTGTTGCTTCCTGTGGCAAAGCTTCTTTCCTTAAGTGGTAATGTAAATCTGATTTGGTGGGCATTTCCCTTTGCGGAGCTGTTCAGTGTGGGTCTCAGTGCATTTTTCCTGATAAGGATTTACCGAAAAGTTATAAAAAATATTGGTTCGAATTAATAGGTTTATAAGTCCTTGGACTTGACAAAAGAAGGTCATACTGGCATAATACAAAGAGTGTCCTATTGACATAAGCGGATATGGCGGAATTGGCAGACGCGCTGGTTTTAGGTACCAGTGGGCAACCGTGCAGGTTCAAGTCCTGTTATCCGCATAAGAAAAAGCCCGATTCAATCGGGCTTTTTCTTATGTGTTTTTAAAAAAAACGATTTACGGAACGTTTCATCAAAAATTTGACGGAGTAGCCGCTTGCCTCACAGATATTGCGTACAACCTCTTCTGCGGCATCTCTTGCGTTGTCATTAATGCAGATGATGCAACTGTCCTTATGGCGGCTAAAGATAGACGGTTTCGGCCAACGGATGTAGTAGGAAATATGATTCCGCAAAAGTTCACGCTCAATCTCTTTTTTGCAGTCGAGATTGTCAATTTCGCAGAGTTCGATTTCATTATTTACTTTAACTGCCGTATAAAGTGGTTGCATTGTTTCACCTCGCATGTAAACTGTTAAACTATTATAGCATATTACAGGGCAAAAGTGCAATGAAATACTTGTCACATCTTAAAAAAAGGGATATACTGATAATATTGTAAAGCATTGATATTGGGGAAAGGATGGTACGGTAATGGATTTTTTGGATAAAATAGGTGAGACCATTAATACAAAAGGGCATGCAATGGCAGATAAAGCAAAAGAAATGGCGGAGATTGCTAATCTAAAGAGTCAGATATCGACCTGTGAAGAAGTGATTAAGAAGAATTACATGGAGATTGGAAGACTTTTTATGGAGCAGTATAAGGATGTGGAGGATGCCCCATTTGAAAAGCAGCGCAAGGCAATTCTCAATGCGCAGGCAGGTGTGGCTGATTTGCAGAGACAGATTCGTGAGATTAAAGGCTTGTAGGTAACAGATATAAATTAAGAAGAGTCCGAACAGAATTGTTCGGACTCTTTTAGTTTAATAGTATAGGTTATTAATCATCGTCATCATCGTCGTCGGGATACCAACGTTGATCGATTTCCCATTGTTGTTGATTTATGATGGCTTCATAGTCAGGATTCATGAAGAACAATGCATCATGGGGACATACATTGGAGGTCCGTGGAGCGTTCACACTCTGGGTACCGTCCGGATTTTCCACGATGGTTGTGGAGCCCTCAAGTAATGCAGGATGTTCGGGTAATGGAAGAGTTGCAATACCGTCATAAGCAAAAGGACACTCGGGAGTTGCAATTAATCCGCTGTAGTTACAAATACGACCCATATAATGGATATCACAAAGTTCAGTAGGTTCCGTGCCTTCTGCAAAGTATTCCGTAATCACACAACCGGATTCTGCACACAGGCCGGGAGTGGGAAGTTTTCCGGAATACTTACAAACTTCAAGCTGTACCAATCCGCTGGGAATTGCAAAGGATGCATTGGGCAAATCCTCATGAACGCGCTTCATAATGGAACGCCATAGGTTCTTGGCAACATCATCCTCTCCGGTACGGGCGCTTAATGTTACGTTGTTGTCGTAGCCGGCCCATACGGTGGCAGTATAGTAAGGAGTGTATCCTGCAAACCATACATCGTGAGTGTTTTGTGATGTACCGGTTTTACCTGCAATGGCCATGGAAGAATTGAAGTTACATCTTGCGCCGGTACCTTTGGTTACAACGTCTGACATAGCATCCGTCAAAAGGAACGCTGTGGTTTCCTTCAAAACCTGACGGCTCTTGGGCACAGTGTTATCCAAAATTACATTACCGTCTGCATCGGTGACTCTGGTGTAAAGCTTAGGTTCCATGTAGGTTCCCAGATTGGCAATGGAAGCATAAGCTGCATTTAATTCATAGGGGCTTACACCGTAGGTGATACCACCAATAGCGGTAGGCTGTCTTACGTCGGAGAATTTCTGGTCTCCAATCCACACACCGTCGGTCAGGGTGGTAAAACCAAAATTTAACAGGTAATCATAGCCTAACTGGGGAGTTACCACAGTAAAGGTTTTTACGGAGACAATGTTGAGGGACTGCTCAATCGCATAACGGATGGAGCAGATTCCTTTCCAACCTACTTTATTTACATCATACCAGTTATTAACAGGTTGGCCGCCGTCATAGTTAAAGGGAGCATCATTGTAAACAGTAGCAAGGGTCTGTCCGTTGGCATCCAGAGCCGGTGCAAAAGCTGCCAGAACCTTAAAGGTTGAACCGGGAGAGCTTCCTGCGGAGGTTGCACGGTTTAAGGTGCGTCGGCCTTCTTTGGAGCCTCGTCCGCCTACCATGGCAACCACATAACCGGTTTTCTGATCCTGAATAACAATTGCTGCCTGAGGTTGAGCAGTCATGGAAATGTTCTCCTCATAAGTGTCGGAGTCCGCTGCCATTCCAAGACTTTCCATCATGGCACCACGGTATAAATCAATGGCTTCATATGCTTCGTCCTGAGAATCAAAAATCAGATTGAAGTTTCTGTTGTGGTTTGCTTTAAACCACGACATCATGTTTTCTTTACTAAAATTATGTTTTTCTTTATTCTTATCAGTGATGGTCAATGCATAGTTCAGATACCAATGCACATTTTCGTTATAGTTTTCTTCGTTAGCAAATTCTTCGTCTGCAATTCTCTGAATCTTGGGATCTAACGTAGAGTCAATACGCAGGCCGCCGGAGGACATCATATATTCAGCAGTAATCTCAGGATAACCGGCTTCTACCAAATCATCCAGCACCTGCTCATAAACTGCATCAGAGAAATAGGAGCCTGAGGTGGTGTCACCTACCTTAAAGTCCACATCATAGAGGCTGATACGCTCGTAAACAGCCTCGGTATCTGCCATGGCAGTGTCATACTCTTCCTTGGTGATGAATTCCAGTTTTAACATCTTGTTAAGACAATCCTCACGTCGTCTCTTGTTATTCTCAGGATAACGGATAGGATTGTTGGCGGAAGGATTCTGGGTGATGCTGGCGATAACGGCACTCTCAGAAATAGTCAGCTCCGAACAGGGTTTGCCGAAGTAGCGAAGAGATGCTGCCTCCACACCCAATGTGTTCTGGCCAAGGTTAATTGCGTTCATGTAACGCAGAAGCACCTCGTCCTTGGTTGAGTTTTTGGTAAGCTCAAGTGCCAGGTATTGTTCCTGTAGCTTACGCTTGATCATTTTGATCATGTTGCCGTCTTCTTCGGTCCAGGTAGTGAAGATGGTATTCTTAAGAAGCTGTTGGGTAATGGTACTTGCACCCTGTTTTTCCTCACCACCGGTTTTGACAAACTGCCAGCCGGCACGGATAATTCCCATCATGTCGATACCATTATGTTCATAGAAACGCTCGTCCTCAATCGCTACAAAGGCATGACCCAGATGAGCCGGGACCTGATCGATTGTCACCTCGATACGATTTGAGTTGGTGCTGACATACTGGTCAATTTCGTTGCCTTCCTTGTCGTAGACAATGGTGGCTTCACCGGAAGCAACAACATCGCTTAGGCGGATTTGGGGAGTGGATTCCAAGATGCCATGGAACATACCGATTCCGGTAGCTACGCCACAGATACCTACGCCAACTACTGCAATCAGACAAATCTTTACTGCAGTCAGTGCTACTTTCCTTCCCCATTTTCCAGATTTAGAGTTTAGTGCCTTTTGCTTTGCGCGGACACCTTTTTTACCGTAATTCATATAGTTCGCCTTTCTTAAAACTGTCGCATCTTTGCCATATTACATAAAGATTCAACTTATTATATCAAAAAATCATATGTAAATAAAGGTTTTATTTTCCTTCTTAAGAATTGTTTCACATTTTGGCCAAAATATGCTAGAATTTATTCAGTAAGTTAAAAGGGGAATAAAAATGGATTCTTATAAGGTGCTGCTTGAGGGCGGCGAAGGAGAAATTATAGAGAAAAAGTCCCGGTTCATCGCCACGGTTGCGAAATGTGAGACGGAAGAGGAAGCTGTCCGTTTTATCGAGAGCATGAAGAAAAAGTACTGGGATGCCAGGCACAACTGCTCGGCTTTTGTCATTGGTGACAGGGGAGAATTGACCAGATGCAGCGATGACGGTGAGCCGTCAGGTACGGCGGGCAGACCTATGCTTGAGGTGCTTCTGGGCGAGGGCGTGCGAAATGTGGCTGTTGTGGTGACCAGGTATTTTGGCGGTGTGCTTCTGGGTACAGGCGGGCTTGTGAGGGCCTACACACAGGCGGTGAAGGAAGGGCTTAATAACTGCGTTATAGGCACGAATCGTTTGGGGTGTGAACTGGAGGTTGTGACGGACTACAATGGTGTGGGCAAAATACTGTATCTTCTGGGACAAAGAGGCATTGAGCCGGCAGAAAGCAGTTACACAGATATAGTGACGTTAAGGATTATTTTTCCCTTGGAGGAAGAGGAGGACTTACGCCGGGAGATTACGGAAGTAACCATGGGACGTGCCGGTATCGAGAAAATTAAAGAATTATATTATATTTCGTAGAAATTGTATTAAATTTAATTCGATAAAGTGGGTTCGGGCGACTTGACGTGTCCCCGGACTTATTTTATAATAAAAGGACGTATGGGTTATTACTTGGCAGTGGGGACTGCCAGATAGGGGATTACACATGATTAAGAGTATGACAGGCTTTGGCAGATGTGAAGTTGCCGAAAACAATAGGAAATTTACGGTGGAGATGAAATCTGTGAATCACCGTTATCTTGATGTAAATATCAAGATGCCCAAGAAACTGAACTTTTTTGAGTCAGCTATCCGTGGTGAATTGAAGAATTACATTTCCAGAGGAAAGGTTGATATTTTTATCACCTATGAAGATTTCTCAGAAAATAATTCCAGTGTCCGTTATAACAAGGAACTGGCGGAAGAATATCTGACCTATCTGCGTCAGATGGCAGATGACTTTGGCCTGGACAATGATATCCGTGTGTCCACACTTTCCAAATATCCGGAGGTGTTTACCATGGAGGATCAGAATGTGGATGAGGAGGAGCTTTGGAAGGAGCTTCAGAAGGCGGTAAAGGGTGCGGCAGAGATGTTTGTCAAGACACGTATTACGGAGGGTGCTCAGCTTCGTGAGGATTTGATTGCCAAGCTGGACAATATGCTTTCTTTGGTGGATTTTATTGCAGAGCGTTCCCCTAAAATTGTAGCTGAGTACAGGCAGAAGCTTGAAGATAAAGTAAGAGATCTTTTGGGAGATAATACGGTGGATGAGGCTCGTCTTTTGACGGAGGTTACCATTTTTGCCGACAAGGTATGTGTGGACGAGGAACTTGTGCGTTTACGCAGCCATATTGAGACTACCAAAAAGACTCTTCTTGAGGGTGGCACCATCGGACGTAAGCTTGATTTTATTGCACAGGAGATGAACAGAGAGGCCAACACCACTTTGTCCAAGTCCAATGATTTGGAGATTTCCAACTGTGCCATTGAGCTTAAGACCGAGATTGAGAAGGTGCGCGAGCAGATTCAGAATATCGAGTAACGGAGGCGTTATGTTAATACACATCGGGTTTGGCAATATTGTCAATACGACCAAAATAGTTGCGATTGTCAGTCCTGACTCTGCACCTATTAAGCGCATGGTGCAAAGAGCTAGAGAGGAAGGCACAGCCATAGACGCCACACAGGGGAGACGAACCAAGTCGGTGCTTGTGATGGAGAACGGTCAGGTGGTTTTATCGGCGCTTTTGCCGGAGACGATTGCAGGACGCGCCCGGATTCCCGGAGCGGAGGAAATGCCCGATGCAGATGAGTTTGCGCAGGAAAAGATACCTGTAGATGTTAAGCAGGGGAGGTAGCATGGATAATATGTTAAACGATAAGGGAATATTGATAGTACTGTCCGGTTTTTCAGGAGCGGGCAAAGGAACCTTGGTCAAGAAGCTTTTGGAGACCTATGACAACTATGCGCTGTCCGTTTCAATGACCACCAGAGCTCCCAGAGAAGGTGAGCAGGAGGGCGTTCATTATTTCTTTGCAAACAAAGCACAGTTTGAAGAAAAGATTCGCAATAACGGGTTTATCGAGTATGCGCAGTATTGCGACAATTACTATGGAACACCCAAAGCGTATGTTGAAGAGCAGCTTGCCGCAGGCAAGAATGTGATTTTAGAGATTGAGATTCAGGGAGCTTTGCAGATTAAGAAGCTTTTCCCTGAAAGCCTTTTACTTTTCGTGACACCGCCCACAGCGGCTGAGTTGGAACGAAGACTTAAGGGCAGAGGCACGGAGACAGACGAGGTAATTGCCAAGCGTCTCGCCCGTGCAAGTGAAGAATCAGAAGGCATTGAAGCCTATGATTATATAGTGGTAAATGATAATCTGGAGACCTGTGTGGAGGAACTTCACCAGATCGTGAAGGCAGCCCGTGCGGTACCCGTTCGCAGAGAAGCATTTATAAAAGAAATCAGAGAGGAACTGAAAGGTTTCGTGAAAGGAGCACAAAAATAATGTTACATCCGTCTTATTCAGATTTGATGCAGGTAGTAAACAGTGAGGTAGAGCAGGGCGAGGCACCTGTGGTAAACAGCCGCTATTCCATCGTTATGGCAACCTCCAAGCGTGCAAGACAGATTATTTCCGGAGATGAGCCTCTGGTGGAGGGAGATGCACTTAAGCCGCTTTCCCTTGCTGTTGAGGAGCTTAATCAGGGAAAGATTAAAATCCTTGGAGATGAGGAAGAAGCATAAAATGATAACGAGTGATAGCCGGTCTTAAATGAGTACCGGCTATTGTTGTTAGAAAGGTTATTTATGAAGATATTATTTATTTCTCTCGGCTGTGATAAGAATCTGGTGGATTCTGAGATGATGCTGGGAATGCTGTCCGAGAAGGGTTATACCTTTACGGATGATGAAAATGAGGCAGAGATTGTCGTTGTCAATACTTGTTGCTTTATCGGTGATGCTAAGGAGGAGAGTATCAATACCCTGCTTCAGATGGCAGAGCTGAAGGAGTCCGGCAGTGTGAAGGTCCTGATTGCAGCAGGATGTCTTGCGCAGCGCTATAAAGAGGAGATTCAGGAAGAAATCCCCCAGGTGGATGCTATTATAGGAACTACGGCTATCGATGAGATTGTCGCTGCAGTGGAGGAAGCGCTCAAAGACAGTGCTGCCAATCATTACAGGAGCATTGATGCAGCCCCGGTTACAGGCAAGAAGCGGGTGGTTACGACAGGTGGACACTTTGCATATCTTAAAATTGCAGAGGGTTGTGATAAGTTTTGTACTTATTGTATTATTCCGAAGGTCCGCGGTAAGTTTCGCAGTGTGCCCATGGAAAGTCTGGTGGCAGAGGCAAGGGAGCTTTCTGAAAGTGGCGTGAAGGAACTGATTTTAGTAGCACAGGAGACTACACTTTACGGCATGGATTTGTACGGTGAAAAGCGTTTGCCTATGTTGTTGCATGAACTTTCTCAGATTCCGGGCATTTATTGGATTCGTATTCTGTATTGTTATCCCGAGGAGATTACAGACGAACTGATTGAAGCCATTGCTACGGAACCGAAGGTGTGTCATTATCTGGATATTCCTATCCAGCATGGGGCGGATAATGTATTAAAACGCATGGGACGAAGAACTAATCAAAAGGAACTTCGCGAAATGATTGCCAAGCTTCGTGCGCGGATTCCGGATATTTGTCTTAGAACCACACTAATCAGTGGTTTCCCCGGGGAGACTCAGGAAGATTTCGAGGAGCTGTATCGCTTTGTCAATGACTGTGAATTCGACAGATTGGGTGTATTTACTTATTCTCAGGAGGAGGATACCCCTGCTGCCACTATGGAAGACCAGATTCCCGAGGAGGTTAAGGAATTCCGCAGAGATGAACTGATGGAGCTTCAACAGGCCATTGCCTTTGAAAAGGCAGAAGAACTGGTGGGCCGTGTGCTCACAGTGATGATTGAGGGGAAGGTGGCTGACGAAGACACCTATGTGGCCAGAACATACCGAGATGCTCCCAATGTGGACGGGTATCTTTTCCTAAATACCACAGCAAGCCTGATGACGGGAGACTTTGCTAAGGTGTTGGTAACGGATTCTAATGAGTACGATTTGATAGGAGAGTTATATCATGAGTGATGATAAAATGAGAGAAAAAGTGAAAAATTTACCCAACCAGTTGACGATTATAAGAATGATTATGATTGTGCCATTTGTTGTGTTTTTGTTGGGATGCCATGAAAAATGGGATTGGTTTATGTCGCTTTTTGCAGGTTCCACTGCGGTGGCCGAGTATGTGGCACTGGCAATTTTTATTGTTGCCAGCCTTACGGATATGCTGGACGGCAAGATTGCAAGAAAGTATAATCTTGTATCTAATTTTGGTAAGTTTATGGATCCTTTGGCAGATAAGCTGCTTGTATGTGCTGCATTGATTGTGCTGGTACAAATGGAAAGAATTCCTTCCTGGATTGTGGTAATTATTATCAGCAGAGAATTCATTATCAGCGGTTTTCGTACGATTGCTGCCGATAACGGCGTGGTAATTGCGGCCAGTTACTGGGGCAAGTTTAAAACGACTTTCCAGATGGTTATGATATGTATGATGATTGTAAAGGATGCGCCTTTTTTGGCAAGCCCGGAGCACGTGAATGTTTTTGTGTTGCTGACAAACATTATTATGTGGATTGCCTTGGCACTTACAATTATCTCTTTGTTAGATTATCTGATCAAAAATAAGGATGTCATGAAGGACGGTACAAAATAATGACGGTTGAATTAATCAGTGTGGGAACAGAGCTCCTTTTGGGAAATATTGTAAATACCAATGCGGCGTATTTGTCCGAACAGTGTGCGACGCTTGGACTTTCCTGTTATTTTCAGAGTGTTGTTGGTGATAATGAGGAGCGTTTGTCCCTGACTTTGAAATGTGCAATGGAGCGTGCAGATATTGTTATTCTCTCCGGCGGCTTAGGTCCTACAGAGGATGATTTGACCAAGGAGACTGCGGCCAAAGTGTGCGGCAGAAAGCTTGTGACATGTGACATGTGGATGGAGCGCATTGCAGAGTATTTTGCGGCCAGAAATGTTACTCCCACGGAGAACAACTGGAAGCAGGCGCTGGTACCAAAGGATGCAATTGTTTTGGATAATCCAAACGGTACGGCTCCCGGCCTTATTATCGAGGAAAAAAACACCAAGGTAATTTTGTTGCCGGGTCCCCCTAATGAGCTGATTCCCATGTTTGAGGCAAGCGTGCGTCCTTATCTTGAAAAGCTTACGCCAGGTGTGCTCTATTCCCAGACGGTAAAAATCTGTGGTCAGGGAGAGAGCGTAGTGGAGACTGCAATAAAGGATTTGATTGATGCCCAAACCAACCCTACTCTGGCAACTTACGCCAAGACAGGGGAGGTGCATATTCGTGTGACGGCTTCTGCAGATACAGAGAAAGCGGCGCAGAAACTGACAAAACCGCTGGTAAAGGAACTGAAGATGCGGTTTGGACAAGATGTGTATACTACAGAGGAGAATGTGACGCTGGAAAAGGCAGTGATGGATTTGCTTATTGCAAATAAGTTGACTGTTACTTGTGCAGAATCTTGTACAGGCGGCTTATTGGCTGCCCGTCTTGTGAATGTGCCCGGTATTTCCGAGGTTTTAAAGTCAGGCGTGGTCACCTATTCCAACAAGGCAAAGCGTAAATATCTTGGTGTTAAGAAGAGTACCCTTGACAAGCATGGCCCTGTGAGTAAGCAGACTGCGCAGGAAATGGCAAAGGGAGCGGCACAGGTAAGTAAATGTGATGTGGCAGTCGCTGTTACAGGTGTGGCAGGTCCCGATGGCGGCACCAAGGAAAAGCCTGTGGGTCTGGTTTATATTGCCTGCTATGTAAAAGGAAAGGTGACTGTTTCGGAATATCATTTTAGCGGTAACCGAAGTAAGGTGCGTGAAAGTGCCGTGGCTGCTGCACTGATATTAATGCGTCGCTGCATTTTGGAATAATTATTTTGTGAAAATGAGGGATGGAAAATGCTTCAAAAGAAAAAGGGTATGTGGATAAAAATGCTTGCAATGGTAACAGCCGGGATTTTGTGTCTTGGCGTGTTACCTGTAAGCGCAACAGAGGAAAGACCTGATGGCGCAGAACCGGAAGTAGAGGAAGTAATAGAGTTTCCGAAAGATGATGCCATCAACGGAATGGAAGAGAGTCTGGATTTGATTGGCTATTTTGTTTATACCTATGATGAAGAGGGAAATGAGGTGGGCGACTACCGTTACGGGGCTGACGGTGAGATGTATTATTACACCAAGGTTTTTGAGAATAAGGAGAAAGACGGATATCGGATAAAGCGCGTATGGGAGGAGAGACCCTATGCTACTTTTGACAGAATTAGTGTTTATACCTATCGTTACATGGATGATTTGACGGCATGTTATATGGATAAGTATGAAAACGGTGAATTTGACTATGGCAGAGGCTGGGTTTGGAATGCTGACGGAAAACAGGAACTTTATGTGAAGTATGATGCCGACAGACAGATGGAGTCGGCAAATTGCAGTTATTACGATGAGGAGGGCAGATTAGCCTATTCTTTCAGTGGATTGCCTGATTTCGATGCGTTTAATACAGATGAGACGAGCATTTATTCATATGAATATGACGAGAAGGGGATAGTGCGGGGATATTGCCGCACCAAAGATGAAATAGAGCCCTGCTATCTGAAAGAGGAGACAGAGGGCAATATTTTGCTGGAGGCATCTTATTCAGAGGATGAAATCAGTGATTTAGAATGGTTTATCTATGATGAGGAAGGACGTGTCCTTTGGAAGGTAATGGTTGAGCCGGCTTACAAAGAAGACTATAGTGAAGCGGATCTGGAACATTATATTTATGATGAAGAAGGAAGATGCGTTGCTGCATATACCTATAATATCATTGGCGATATTACTTTAAAAGATAACGGTTTGTACAGTGACAGAGGAAGAGAATTTTCAGTCCTGTACGGTGGCAGAGAATATCCGTATTCCATAGAATTTCAAGATAAAGTGACGGGAAGTACTTATGTGAAATACCACGACACCACAGGTGCGTTACTGGAAACGAATTTGGGGGAGAAGTAAATGAGTATGAATAAGAAAACAGGCCTTTGGATTGCGTTGGGTATTTTGTGTGGAACTATGTTTTTATGCATGGTAGGATGCGGTATGGGACTTATGGTTTATGTGATGAGTGTTGAGAAAGAATCATCACACAAGACTTCTGTGGAATCCACGGAAACTGAATCATCCGATGAGGAAAAAGAGAGCATTACAGATGAAAGTGAATCATCTTCAGAGGCATCTTCAGAGGTAGCTTTAGAATCAGAAGCATCATTGGTAGAAGGAAGTGAAATTACTTACAATTCTGAAGATACGGAGCAGATGCTGGATGAATTGCTGGAGCTGTACGAAAAAAGACCGTCGGTTTCAGAATTAGAATAATTTGGTATAAAAAATCCTGTCAGTGTTTCTTAGATTCGCAGACGGGATTTTCAATATGGAGGAAGGGTAAAATATGTTTTATATTATTATTTTTTTTGGAATTCCGGTTGCGGCACTTGTGTTTTTTATTGTGAGTCTGTGTCGGTTTATAAGTGCCAAGAGTAAGAATAAAAAGAATCCGGGAACTTTCACTGCGGAAGAAGTGAAGAACCGTAAATGGTTGTTGATAATATCTTCATTGATTGTGGGCGTTTTAGTGGCAGTCGTCATTGCTTTTATTGCAGTGATTTCCATGGCTGTAATTTACATGTAAGGGAAGGTAAAACTATGACAAACCGCACTTTTATGAAATTTCTGCTGGCAGTGGTGGGTCTGGGACTTAGTGTGACCATTGGTCATCTGATTTATGCTACATACGCATATCAGCATTGTTCCATTATCTATTTTATTGCAAAGGAGCTGTGGTAATTATGAAAAAGCAGGCTCTTTTGGTAAAACAAATTTTATTGTTGGCAGCAGTTGCCTTGATTTTTGTTGCATTTAATTACAGTATGTATGTGCTGCTTACCGGGCGGTTATCCAATAATTTCAGTGATACCTCTCAGGCGAAGCAGATTGATGTGGCGGCGTATCTGCCTCATGAGGACGCTTCGGATTTGGTGCGCATTGATTCTTCGTTAAAGCTGACAGAGAATCTCCCGGTACTTGATGGGGCAGCAGCGTTGCTTCCGGTGTATGCAGCTTTTGTGGATGCGGTGTATCCGAAAGGCTGTGTGACCTATGAAGGTGGAACCTTTTCGGATGATAATTACTATGGTGAAAATTTTGCGCCGGACAGCAAGATGCAGTACAAGAATACTGTCCGTGGTTATCAGGCAATTGTGGACGGGACCACGGATATTTTGTTTTGTGCGGCTCCTTCTGAAGCACAGATTGAGTACGCTTTGGAAAAGGGCGTGGAGCTTGTGTATGTGCCCATTGGCTTGGAGGCCTTTGTGTTTTTTGTAAACGAAAAGAATCCCGTGGACAATCTGACAGTGGAACAGATTCGCAGTATCTATGCAGGGGAGTATACCAACTGGTCCGAAGTGGGCGGAGCAAACCGCGTGATTAACCCGGTGACAAGACTTTCGGGAAGCGGCAGCCAGTCTGCCATGGACGCTTTCATGGGCGGCCGTGCAATTGCACCGAAATCTCCCCTTGCATTGACAGGGGGATCGATTGGTTTTTCCTTTCGCTATTATATGGATGGAATCGTGGGGAATGAATCTGTAAAAATGCTGTCTCTAAACGGTGTTTATCCCAGTGCAGAGAATATCAGGAACGGTAGCTATCCTGTGACTGTGGAGTTTTACGCAATTTATCGGGCGGATAATGACAATGAGAATATACCGTTGCTGATTGACTGGATATTGTCCGAGGAGGGGCAGAGCATTGTGGAGCAGACCGGGTATGTGAGGATAAGGTAGGAGGAAGATATGAACAAGGCAAAGCGTATCATTGCGTTTAGCATTTTAAGTATTATTTTTATCATTATCAGCATCTGTGTGTGGTTTGATACACCAAAGGCCTACGAGCCGGAGGAAGCGACCATTCTGCTTTATGGAGAAACCCATGGAATCAAAGAGTTTTATGATGCTGAATTTGCCACATGGAAGGCCTGCTATGAAGAAGAGGGAATGAGAGATTTGTTTGTGGAATTGCCCTATTATACGGCAGAATTTCTGAATGTATGGATGCAAAAAGAGGATGATGCGCTTTTGGATCAGTGGTATGCAGAACTGGAGGGAACAGCCTCTTATACCACTGATTATATGGATTTTTTCAAGCAGATTAAAGAAGAATGTCCGGAAACGGTTTTTCACGGAACGGATGTGGGACATCAGGCGGAAACCACAGGTATGCGGTACCTTACATATCTTGAAAAGCAAGGACTGGAAGACTCTGCGCAGTACAAGCTTGCGATAGAGAATATGGAGCAGGGCAATGAGTGGTATGAAAGACAGAACCCGGTAGATTGGAATTGGCGTGAGGAGCAAATGATTGCTAATTTTGTGCGTGAGTACGATAGTCTGAACCAGCGTAAAATCATGGGTATCTATGGAACGATGCACATTGATGTAGATAACCCTCAAAGCATGGCTGGAGCACTGAAGGTGCGGTATGGAGATGTTGTCAGCAGTACCTATGTGTATAGTCAGGTGTTGGAGCAACGCTCTTATCAGCTTGGATATTCCTATATCGGTTTTGGATTTTTGATTTTTCTATTTGTGCCCAACATGATATGGACGAAGCATCAACCGAAAAACTATGATAAGTATGTGAAGAACGAGAATAAGGTGTTGCTTGCTTTTGAGAGAGTAGGGCAGGCGTTGACGACGGTTACGGCGCTGATATTTACAGATTTTAATGCGCAGTTATATGCTTTTCATTATGGGGCAATTGTGCCTGCGAGAATGGCTTATTTGCATTTTGCATTTATTTTGATGTTGGTGTACGAGGTGTACTGGATTCGTTATTTTAGAAGTGATAAGACGATGATGGATTTTTATAAAGATTTCCTTGGGATTCCTTTGCCCGGAGCGACCTTGCCTGTGCTTGCGTTTGCGCTTCTGGGGCTGTATGGCGGTAATTTGATTATGATTGCATCGGTGACGATACTGGGAATCGGTCATATTGGAATCCATAGGAATCATTATAAAGAGGCAATGGATGCAGAAATTGACTAATTGGTCGAATGTACCCATCCTTTGGTCGTTACTTTTTTGAAATTACCGTGTAGAATAGTATATAACTTTATACCAAGGAGGGAAACAATGAGTCCGGAATTTGAACAGGCAAGGAAAGCGGCAATCATTAACAGAACCATAAGACATATTGTGTGTTTTGGTATACCTGCACTGGTGGTTGGAAATCTGCTTAAGAATGTAGATGGGTTTTCATTTAAAATTTTAATGGGTACTATCATTGGATTTTCTATTACCTATGGTGTAACATCCAGTGTGTGGGCAATTCTTTTCAAAAACAGGGCCTATGCAAGATTTATTTCTTTATACAAGAAAGAAATGGTTCTGGCAGCCTTAAACGGCAGCCGGTTGTATGAACAGCAGGAATTTGCGTATGACTGTGGCCTTAAAGCTGAATTTATTAATCGAACCGGTCTGGTGACGGCCAGTAAGCTGTTTTCGGATTGTTATTTAAGCGGTGTTTATAATGGTGTGAATTTCTTTCAGGCTGACGTGAGAAATGTAGCCAGCAACGGCAACGGATATATTCTGGAATATGACGGTACGATGATTGCCATTCCCACAGTATTGCCGGATGCAACCCAGACCAATATTTATCATAAGAATATAGAGTGTAGTGTTGTGGTTCCAGGCAAGGAGATTCCTATGGGACATGCGCAGTTCGACAATACCTTTAAGGTGGCAACCAGTTCGCCGGATAAGGCAAAAGCGCTGGTAACAAGTGATTTTGCAACCAAGTTGCTCAATATTCAGGCACAGATTAACAGTACAATCAATTTAACTGTAAAGGATGGCTGGATGTATATCCTTCTTCCCAACAAGAAGAGTGTATTGAAACCGAAGCTTTTCGGAAAGTATGATGATTCCATGAAGATGGATATCATCAAGGAGTTGAGCAGGGCAAAATTGTTTATTGATGCGTTTTCAAAATAAATTTGTATCCGTATAAGGCTGTGATAATATTGGGGTTATTATGGCCTTATTTTTGTTTGTTATCTCTTGATTCCTTTTTTGTTTTGTGGTACATTTTATTTATCTGATATTTCTGTATTATTTTCTAGCATTCAGGCATTTCGCCACAGATTTCAGGACAAATTACAAAGTGAAGGAGGGATGCCATTGAGGGAGTTTTAATGGACTTTTGGTGTGCTATTTTATACATGTTGAAAGAAAAAACAAATTCTTTCAAAATAGTAGTTGACAAAACCGAACAAATGTTTTATTCTAATTTCAGAAAAGAACATTCGTTCTCTGTGAAAAGGAGATTTTGATATGGAAAGAGAAGAGAAACTTAGAGCATTAGACGCGGCTATCAGCCAGCTTGAGAAGCAGTATGGTAAGGGAACCGTTATGAAGCTGGGTGACCCCTCTGCACAGATGAATGTGGAGACCATTCCCACAGGTTCTTTGAGCCTTGATATTGCGCTTGGTCTTGGCGGCATCCCCAAGGGTAGAATTGTGGAGATTTACGGACCTGAGTCCAGTGGTAAGACTACTGTTACCTTACATATGATTGCAGAGGTACAGAAGCGCGGCGGTATCGCAGGATTTATTGACGCTGAGCATGCACTGGATCCCGTATATGCCAAGAATATCGGTGTGGATATTGACAATTTGTATATTTCCCAGCCCGATAACGGGGAGCAGGCGATGGAGATTGCTGAGACCATGGTGCGTTCCGCTGCCATTGATATTGTAGTAGTGGACTCTGTTGCAGCTTTGGTTCCTAAGGCCGAGATTGATGGAGATATGGGAGATAGCCATGTGGGTCTGCAGGCACGTCTGATGTCTCAGGCACTGCGTAAGCTTACTGCAATTATTAGCAAGTCTAATTGTACAGTTGTATTTATTAATCAGCTTCGTGAGAAGATTGGTGTCATGTTTGGTAATCCTGAGACAACCACCGGTGGACGGGCACTGAAGTTCTATTCCTCCGTTCGTATGGACGTACGTCGTATTGAGTCCTTGAAGCAGGGCGGTGAGGTAATCGGTAACCGCACCCGTGTCAAGGTTGTTAAGAATAAGATTGCTCCGCCATTTAAGGAGGCTGAGTTTGATATCATGTTCGGTGAGGGTATTTCCATGGTCGGAGATGTGCTGGATTTGGCAGCCGGTATTGATGTAATCGTGAAGTCCGGTGCATGGTATGCTTATGAAGGTAACAAGATTGGTCAGGGCCGAGAAAATGCAAAACAGTATCTGAAGGATAATCCTGCTGTTTTTGAAGAGGTTGTTGCGAAGGTAAGAGCATACTATAATCTGGATGGAACGAAGAACGCTGTAGCAGAAGATGCTGTTTCTGATAAGCGTGGTTCCAAGAAGGGACAGGATGAAGCATAATGCAGGTAACGCGAATTGAGGAAGTAAATAAAACGCGCTGCAAAGTATATATTGAACAGGAATTCGCCTTTGTTTTATACAAAGGCGAACTTCGTCTCTATCATGTGAAAGAGGGAGAAGAGTTAGCTGAGGCGTCATACGATATGATTATGACAGAAGTATTACCCAAGCGTGCCAAGCTTCGTGCCATGAATCTGTTGCAGAAACGGGAATACACAACCGCGCAGCTTCGCGACAAATTAAAGCAGGGATTTTATCCCGAACCTGTTTTAGAGGAAGCATTGGCTTATGTGGCATCTTTTCACTATACAGATGATTTGCGTTATGCAACAGACTATATCCGTTGTAATGAGCAAACCCGTAGCCGTAAGCGCATTGAACAAGACCTACAAAGTAAAGGCATTTCCAAGGATATGATTAGTCAGGCATGGCTTGAATGGGAAGAACAAGGTGGTGTGCAAGACGAAGAAGCCATGATTCGCAAGCTTCTCGCCAAACGTGGTTATGATTCTGATACCGCCGATTATAGCCGCAGACAAAAGGAAGCCGCATTCCTCATGCGCAAAGGCTTTTCAAGCGAAAGCATCCGCCACACCCTCCATGATTACGAATATGAGGGATAGTATCAGATTTGTTTTGATTTGTATGCGTGAATTTTGTAATCGATTGTGTATTTTATGTCCTATCACGGACCCTCGAAAAACGTCGGCACTTAGGCTGTGTACTTTACAGCCTTATGTGCCGCTACGCTTTTCCAGACCAACTTTGTTGGTCTTGGGAGTAGAGAACGTGTCCGTGTAGGATATAAATAGCGCAATCGATTTTAAAATTAACACTTTTACTTGACATAAGAGTCATTTCGGTTTAGAATTTAAGTGTTGTAAATTGCTTGTTTATTGTTATTGAACCTGTTTTACAGGCAAAGTGTACAATGAAAATTTTATAAAAGGAGGTGCTCCTGTAATGCCGCAGACTATTATAGTTGCGCTTGCAGTTGCATTGGTTTGTATCCTTGTCACCGCCTTGGTTACCAATAAGCTGACTACTTCTTTTTTAAAGAAGTCTGCTAACAATACTATTGGTAATGCAGAGGAAAAGGCAAGAGAGATTATCGATGAGGCCCTCAAAACTGCGGACTCCAAGAAGAGAGAATCCATGCTTGAGATTAAGGAAGAGACTATTCGAGCTAAGAACGAGCTGGATAAGGAGATTAAGGAACGCAGATCTGAAGTACAGCGCGATGAGCGTCGTGTACAGCAGAAAGAGGCAAATATCGACAAGAAGGCCGATGCCCTTGAGCGTAAAGAGCAAAGCTTAACTTCCAAAGAAGAATCCTTGAATAAGATGAAGGAAGAAATCTCGAAGTTGAATGAGCAGCGTTTACAGGAACTGGAGCGAATTTCCGGATTGACCTCTGAACAGGCAAAAGACTACTTATTGAAAATTGTTGAAGACGAAGTGAAACATGAAACGGCCGTGATGATCAAAGAGATGGAGAGTCAGGCCAAAGAGGAAGCTGACAAGAAAGCGAAGGAGTATGTTGTTTCTGCAATTCAGAGATGTGCTGCAGACCACGTTTCTGAGACAACTATTTCTGTTGTTCAGTTGCCTAGCGATGAGATGAAGGGTAGAATCATCGGTCGTGAAGGACGTAATATTCGTACCTTAGAGACCATGACAGGCGTAGATCTGATTATTGATGATACACCGGAAGCAGTAATCTTGTCCGGATTTGATCCGATTCGCCGAGAAGTGGCGAGAATTGCCCTTGAGAAATTAATCGTAGATGGACGTATCCATCCTGCCAGAATTGAAGAAATGGTAGAAAAGGCGCAAAGAGAAGTTGAAGTAATGATTAAGGAAGAGGGTGAGTCCGCAACTCTCGAGGTTGGAGTACATGGTATTC
>JAZQLH010000021.1:0-24770 GCA_045542555.1 Acetatifactor sp. | reverse complement strand
TATAACATCTATCGTAAAATATGTAAATAGTTTTAAATCCATTTTTTGTTCTTTTTTTTATACAACTCAAAGGCATATCCCAACAAATAAATCATATACATAAAAGAAAGAGGACAAGGAGGTAGGATATGCAGGAGAGTGTGCGTAGACTTTTCCCGGGTGAACGTAAAGCCTTTTGGGAAAAGACAGTTCTGGCTTCGGAGTATATTCAGGAGATTCGTTTAAGAATCAATCGTCCGGTGTTTATCAGAGGGAGGGGTGAGGATGTTTATCTGGACGAGCAGGGAAATTTTATAAAGGTTTCTGAGCATGCTCATCTTGTGTCGGAAGGGGAGTTGGAACAGCTTTTGATGCATTTATGTCACGATTCGCCCTATGCCTTTGAGGATGAGCTTAGGCAGGGATTTCTTACGGCACCGGGAGGTCATCGAATTGGTATTGCAGGACAGGCTGTGTTGGAGAGTGACGGGAGGCTTCGTACCTTAAAGCATATCTATTATATGAATATTCGTATTGCACATCAATTGTTTGGAATTGCTGAAAAAATATTGCCTTACATATATGAGAAAGGACAGCTTAAAAATATACTGATTGTGTCACCTCCGGGTTGTGGAAAAACCACACTTTTACGAGAGTTGGTACGCCGGATTTCAGATGGAAATGATTATGGAAGAGGACTCACTGTTGGTGTTGTGGACGAACGCTCGGAGATTGCCGGTTCCTATCTGGGACGTCCTTCAAATGATTTGGGGAGTCGCACGGATGTGTTGGATGCCTGTCCTAAGGTGCAGGGAATGATGCTTCTTCTGCGCTCCATGTCCCCACAGGTAATTGCCGTAGATGAGTTGGGAAGTGTAGCGGATGTGGCTGCTCTTCGGATGGCTTGTGCCTGTGGAAGCAAGATTTTGGCAACAGTACATGGGACGAATCCGGAGGATGTGGCCTATAAGTTTCCTGAGCTTTTGGATAGCCGGATTTTTGACTGTATTATCGTGTTGGCAAGGCGTGATGGTGTCCCCGGAGTGGAGAGAATCTGGCAAAAGGAGGATGGAAACTTTGCGTTTGGTGGGAGCTTTGTTGATTCTGAGCGGTTGCACGGGGCTGGGCTTGTGGTATAAGGAACAGCTTTTGGGACGGCTTCGGGCATTGCGCACGCTTACAGCTATTTTGGAAATGCTGATGAGTGAAATCCGTTATGGAAGAGCCACTTTACCTGAGTGCTGCAAGGAGGTGGCATCCAGGCTGGAGGAGCCATACAGGATTGCATTTACACAGGTATATCAGGAGTGTGATAAAGTCACAGGAGCTTCTTTTGGTGAGATTTTTGTGAAAAGGATGGAGCAATGCTTTACACAGTTACCGCTCAAAAAGGAGGATAGAGAAATATTCTTGTCGCCTTTTAAGGCGCAGGGGTTTTGGGATGGGCAGATGCAGCTTAAGAGTCTGGAACAGAGTCTTTTTAGGTTGAATGATATCATACGTATACAAAATGAGGAACAGCGGGAAAAGTGCCGGATGTCGGTGGGGCTGGGGGTAATGAGCGGGCTGCTTTTAGTCATTGTCATGATGTGAGAGTGGCGGAAATGTGAGGAACTATGGGAGTTAGTCTGATATTTAAAATTGCAGCAGTGGGAATTTTGGTAACAATCTTAAGTCAGGTGTTGAAACATAGCGGACGTGAGGAACATGCCTTTTTAATCAGTCTGGCGGGACTGGTGTTGGTGCTTACTTGGATTGTGCCTTACATATATGAGCTTTTTGTGACCATTCAAAGCTTGTTTGCATTGTGATGGGGAGAACAACATGGCAGAGATGATTAAGATAGGAATGTTTGGAATTGTTGGAGTGCTTCTGGCGGTTCAGTTCAAGGCACACAAACCGGAATACGGGTTGTTAATCGGCTTTGGTATCAGTATTTTAATTTTTGGCTATTCCATCAGACAGGTTGAGGCAGTACTTCAGCAATTTGCATTGTTGGACAAGTATCTGGGCAGTGCCAAGGGATATCTTTCTATTTTGGTAAAGGTCATCGGCATTACTTATATTTGTGAATTTAGTGCGGGAATCTGTAAGGATGCAGGTTTTGGGGCGCTTTCTGACCAGATAGAGATTCTGGGCAAGCTTTCCGTGATTTTTGCAGGTCTTCCTGTACTGTTTGCAGTGATTGAGCAGATTCATGGTATGGCCTGAGAGGAGCAGGGATGAATCTGGAGAATATTTGGTCAGATTACGGATTGGATGAGCTCGAACAGGGGATTGATGAGCTGTTTCCAGGGTATGACATATCGTTGGAAAATCTTATGACTAAGCTGCTTTCCGGAAACGTGATTGATGCCTTAGCGGAGTTTATGCAGGAAATTATTGCACAGCTTTCCGACAATACTTTGGGGCTTAAGAATATTTTTGTCTGGCTTTTGGTATTGGGAGTGGCATCGGCGCTTATGAGTCATCTGGTAGAGGTGTTTGACAAGCATCAGGTGGCGGACTTGAGCTTTTATTTTATGTATCTTCTCATGAGCGCTATTTTGTTAAAGTGTTTTGCAGAAATTGCACAGACTGCGGTGACAGCCTTGGAAAACATCGTGCTGTTCGGGAGGCTTCTGGTGCCGGTTTATCTTCTGACGGTGGGGGTGGCTACGGGAAGTATCACGGCTGCTGCGTATTATCAGTTGTTATTAATTTTAATCTATGGCGTGGAACAGATTTTATTGGGAGTGGTAGTGCCGCTTGTTTATAGTTATTGCCTTTTGGCGGTAATAAACGGAATATGGATAGAGGAAAAGCTGACACTATTTATAGAGCTTTTAGAGAAAATTATTAGTTGGATTTTAAAAGGATCTATCGGAGTGGTAACGGGAGTGAGTGTTTTTCAATCTATACTGACGCCGGTGCTTGATTCTGTAAAAAAAGAGGCCTTGCAAAAAGCAGTCTCTGTGATTCCGGGTATCGGAAGCGGTGCAGAAGGGGCAATGGAACTGGTAATGGGGTCAGCAGTGGTTATCAAAAACAGTGTGGGATTGATTCTGTTGATATTACTTTTGTTTTTGTGTGCAGCACCGCTATTGAAGATTTTTTTAACAGCAGTCATGCTAAAAGGTGCAGCGGCGTTTATAGGGATTGTAAGTGATAAGCGGATTACTGCCTGTGCCAATCGCACCGGTGATGCGGCACTTTTATTATTTAAAACGGCAGGAACAGCCTTTGTGTTGTTTCTCATAAGCCTGGCGATTGTAGCCACGGCTACCAACAGGGGGGTCTGATATGCATTCTTATTTGATGGAGTCAATCTGTAAAACAGGAATTTTTATTATATGTGTACAGGTGTTGTTACATTTCAGACCCAAGGCATCTTATGAAAAATATTTGAAAATGTTGGTTAGTGCCATGATATTGATGCAACTTTTTACGCCGATAAGCGGATTGTTTCGTGGGCAGGAGGGGCAGACATTGGAGGAGCGGGTAGCCTGGTTTGAGTCAGAGCTTGAACTTCGCATGGAGGAAGCTGCTTTAGGATATGAGAAGCAGATGTCAGAGCTGGAAGCTGAGGAGGAGAATCCTGATTCGGAGTCGGGGACAGAGGATTGTGGTCAGATAGAACCGATAGAGAAAATTGAAATCACTATTGATAAGGGGGATGAAGCAGATGCAGATACTAAAACAGGAAACAATCCGTGAATCAGGGTTTCGCAAATGGTTTAAAAGGGACAATCTGATTGTAGTGGTTTTGACCGGAATTCTTTTGTTTGTTATAGCACTGCCGACGAAACCAAAGACAGATGAGGAAACAATTGTACCGACACAGCCCGGCGCATTCAAATCATCCGCCATAACCATTGAAGAGAATACAACTCAGGCCTCGTCCTTAGATGAATACAGAGTTCAACAAGAGAAGCGATTGAAGGAGCTTTTGGAGTCCATGGAAGGCGTGGGTAGTGTGAAGGTAATGCTTACTTTTGTGTCTTCAGAGGAACTTGTGGTGGAGAAAGATGCTCCCACTGTGCGGTCGAATACTGTGGAAAAAGACAGTGAGGGAGGCAATCGCACAATTAGTCAATTTGAGTCGGGGGATACTACTGTTTACAACAGTGAGGACGGTAACAGTACCCCCTATGTGATTAAGACATTAAATCCACGTGTAGAAGGTGCATTTATTGTGGCTCAGGGGGCAACGGATGGTGAAGTGAACCGCAATATCACGGAGGCAGTGTGTGCTTTGTTTGGTGTGGAGGCGCATCGGGTAAAGGTGGTGGATATGGAGACTAATGCCGGTATTTCCGGCACTGTTACGGGACTGTCCGGCAACTGATTTTATGCAAGCATATATCTGCAGGAAGGCTCATACAATGAAATGAAAAGGACTTCCATAAAAAAAGAATAAGAGGGAGAGCACAGTGAAAAACTTAGTAAAAAAGAATCAACTAATGATTAGCGCACTGGCTGTAATGATTGCCATAGCAGGATATCTGCAATTTGCGGGAGAAAGTCTTGGAGAAGAATACATGACGGTAAGTGACCCGGCAGCAGTAGGTGAGGTGGACTCCTCCGGTGTCATCACGGAAAACTACACAGCAGGCGGTCTGGAGGATTCTCTTGAATTGGATGGTTCAATGGAGCTTGACGGACTGATGGATTTGTCTGATGAAGATTTGTTGTCCGAGGGGCTGACAGAGATTGACAGTCTTGACTCTGAGGTAGATGTCATTATGGATGATTATCTGGACGAGGATATGCAGGTGGCAGAAGTTACACCAAAGGAGGGTGAAATCCCCGGAGAGGCAGTACTTACATCTACTTCCAATCTTACCACACTTTCCGATGCAAAGCTTTTAAAAGAGCAGACCAGAGCAAAAAATAAAGAGACCCTGATGGAGATTATCGGCAGTGAAGGTCTTACAGATGAGCAGAAGCAGGACGCAGTGGACAGTATGGTGGAGATGACTGTTATTGCAGAGAAGGAATCTGCTGCAGAAATTCTGTTGGAGGCAAAAGGGTTTTCTGATGTTGTGGTAAGCATCGCAGATGGTATGGTTGATGTTGTGGTAAATGCAGTGGAGCTTACTGATGTGCAGAGAGCTCAGATTGAGGACATTATTTACCGTAAAACAGGTATTACCGCAGAAAATATTGTAATCAGCACTGTTGTAGAGTAAGATTTTGTGGTATGCTATATAAAAGAAACGCCCAATTCATTTGTTTGTGTCCCTAGGAGGTGTGCAGTACGGCATCTAATCGACAGTACATACTCATAGACACAAATAAATGAATCGGGGCGTATGGAAACAGCTGAATGTGCAAGTCACATGAGAGGATGAGATATCATGAAGAGTGAATTAGGAAAAAGAGTATTTTTGATAGTACTTGACAGTTTTGGCATTGGGCAGATGCCGGATGCGAAAGAGTACGGTGATGTAGATGTAAATACACTTCGAAGCGTATTGAAAAGCGATTTTTTTCATATGCCGAACATGGAGAAATTGGGGCTTTTTAAGATAGATGGTGTGGCAGCGGCATGTGGAGTGAGGACAGAAGATAAGACGGACACTCCCACTGCCGCTATTGCCCGTCTTAAGGAGGCTTCCAAGGGGAAGGATACCACCATCGGACATTGGGAGATTGCCGGAGTATATTCAGGGAAGCCTTTGCCGACTTATCCGGACGGATTCCCGGAGGAGGTTTTAAAGCCCTTTAGGGAGCAGACGGGGAGAGGGATACTTTGTAACAAGCCCTATTCCGGCACCAAGGTCATTGCCGATTACGGTGAGGAACATTTGCGAACGGGGGACCTGATTGTATACACCTCAGCAGACAGTGTGTTTCAGATTGCGGCTCATGAGGAGTTAATTCCACCCGAGCAGTTATATGAATATTGCCGCATAGCAAGGAAAATTTTAGTGGGCGAGCATGGTGTGGGACGTGTCATTGCCAGACCCTTTGTAGGGGAAGCAGGCAATTATACCAGAACCTCCAATCGCCATGATTTCTCGATTGAAGCACCGGCGGTAACCATGCTGGACCAATTAAAGAATGCGGGCAAGGATGTGATTGCTGTGGGTAAAATCAAGGATATTTTTGTGGACAGAGGAATTACAGAGTCTGTTTATACAACCGGAAATGAGGATGGTATTCAGAAGACTTTGGAGTATCAGGATAAAGACTTTGAGGGACTATGTTTTGTGAATCTGGTGGATTTTGATATGCTCTATGGGCATCGTCGAGATGTGGACGGCTATGCGAAAGCACTCAGTTATTTTGATGAGAAACTCCCTGAAATCATGGATAAAATGCGCCCCGGTGATGTGTTGATGATTACTGCGGACCATGGCTGTGATCCGGCTTACATGGCTACCACGGACCATACCAGAGAGTACGTGCCTTTTATTATGTATGGCAGTGAAATCAAGCCCTGTAACATGGGAACAAGAAAAACATTTGCCGACATAGGGGCTACTGTGCTACAATATTTTGGAATTGTGCCGGAATTTGCCGGTGAGAGTATGCTGTAATTTAGGAGGATGTTATTTTGAGTAACTATACAGAAGAAATTAATCGTCGTCGTACCTTTGCCATTATTTCCCACCCTGATGCAGGTAAGACCACTTTGACAGAGAAATTTTTGCTTTACGGAGGAGCCATCAATCTTGCGGGTAGCGTAAAGGGTAAGGCTACTGCCCGTCATGCGGTATCTGACTGGATGCAGATTGAAAAGGAGAGAGGTATTTCCGTTACGTCCTCCGTTTTGCAGTTTGAGTATGACGGATATTGCATTAATATTCTGGATACACCGGGACATCAGGACTTCTCTGAGGATACGTATCGTACTTTGATGGCAGCAGATTCTGCGGTGATGGTAATTGATGCTTCTAAGGGTGTCGAGGCCCAGACCAGAAAACTGTTTAAGGTCTGTGGTATGCGAGGCATCCCTATTTTTACGTTTATTAATAAGCTTGACAGAGATGCAAATGATACCTTTGAGCTTTTGGATGATATTGAGAAGGAGCTTGGCATTGCAACCTGTCCTGTAAACTGGCCCATCGGTTCCGGTAAGGCATTTCAGGGTGTGTATGACAGAGAAACCAAGACGGTGATTAAATATTCCGATACCGAGAAGGGTACGAAGGAAGGTACGGTGACGGAGGTTCCCGTGGAGGATGAGAGTCAGCTTCGTGCATTGATAGGTGATGAGGCTGCGGACAAGCTTCTTGGTGAGATTGAGCTTTTGGATGGCGCAAGTGCAGAGTTTGATTTAGATGAGGTTCAGGCAGGTAAACTGACGCCTGTGTGCTTTGGTTCTGCACTGACCAACTTTGGTGTGGAAATTTTCCTAAAGCATTTCTTAAATATGACAACTGCACCTTTGGCAAGAACTGCAGATATTGGTGTGATTAACCCTACCGAGCAGGATTTCTCTGCATTTGTATTTAAGATTCAGGCAAATATGAATAAGGCTCACAGAGATAGAATTGCATTTATGCGAATCTGCTCCGGCAGATTTGATGCCAATATGGAAGTGCGTCATGTGCAGGGGAATAAGGTAATGCGCCTTTCTCAGCCCCAGCAGATTATGGCGGACGAGCGTAAGATTTTGAGTGAGGCTTATGCAGGAGATATTATCGGCGTGTTTGATCCGGGTATTTTCTCCATCGGTGATACTATCTGTATGCCAAAAGAGAAGTTTCAGTACGAGGGTATTCCTACCTTTGCACCGGAGCATTTTGCCAGAGTGCGTCAGGTGGATACCATGAAGCGTAAGCAGTTTGTAAAGGGTATTGAGCAGATTGCGCAAGAGGGCGCTATCCAGATTTTCCAGGAGTTCAACACCGGTATGGAGGAAATCATCGTGGGTGTTGTAGGTGTGCTTCAGTTTGAAGTGCTTAAGTATCGTCTGGAAAATGAGTACAATGTGCAAATTCGGTTAGAGCCCCTGCCTTATGAGCATATTCGCTGGATTGAAAACAAGGAAGAGGTAGATTTGAATAAGATTACCGGAACCTCCGACATGAAGAAGGTAAAGGATATGAAGGGAAATCCGTTGCTTTTGTTTATCAATTCATGGAGTATCGGCATGACTTTAGATAGGAATCCGGGTCTTGTACTTGCTGAATTCAGTAAGAATTAATCGGTAGTAAAAAGGAAATGACTATATGAGAGAATCCCGACGGGACTTAAATTTTTACAAAAGTAAAATGTATATCGTCTGCGTGCTATGCATGGCTGTATTTTTGACAGGTTGTAGCATGGACGAATTACTGGGGCTTACCGGCGAAGAAATTTTTGCGGTCAGTGGGGAGGTTGCTACTGAGAGAATCTTGTCTTTGGAGGAGATTGAAAGCAAGGAAGCCATACAGGAAACGAAAGAATCCGTAACGGCACAGGTGCAGGAGTGGCAAATGCCTGAAAGTGGTAGTTTCCTCTATGATGGCGGCAAATTTGCCTACAACACCCTCAGTGCTTCTGAACAAATTTGGTATCGTGACATAGAGCAGATTCTGGGATGTATGGGCGAGAAGGTAAAATTGTCCGAAGAGGGCTTAAATGCCGGACTTTCAGAGGAAAAGATTGATCGGATTTTTCAATGTGTGCTGGACGATCACCCGGAGCTTTTCTATGTGGAGGGGTACAGTTATACCCGATATACTCAGGGGGATAAAGTGGTAGCCATCGATTTTAGCGGGACTTATAGTATGGACGCTGAGACTGCACTGGCAAGAAAGCTGGAAATAGAACAGGCACTTAATGAGATTGTTTTGTTGGCAACAGGGCTTGAGGACGACTATGACAAGATAAAGTTTGCTTATGATACATTAGTAGAAAACACAGATTATGATGTGAATGCAGAGGATAATCAAAATATTTATTCTGTATTTGTAAACAAATCCTCGGTCTGTCAGGGCTACGCTAAAGCATTTCAGTATCTTATGTACCGGCTGGATGTGGAATGTACGTTAGTGCAGGGAATTGTTTTGTCAAGTGGTGAAGGGCATGCATGGAATCTGGTGAAATCCAATGGGAAATACTATTATGTGGACCCTACCTGGGGTGATATTTCCTATCAGACTGCAGGACAAGGTGACGAGGGAACGCAGTCGGAAGCTCATTTGTCTGCAATCAGTTATGATTATCTTTGCGTGAATGATGAACAGTTGTTTTTAACCCACAAGGCAGATTGTCAGGAGATTTTTCCGAAATGTACTGCAATCGATGACAATTATTATGTTAGAGAAGGTGCGCTTTTTACGGAGTATAATGAGGAGCAGTTTAGCCTTTTGGTAGAGCGGAAACTGGCTGCAAACGAGAGTGATATTGCTATCCGTTGCAGCAGTGAAGCCTGTTATCAGGAAATGTGTGAGGCTCTTTTGGACAGACAGGAAATGTTCACGTATCTTGCAGGAAGCGGAATACAGACCTTTGCATATAGTCGTAATGACGACCAACGGACATTGACATTTTTTATGATGACAAGTCAGGGGTAATTGTGGTATAATTGACACAAGTTATAGCCTGATGGGCAAACGGAAAACGGAGGAAGTAAAATGGAAAGAGAAATTGAACAGAACACCGTTGTACTTAAGGATGATGCAAATGTAGGAGAAGTGCAGATTGCCGATGATGTAGTGGCTATGATTGCATCTTTGGCAGCAACTGAGATTACCGGAGTATATCCTGCCGCCGGCAATATTACCAACGAGTTAATGTCCAAGGTAGGCATGAAGAAGCTGACCAAGGGTGTACGTGTTGATTTGCAGGAGGATGGAGTAACCGTTGATCTGGCAATCAACATGGATTACGGCTACAATATTCCTGCGACCTGCCAGCAGGTACAGAACAAGGTAAAAACCGCTATTGAAAACATGACCGGTTTGACTTGCAATAATGTAAACATCCGCATCGCCGGTGTAAATATGAAAAAGGATAAATAAAGGACAAAGGTTATGATGGGACGACACGAGCTGAGAGAGCAGGTTTTCAGACTTCTTTTTCGTGTGGAATTTAATTCTGCACAGGATATGGAGGAGCAGAAGGCTCTTTTTATGGAGGACTTACCTGCTGAAGATACGGGACGTGCAGCCGGAGAAAAGGATGCAGCATATATCGCAGCCAGATGCAGCAGCATTCAAGAGAAGATTGCTGAGATAGATAAGATAATTGATGACAACACGGAAGGCTGGGACACTACTCGTATGGGTAAGGTAGAGCTTACCGTTTTAAGACTTGGTGTTTATGAGATTTGTTTTGACGAGGATATTCCCGATTCTGTGGCTATCGATGAGGCGGTAAGCCTTGCAAAGCAGTATGGTCAGGAGAACTCCGGCGGTTTTGTAAATGCAATTCTGGGTAAAATTGTGAAATTAGGTGAGAACAATTCGTAACGTATATACGGTGGGACAATTAAATGCCTATGTAAAAAATATGTTCACGCAGGATTATCTTTTGCAGTCCCTCTTCGTAAAAGGAGAGGTTAGCAACTGCAAATATCATTCCTCTGGACATATTTATTTTACTTTAAAGGATGGAAAGGGAACCATTGCCTGCGTCATGTTTGCAGGACAAAGGGCAGGCCTTAATTTCCGACTGACAGAAGGGCAGCAGGTCATTGTTGGCGGCACGGTGGACGTGTATGAACGGGACGGAAAGTATCAGCTTTATGCCAAGCAGATTGTATTAGACGGAGCAGGGCTTCTTTATGAGAAGTTTGAAAAGCTCAAGGCAGAACTTGCGGAGTGCGGCATGTTTGCACCGGAGTATAAACAGCCGATTCCCAGGTTTATTAAGACGCTTGGTGTGGTAACGGCGGATACGGGTGCTGCAGTGCGGGATATTATTCAGGTTGCCGGCAGGCGTAATCCTTACGTGCAGATTATTCTGTATCCCGCTATTGTGCAGGGAGAGGCGGCTGCAGAGAGTATCGTAAAAGGTATCCGTGCGCTCGAGCGTCAGGGTGTGGATGTGATGATTGTTGGCCGCGGAGGCGGTTCCATAGAGGATTTGTGGGCTTTTAATGAGCGAATTGTGGCTCAGGCAGTGTTTGACTGCTCGGTTCCTATTATTTCGGCAGTGGGACATGAGACGGACACAACGATTATTGATTTTGTATCGGATTTGCGTGCGCCTACGCCTTCAGCTGCGGCGGAGCTTGCGGTGACGGATATCCGGGAAATTTTTGATGAGACAAATCGGGCGAAGCAGAGACTCAGTCAGCTTATGAAGCGACATCTGGATGGACAGTACAGGCGTCTTGAACAGTGTCAGATGCGTCTTAAATTTTACAGTCCGGCCAGTCGTATCAGAGACCGCAAGGAGCGCAGTCGCAGACTGGAGGAACGGCTGCAGGAATCTATGGAGCATATTTTAAGAGACAGACGCCACAAAATGGATTTGTATATTGAGAGGATGAGAGGTTTGTCTCCCCTTGAGAAGCTAAAGAGCGGTTTTTCTTATGTTGAGGATGAAGAGGGCCGTAACATCCGTTCTATTGAGAATGTTGTTTCAGGCCAGAATCTGTTAATACGTGTGCAGGACGGTACTATTTTGACCAAGGTGCAAGAGACGGAAGCAATCGGATAAGGAGATAATATGGCAGGTAAGAAAAAAGTGGAGGAGACTCCGCTTACACTGGAAGAGAATTTTGCCCGTTTGGAAGAGACTATTGAGCGTCTCGAGGACGAGGATATTTCTTTGGAAGAGGCATTCGCAGCATATAGTGAAGGAATGGCTCTGCTTAAGAATTGCAATGATCAGATTGATTGTGTGGAGAAAAAGGTACTGAAGCTTGCTGAGGACGGCGGGCTGGAGGAGCTGTAAATGGATAAAGCATTGTTAAATGAGAGGGTGGCGTCAATAGAGGCTGTTATTAAGCAGTTTTTGCCAAAGGAGACGGATGCGCCGGAAAAAATTGTGGAGGCTGTCAATTATAGTGTGACTGCAGGTGGAAAGCGTCTTCGTCCCATGTTGATGCAGGAAACTTACAGATTATATGGCGGAACGGGCAAAGAGATTGAGCCCTTTATGGCGGCTATGGAGATGATTCACACGTATTCTCTGGTGCATGATGATTTGCCGGCCATGGATAATGATGAATATCGTAGAGGCCGCAAAACCACATGGGCAGTGTATGGTGATGCCATGGGAATTCTTGCGGGAGACGGGCTTTTGAACCTTGCTTTTGAAACTGCACTGAAAGCTTTTGAAAGCTGCAATACAGTGGATGAGTATGACAGAGTGCGCAAGGCATTGGCGGTATTGGCTAAGAATGCCGGAATCAATGGTATGATTGGCGGTCAGGTAGCCGATATTGAAGCGGAAGCGGATGCATTAAACGTGACGGAGAGTGACCTTAATTATATTCATACCCACAAAACCGGTGCGTTGATAGAGGCGTCTATGCTTGTGGGAGCCATTTTGGCAGGAGCCTCGGAAGAGGAACAGAAGTTAGTGTCAAAATGTGCGCTTGATATCGGTTTGGCTTTTCAGATTCAGGATGATATTCTGGATGTGATAGGTAACAGCGAAGAGTTGGGTAAGCCTGTGGGAAGCGATGCTGCCAACGGCAAGCAGACCTATGTTACTTTGAAAGGATTGGACTTAGCTGTTTCAGAAGTGGAGCGCTTGTCAGATGAAGCACTGGATATTTTACAAGGATTTCCCGGAGATCACGAATTTTTGGAGGAACTGGTGAGTTACTTAATTGCCAGACGAAATTAACGTCCGGCAAGGCAGGAGAGAACATGTTACTGGAAAAAATAGAAAATCCCAATGATATCAAAAAAATTAAAAAGAGCGACTATGCGGCTTTGGCTGAGGAAATCCGTGAATTTCTGATTCAGAAAATCAGTGTTACCGGCGGACATCTTGGCTCTAATTTGGGTGCCGTTGAGCTTACGATGGCCCTGCATCTGTCCCTGAATTTACCGGAGGATAAGATTGTCTGGGATGTAGGACATCAATCTTATACTCACAAGCTTTTGACCGGGCGTAAGGACGGATTTGAGTCCCTTCGACAGTTTCATGGTATGAGTGGTTTTCCCAAAAGGAAGGAAAGTGACTATGATGCTTTTGATACCGGTCACAGCTCTACATCTATTTCAGCGGGCTTAGGTCTGGTAAAGGCAAGAGATATCAAGGGGGAGAAGCGTACTATCGTGTCCGTTATCGGTGATGGTTCCCTTACAGGTGGTATGGCTTATGAGGCACTTAACAATGCTGCTAAGCTGGATACTAATTTTATTATTGTGTTGAATGATAACAAGATGTCCATATCCGAGAATGTGGGCGGTGTTTCAAAATATCTGAATAACATCCGTACTGCATCGGGATATCTTGATTTAAAAGAGGGAATTTACAATGCATTAAGCTCAACCAAGGGTGGCGATGGCATGGTAAAGGGTATTCGTCGTGCTAAGGCAAGCTTTAAACAGCTTGTCATTCCGGGCATGCTCTTTGAAGATATGGGTATTACCTATCTTGGACCTGTGGATGGTCATGATATGGACGCCATGATTAAGATTATTAAAGAAGCAAAGCGTGTAAAGGGTGCAGTCATGGTTCATGTAATGACGCAGAAGGGTAAAGGGTATGGACCTGCGGAGAAGCATCCTGCAAGATTTCATGGTGCAGAGCCCTTTGATATTGAGACAGGCATCCCTTCCAAGAAGCGTGTTGAGGCGAATTATACAGATATATTTTCAACGGTTATGTGTAAGCTTGGTCAGCGTGACGAGCGTGTGGTGGCAATTACCGCAGCCATGCCGGATGGAACCGGGTTAAAGCGTTTCCGCAATATGTATCCTGACAGATTTTTTGATGTGGGTATTGCGGAAGAACATGCGGTGACTTTTGCTGCAGGACTCGCAGCAGGAGGCTTAAAGCCGATTGTTGCGGTATATTCATCCTTCCTGCAAAGAGCCTATGATCAGATTTTGCACGATGTATGTATTCAGAATTTGCCGGTGGTATTTGCTATTGACAGAGCAGGCCTTGTGGGAAGCGACGGAGAGACCCATCAGGGAATCTTTGATTTTACCTATTTGTCCGGCATTCCCAATATGAATATCATGGCACCCAAGAACAAATGGGAGCTTTCTGATATGATGAAATTTGCCGTGAACTTTGACGGCCCTATTGCACTTCGTTATCCCAGAGGTACTGCATATGCAGGGCTTGAGGATTTTCGTGCGCCGATTGAATATGGCAAGGCAGAGTGGATTTATGAGGAGTCAGAGATTGCACTGTTTGCTGTGGGCAGTATGGTTAAGACCGCAGAAGCAGTCCGGGACAGCTTAAAAGAGAAAGGACACAATGTAAGTCTTGTGAATGCTCGTTTTGTAAAGCCCATTGACCAGGAGGCAGTTTTAAAGGCAGCCGGAAGTCATCGGTTGATTGTCACTATGGAGGAAAATGTGGCCAGTGGCGGTTATGGCGAGAAAGTAATGGATTGTCTGTATGCAAACAAGGCATTAAATGATAAGTGCCAATGTATTTGCATTACACTTCCGGATGCTTACATTGAGCACGGTAATGTGGAACTATTGAAAAAAGAAATTGGCGTGGATGCGGACAGTATCGTGAGCCGTATCACAGAGGTATTAAAATAACATGAAAGAACGTTTGGACGTTATTTTGGTGAATGAAGGATATGCACCTTCCAGAGAGAAAGCCAAGGCCATCATTATGTCCGGAAATGTATATGTAAACGGGCAAAAAGAGGACAAGGCGGGCACCGCCTTTGACATGACCAAAATCAAGCAGCTGGAGGTGCGTGGTGCAACTCTTAAATATGTAAGCCGCGGTGGCTTAAAGCTTGAGAAGGCTATGGAACAGTGGGCTTTTAAGCTGGATGGTTTGGTGTGTATGGATATTGGTGCTTCCACCGGAGGATTTACAGACTGTATGTTGCAAAACAGAGCAACTAAGGTTTATTCCGTAGATGTGGGGCACGGGCAATTGGCATGGAAACTTCGGAATGATGAGCGGGTGGTATGCATGGAGCAGACCAATTTCCGTTATCTGACCAGGGATGATATTCAGGATGATTTGGATTTTGCAAGTGTGGATGTGTCCTTTATCTCGCTGACCAAGATTTTGATTCCGGCAAGAAATCTTCTGAAAACAGGTGGTGAGATGGTTTGCCTGATTAAGCCACAGTTTGAGGCCGGTCGGGAGAAGGTAGGTAAAAATGGCGTGGTGCGTGAGCCTAAGGTTCATGAAGAGGTTATTTGTAAGATTGTAGATTATGCTGCAAGCATTGGATTTGAAGTGTTACATCTGGAGCATTCCCCTATCAAAGGGCCGGAGGGCAATATTGAATATCTGTTACATATCAGAAAGGCATCAGATATTTCTGAGGAGATTTTATCACTTTCTGAGCGGGATGCTGAAGAAAAGTTAAAAGAAATACAGGAAAGTTGTACAGGACTTTCCCAAGATAAAAGTTGGACCAAACAAATTGCTGAAATTGTGGAACAGTCTCACAAATTGTAAGGAGGTAAGCATGAAACATTTTCTGATTTACACCAACAAAAATAAGGACAAGAATCTGGTGAATACCAGCCGTATCAAGAGTTATCTGGAGTGCATGGGCCAGCGTGTTACCTTAAAAATTAAGGAAAAGAGCTGGACGGAAGATAATTCAGAGGATTCGGAGGAAGCCAAGGATATTCCTACCGATGTAGATTATATGATTGTTCTGGGCGGCGATGGTACAGTGCTTCAGGCGGCCAGAGAGACGAAGAAGTTATTTATTCCCATTGTGGGAGTGAATTTAGGGACTCTGGGATATATGACAGAGATTGAAATGGCTCATATTGAGGAAGCGTTAGACCAGCTGATTGCCGGCAACTATGTGAAAGAATCCCGTATGATGCTAAACGGCAAGGTTACCTTCCACTGTGGCAAGCCGTGGGAAGAGGGCTGGGCTCTCAATGATATTGTTATTTCCCGTAGGGGTTCCATGCAGATGATTTATCTGGATATTTATGTAAATGGCCAGTTTTTGCATCGTTTCAAGGCGGACGGAATGATTGTGACAACACCCACAGGTTCCTCAAGTTACAGCTTGTCAGCGGGCGGTCCGCTGGTAATCCCCGATGCCAAATTAATTATGCTCACGGCAATCTGTCCTCACTCTTTGAATCACAGAAGTATCGTGCTTAAGCCGGAGGATGTGGTTGAGATTGAGGTTCCTGCCGGAAGAGAGGGACAGAAACAGACTGTGGAAGCCAATTTTGACGGCTCACACAAGATTTCCATGTGTACAGGAGATCGTATCCGTATCGTGCAGTCTGAGAAGATTACTGAGTTTTTGCGCTTAAATCAGGTAAGCTTCATGGAAGTATTACACAAGAAATTCAGTGAATAAAGGATTTATCAAAGTATGAAAAAACGCAGACATGCAAAAATAATTGAAATAATCGAGACACAAAATATCGAAACCCAGGAGGAATTGGCAGCCTGCTTAAAGGCAGCCGGTTTTGATGTGACTCAGGCGACTGTATCCAGAGATATCAGGGAATTGCAGTTGTCCAAGGTGTCAGACGGTAAAGGTAAGCAGCGCTATGCCGTTTTGGGCAGAGATGAAGGATTTATGGGCGACCGTTATATCCGTGTGCTCAGAGAAGGGTTCGCATCCATGGATGTAGCCCAGAATCTGGTGGTAATCAAGACCGTTGCAGGTATGGCCATGGCTGTTGCCGCAGCACTGGATGCCATGAGATTTCCCGAGGTATTAGGTTGTATTGCCGGCGATGATACCATTATGGTGGCTTCCCATACCATGGAAGAGGCCACACGGCTTACACACAAAATACAAGAAATGTTGGATAAATAATCCTGCGGAGCTTTGGAGAAGGCCCGGAAGGAGAAGAAGATGTTACAAAGATTACATGTAAAAAATTTGGCACTGATGGAGGAGACAGAGGTAGAATTTGCCCCCGGACTCAATATCTTAACCGGTGAAACCGGTGCGGGTAAATCACTTTTGATTGGTTCCGTGAATCTGGCTTTGGGTGCCAAATTTGAAAAGGATATGCTAAGAGACGGTGCAGAAAGTGCGCTGGTGGAGCTTGTGTTTGATTGTGAAGGCAGTGCGGTGGCAGAGAAGCTTTCAGAGATGGGCTTTGAGGCTGAAGATGGTATGATTATTATCAGCCGCAAGATGCAGCCCGGTAAAAGTGTCTGTCGCATTAACGGAGAGACTGTTACAGCCAAGCAGGTAAAGGAACTGGCGGAGGTTTTGATTGATATTCATGGTCAGCACGAACACCAGTCTTTGCTACACAAAAAGAAGCATATGGAGATTTTAGATGCCTACTGTGGCCAGGAGTATGAGGAACCGGCCCGAGCGGTAGCCGAACTTTATGTAAAATGCAAGGAACTGGAGGAGCAGCTTGAGAAGGATGCCATGGATGAGGCTTCTAAGGCAAGAGAGCAGTCGCTGGCAGAGTTTGAACTTCAAGAGATTGAAGAAGCGCATTTGACAGAAGGTGAAGATGAGGAGCTGGAACAGCTTTATCGCCGTATGAGTAACAGCCGTAAGATAAGTGAAAGCCTTTCTGAGAGCTATCGTTATTCAGGCAATGATGTAGAGGGCGCAGGGGCGGCTTTAAGCAGAGCACTCAGAGCACTTCGCTTGGTCACTTCATATGATTCACGGCTGGAGGAACTGGAAAGTCAGCTTTTTGAGGTGGACAATCTGCTTGCGGATTACAATCGCGATATTGCTGAATATATCAGTGACAGCGAGTTTGACGGCGAAGAGTTTGCCAAGGTAGAAGAGCGGCTTAATACCATTAATCGATTAAAGGGTAAATATGGTAACAGCGTTTCGGAGATTTTGGCTTATGGGGCGTCCAGACAACAGCTTCTGGATAAGCTTGCCGATTATGATGCCTATATGCATAAACTTCAGGCAGAGCTCGATGCAGTAAAAGAGCAGTTAGAACAGGCTTGTGAGAATCTGTCTCAGGTGCGTAGACGTAATGCTAAGCAGCTTACACAGGAATTGAAAGATGCTTTGTTACAGCTTAATTTTCTTACCGTAGAGTTTGAAACAGCAGTACGTTCCGGCGGCAACATTACCGCTAAGGGCTATGATGATGTGGAGTTTATGATTTCCACCAATCCCGGTGAGCCCTTAAAGTCGCTTGGTCAGGTGGCCAGTGGTGGTGAATTGTCCAGAGTGATGCTTGCAATCAAGACAGTGCTTGCAGGTCGGGATGAAATTGATACCTTGATTTTTGATGAAATAGATGCCGGCATCAGTGGACGTACTGCGTGGAAGGTGGCAGGACAGCTTGATGTGGTGGGCGGTGCTCATCAGGTTATCTGCATTACTCATTTGCCCCAGATTGCTGCGATGGCGGATGCTCATTTTGTCATTGAGAAAAGCAGCACAGACAGTCGTACCATTACTGACATCAAGGCAATCGACGGAGATGCGCAGTTGGCAGAGCTTGCCAGAATGCTTGGAAGCGATGAACTGACCCAGGCAGCCCTTTCTAATGCGAAGGAGCTTAGGGAGCAGGCTATGAATACCAAGCGTAAATAAATGAAATTTTATTTTTTATAAATGAAATCTGTAAAATTTCGCATACTAGAAACAAGAATGTGACTAGGAAAGCGAGATGGGCAGGTATGAAGACAAGTGATACTAAGAATGACAGCGTCAAGAAACAGGCGGGCAGCGAGACAGTGATTTTTCTGGAAAGCTGGCGCAAATGTGTGCGAAGAAAACGAGTTTATCGTGCATGCCTGTGCGGGGCGCTGTTTTTGTCTTGTTTGACACTAACAGGGTATAGCTATTACTTAATTGATCAGGATATTCCTTCTGTAATCCATGTGCGTGCGGATAAAGAGCAGTCCTTTGATTTGGATGTTCCTGCAAAAGGAGAGCTTGTCAGTGTGGGCTCCTTAGGAGAAAGTAATATTCCCAAAGGGGAGGTAATTATTGACTTAAGCGAGCCTGTGAATTTGAGGGCCGGGCAGTCGGACGAGTACGCCATGGAGGTAAAATTATTCGGTTTTTTACCCTTTAAGCAAGTGGATATTGAGGTTATTGAGGATCAGGAACTGATTCCCATGGGCGTTCCTGTGGGTATTTATATGGAGGCGGAAGGAATTCTTGTCATTGGCGTGGGAGAGTTTAAAGGGCAGGATGGTCAGGACAGGGCTCCTGCCAGAAATATTCTGCAGACCGGAGATTATATCCGTAAGCTTAATGGCACGGATGTGGCAGATAAAGAGACTTTTATAAACGGTATTGAAGAAAGCGATGGGGTGCCTCAAGTCATAACAGTAGAACGTCGGGGCGAACTAATTGATTTGGAAGTAAAACCGGTGCAGGATACCACAGGAGCCTACAAAATCGGTGTATGGGTTCGCGACAGCACCCAAGGCGTGGGTACGATGACCTATATTGACAGTGAGGGCAATTTCGGAGCCCTTGGGCATGGTATCAGTGATGTGGATACGAGTGAACTCATGGAAATGTATGATGGAACATTATATCGCACGAAGATTCTCTCCATAGAAAAAGGTGCAGCGGGAGATCCCGGAGAAATGACCGGGCTTATCGTTTATACAGATGAAAATATTCTTGGAGACATTACCTATAACGGTTTAGAGGGGATTTTTGGTTGCTGCAATGAAAGTGCCATGCAATTGGCAGAGGAAAAAGCACTGCCTATTGGTCTGAAACAGGAAATTGAAAAGGGCCCCGCTCAGATTATTTGTACTGTGGATGGTGAGCCTAAATACTATGATATTAAAATTACAGATATTCACTTAGACCACGACAATGTTAACCGAGGTATTGAACTTACGGTTACTGATCCGGAACTTTTGGAGATTACAGGAGGGATTGTGCAGGGTATGAGCGGCGCACCCATAATACAGGATGGGAAAATTATTGGAGCCGTGACCCATGTGCTAATACAGGACAGTGCTAAAGGGTATGGAATTTTTATAGAGAATATGTTGGAGCATTGAGAGATGTAGGACAGAAGTAAAAGGCTACGATGCAATGAACCGATATTTGGCGAAAGCCAAACTTTCTATGTATTGACAGAGTACTTCTTTTCATGCTCTAATCATAGTAGGATAGAATTATGAAAAAATATTTGGAGATTGATTAAGACGAGATAGGAGGTTGAGGTATGATTGAGAACAGAGAATTGTTTGCCAAGATAGCGGAATCACTTATGGGGGACTATGTGAGAGTTTATCTTGTTAACACAAGGACCAATGAATATCGCCGATATCTTGTTGATCAGAACTCCCATTTTCTGAACGAAGAACAAAAAGGCAATGATTTTTTTTATGACTTAGCAGCGAATATAAGACAGATGGTATATGAAGAGGACAGACATTTCTTTCTGGCTGACGATTTAAAAGAAAACCTCTTAAAACAGTTTCGAAACGGCAACCGTCAGAGCTTTGTATATCGTCTTGAGATAAATGGGAAACCTGTATACCATAACATGCGTCTCATCCATGAATATATGGATGGGGATGAGTATTTTATCATCGGAGTTCGGAATGTAGATAAGGTGGCGCGTAAGCAGATGTATGCGGATGAAAGAGCATACATTGATACAATGACCGGTGCAAGGAATAAGAATGCTTATCGGGAATTAGAAGAAGAATATCAGCTTCTAATAAAGAAGGACGAAGGTCTGAGATTTGGGATTGTCGTATGTGACGTGAATAACCTAAAGATTATCAATGATGCTATGGGGCATAAGGCTGGTGACGAGCTTCTGCAGTCTGTTTGCACTCTTCTGTGTAATACGTTTTTGCATAGCACGATATATCGTGTCGGAGGAGATGAATTTGTGGTGATCCTAAAAGACAGGGATTATCGAGAACGAGTAGACCTGTTCAATGGTTTGCGGCAAACGATTATCAATAATCAAAATACTGGTGAAGGACCGGTTGCGGCAACCGGGATGTCGATTTATAAAAGGGGAATAGACCAAAAGATATCAGATGTATTTGAACGTGCAGATGAGGAAATGTATGATGATAAGAGAAGTTTGAAAGAACGTACGGCAAGGCTGAATATCGATCAGGTGGGACACGACGGGATACAGAAAATACCGGCAATCAGAAAGGCACGTCTTGATTCATTTTTTAGCGTACTTCATGTGGCTGCAGCGAAGGGATATATCTTCTTTTGTGATATACGATATGATTTTTCACGCTGGGATAAGCAAGTAGTGGATAATTATGGGCTTCCAGCAGAATATATGTACAATGCAGGCGGAATCTGGGAGAAAAGGATACATCCGGATGACAGAGAATATTATCATAAGCGTGTTGAAGCGGTTTTTAGTGGCGATAAAGAAGAGTTTGAGCTGAGCTATAGAGTAAAAGGAATCAATGGTAATTATAATCCTTGTACATGCAGAGGACTTTTGATAAGAAATGAGCATGGGGAACCGGAGTATTTTGGAGGTGTACTCTTTATTCGCGAGGGGGATGCAGAGGTAAAGATTTCTGAAAAGAGAAAACAACAACTGAATTCGCTGTTTGAGGCGTTTTCCATTATTGCGGATAAAAGTAATGTATATTTGTGTGATATGGATTATGATTATTCCAGATGGTCCAAAGGACTTGTGGAAGAATTCGGGTTGCCTTCAGAGTATATGTATGATGCGGCGACTATCTGGGAAGAACATATCCATCCGATAGACAAACAGGCATACCGCGATATGATAGATAGTTTGTTTCAGTATAAAACAAGTGGGTTTGATCTGCAGTATCGTGCAAGGAGAGCGGACGGAGAGTATGATATCTGTTCCGGTTTGGGTATCTTGATTAAGGATGAGAATGGTCAGCCGGAGTACTTTGGAGGGGCAATTCGTAATCATAGACAACATAGTCATATAGATACTTTGACAGGACTGCGTAATCAGTATGGCTTTTTTGAGGATATTTCCAGATATATTCAAAACAGGAGAGAAGTAAGGATAGCTGTTTTGGGTATTAGTAAGCTTGCAGAGATTAATGCGGTGTATGGATATAGTTTGGGGAATATTGTGTTGCAACGCTTTGGAAGGTATCTTATGGAGCATGTGGGCGATCGAAGCGGTACATATCACCTTGATGGATCTAGATTTGCGGTGATTACAGAAAACCAGACATTTGAAGAGTTGAAAAAGACATATGATAAAATTAGGGCTCATTTTCGTGAGGGACTGGTTGTTGATGGAATATTTGTTGCTCTGGAGTTAAATGCATCAACGCTTGTGCTGGATGATTATGATACGGATAATCAGACTGTCTATGCATGTCTCAACTTTGCTTATAAAGAGTCAAAGAGCGGTAAACATGGGGAACTAGTGGAGTTTAGGAATGATTTTAGGACTGATGAAAGGTTAAGGATAGCACAGCTTCATGTAATCAGGAATTCCATTACCAAGGGATATAGGGGATTTTATCTTTTGTATCAGCCGGTTGTGGATGCGGATACAGAAGAATTGATCGGAGCGGAGGCATTGTTGCGCTGGAAGAATAAAGAGTATGGAGTGGTTCCGCCGGATACATTTATTTCTTTACTGGAAAGTGATCCTTTGTTTCCGGATCTGGGAGAGTGGATTCTAAGGACGGCTCTTGAAGATGCAAAGAAGATTCTGCGCAAGAAACCGGATTTTGTGATAAATGTAAATCTGTCCTATGTGCAGCTGGAGCAGGAAGATTTTACAGACAAAGTATGGAATGCATTGAAAACAACCGGATTTCCAGCGGATCATTTGTGCTTTGAAATAACGGAGCGTTGCAGACTACTTGACATGGATCTTCTGAGAAATGTCATAATCATGCTTCGAGCGGGTGGAGTACGCATAGCACTGGATGATTTCGGAACCGGTTATTCGTCCATCGGATTGATGAAGAGCTTGCCTTTTGATACGATCAAGATTGATAGAAGTTTTGTTCAAAAAATAGAAGAAGACGACAAAGAAAGAAAACTGGTAAAAAATTTAGCTGATGCCGCCAGCATTTTTGGGGCAAAGGTGTGTGTGGAAGGTATTGAAACCTCCGGAATGCGTGACATACTTAGGGAATACGGAATACATAGCTTCCAGGGGTATTATTACTCAAAACCTATTGCAAAGGAGGATGTAATTGAGAAATATTGCGTATAGAAGTATTCTGTTTGTGGAGAGCTATGATTTATCAACGTTGAAAAATAGATAAGGTTTGTGAATTGCATATACACCTAAAGCAACAGTACAAGTTTCAATTGGAACAATTGGTGCAGATAATCCATATAAAAAGTTATTCTCAAAGTAGAAGTAAACTTTCAGGTTTACGAAGTGTTAATTTAATATGAAACATGCAATTAGCCATTATGAAGTGTGGGTTCTTTGTAATGGCTATTATTATTTTGTCCCTTACTTGACACATTCAGATATTTATTGAAAATATGTTAGAACACTAAAGTCCGTGCGGTGGGACGAGAAAAAGACTTCTGGGAAGCTTGCTTACCATGAAGTCTTTTTCGATGTACCAACATACGGCGAAAGCCGTACATGAGCAAGAAGCGAAGCGGATTGCGAATGCCGCACGGATGGGTAGAGGCGATGCAAGCTTGCTTGTATGAGCCTCTTTTTATGAGTGGACAATTTGGCGAATGCTCTATATGAGCGATAAAAATATTTATAACATCCATAAAAACTTTTTGAAATAAGACATTAAAACAAATGTCTTTATTTCAAAAACATAGTGACTTTTTGAAATAAATAGGATATAATGAGTGTAGTTGTTTCAAAAAGAGGTGCAAAACAAGGAGAATTATATGAATCGAGCAGGAATATATATCGACAATTTAACAGGAGAGGCTAATTACCAATCTTTTAAACCAACTCCATTACCACCTATGCCTGAAATTGAAATGGATGAGGAGCTTGTAAAACTATTAGTAGATGCCAATAAACAACTCGTAAAGCTTGATACTGCATCACAGCTAATTTCCAATGCAGATTTGTTTATATCAATGTATGTTAGAAAAGAAGCATTGCTCTCTTCACAAATAGAAGGAACACAGTGTACTCTTGACGATGTATTAGATCCGGAAGTGGAAGCGAATGCAAATCTTGATGTTTCTGATGTTATTAATTATGTTAAAGCAACACAGTATGCATTGAAACGCCTGGAAGGATTACCTTTATGTTGCAGATTAATAAGAGAAATACATGAAGTATTAATGGAAAATGTTCGTGGACAGGATAAAACTCCGGGAGAATTCAGACATTCTCAAAATTGGATTGGATCTGCCAATTGCTCATTAAAAGATGCAAGATATATTCCACCGAATGTAGAGGATATGCAAGATGCCATGTCTGATTTGGAGAAATATATTAATGAGAATACGGATTATGATCCATTGATTAGAGCTGCATTGATTCATTATCAGTTTGAAACAATACATCCGTTTTTGGACGGCAACGGAAGAATCGGAAGACTTTTGATACTCCTTTATCTGATGGAGCAGGGATTGCTTGCTAAACCGGTCATTTATATATCCTATTTTTTGAAAAAGAACCAGATAGAATATTATGATCGAATTAGTGAAGTTAGAAGAAGTGGAAACTTTGAACAATGGATAAGATTCTTTTTGGAGGCGGTGAGTAAAGCGGCATCGGATTCTTTGGAAACAATCCGTCAGCTTTCTGCACTGCATGATACAAATATAGAAAAACTTCCCAACACGACTAGAAGTAAAGATAATTTAAGGGCTGTGTTTGATTATATCGAACAGTATCCGATTATTGATATTA